>JBKPLR010000069.1:0-10895 GCA_046731695.1 Actinomycetota bacterium
AGGCCGCGGACGACGAGCGGATCTGGACCTGGATGTGGACCACGGACCTCGATGCGTGGCTCGAGCACACGTTCGGCAACGAGCGGCTCTACCCCTTCGCGGTTCTTCAACAGGGGCGGGTGGTCGGCTCGACGAGCTATCACGTCATGGAGCCGCAGCACCTCCGAGTCGAGATCGGCAACACCTGGAATCACCCCTCTACCTGGAACACGGGCGCCAACGTCGAGGCGAAGTACCTGCTCATGCGCCAAGCGTTCGAGGTCGTGGGTGTCCGGCGGGTCGAGTTCAAGACCGACGCGAAGAACGAGCGAGCGCGTCGAGCGCTCGCCGCATTGCCGGCAGCGTTCGAGGGGATCCACCGGAAGCACATGGTCGTCCGCGGCGGTGAGCGGCGCGACTCGGCCTGGTATGCGGTGATCGACGACGACTGGCCGCAGGTGAAAGACGCGCTCGAGCAACGGTTGTCGCGGAAGCTTTCATGAACTCGACGATCCACAGCGTTCGCGAGGACGCCTTCAACTACGTCTGGGACAACTCGATCGCGCCGGCGCTCGAGGTCGAGCCGGGCGACGCCGTCGAGCTCCGCGTTCGGGACGCCTCCGACGAGCAGATCACGGCCGGCTCCGGGGCCGAGGACGTCGAGAAGCTCGACTTCACCCACGTGAATCCAGTCAGCGGGCCGGTCTTCGTGAGGGGTGCTCGCCCGGGGGACGTGCTCGAGGTCGAGTTGCTCGATTTCCGTCCCCGCGGCTGGGGCTGGACGGCGCTGATCCCGGGCTTCGGCCTGCTCGCCGACGAGTTCCCGGAGCCGTGGCTGCGGATCTCGAAGGTCGACGCCCAGCGGGAACGGGTGCGCTGGAACGACGAGATCTCGCTTCCGTACCGCCCGTTCCCGGGCACGATCGGGGTCGCGCCGGCCGAGCCGGGCGAGCACTCGATCGTGCCGCCCTCGCGCTGGGGCGGGAACATCGACACGAAGCACCTTCGGGTCGGGACCGTGCTCTACCTCCCGGTCGGGGTCGAAGGCGCGCTCTTCTCGCTCGGGGACACGCACGCCGCGCAGGGCGACGGAGAGGTCTGCGGAACCGCGATCGAGACGGCGATGGACGTGACCTTGCGTCTCTCCGTGAGGCGGGACTTCGCTGTCGAGGCCCCGCAGTATCGGCTACGCGAGGGCGCGCTCCGCGCGGAGCAGGAGTCCGCCTATCACGTGTGCACCGGCGTCGGGCCCGACCTGATGGAGGCGACCAAGGACGCCGTCAGAGCCTCGATCCGGCACCTCGAAGAGCGGCGGGGGCTCGACCGGCAGGAGGCGTATGCGCTGTGCAGCGTTGCGGCCGACCTCCGCATCCACGAGGTCGTGGACGCGCCGAACTGGGTCGTCGGCCTGTTTCTACCGGACGGAATCTTCGAGAAGCATCCGCACGGGTAAGCTTCCCGCGCCCGGTATCCGCTACGGAACTGGAGCGCAGGATGTTCGAGAGCGTCAACGTCATCGGTCGCGGCCGCGTGGGCTTCGCCATCGCCGCTCGCCTGGAGGAACGCGGTGTCTCGCTCGCGGACCGCGACGCCGAGCTGACGCTGCTCTGCGTCCCGGACACGGCCATTCGGGAGGTTTCCCAGGACCTGGTCCCTGGACACTGGGTCGCGCACGTGAGCGGGGCGATGCCGCTGGGGGCGCTCGACCCACACGAGCGGCGGTTCTCGATGCACCCGTTGCAGACATTCACGCGCGCGCGTGGACCAGAACAGCTTGACGGGGCGTGGGCTGCGATCACGGCCGAGACCGACAGGGCGCGCGCCCACGGCTTCGAGCTCGCGCAGCTGCTGGGCCTGAAACCGTTCGAGCTCGCGGACGAAGCCAGACCGCTCTACCACGCGGGCGCTGCGATCGCGTCGAACTACCTCGTCACTCTTCACCGCGTCGCGTCCGACCTCTTCGCGGCCGCCGGCGCGCCGCCCGAGGCTCTCGACCCGCTGATGCGCCGCACGATCGAGAACGGCTTCGAGCTGACGGGCCCGATCGAGCGCGGCGACTGGGATACCGTCGAGTCGCACCGCGCGGCGATCCGCAGCGTTCGGCCCGACCTCGAGCCGCTCTATGACGTCTTGGCTGAGGCGACCGCGCGATGAAGACCGTCCGCTCGAGCACTGATCTCCCACGCGGCGAAGGCTTCCTCGGGCTCGTGCCGACGATGGGCGCCTTCCATGAAGGCCATCTCTCGCTGTTTCGGGCGGCCCGCGCCGAGAACGACATCGTCGTCGCGAGCCTGTTCGTCAACCCGGCGCAGTTCGCGCAGGGCGAGGACCTCGACCGCTACCCGCGCGACGAGGAGCGCGACGCAGCTCTGGCCGAGGAGGCCGGCGTCGACGTCCTCTACATCCCGCCGCTCGAGGAGATCTACCCACCGGGCTTCCAGACCTGGGTCGACGTCGAGGAGCTCGGCAGCGTCCTCGAAGGCCGGCACCGGCCCGGCCACTTTCGCGGTGTGGCGACCGTCTGCCTCAAGCTGTTCAACCTCGTCCGTCCCGACCGCGCCTACTTCGGGCAGAAGGATGCCCAGCAGGCCGCGGTGATCAAGACGATGGTGCGCAACCTCGCGGTGCCGGTCGAGATCCGCGTGTGCCCAACCGTCCGCGACGAGGATGGCCTCGCCCGCTCTTCGCGCAACGCGTACCTCTCGCCCGAGGAACGCGAAGCTGCGCTGGCGCTGCCGCGCGCACTCGCGGCCCGCGACCGGAGCCTGCTGAACGGCCTGGAGGTCGACTACTTCGAGGAAGCCGACTTCGAGCCCCGAGTTCTGGCCGCAGCTGTGCGCGTTGGGGACACACGTTTGATCGACAACGTCGTGGTGGAAGGAGAGCCCAGATGAGCGTCCCGCAGGGAAAGCTGCCCTTGCCGAAGCTGGCCGAGATGAGAGAGCGCGGCGAGCGAATCGTGATGGTGACCGCCTACGACGCGCCCGGCGCGCGCTTCGCCGAGGACGCGGGCATCGACATCATCCTCGTCGGCGACACCGCGGCGATGGTCGTCCTCGGCCACGAAGGCACGACGGTGCCGGTGACGATGGACGAGATGATCTTCCTGACACGCACGGTCGCCCGAGCGGCCAAGCGGCCGATCGTGATCGGCGACATGCCGTTCGGCTCCTACCAGGTCTCGGACGAGGCGGCGGTCGAGAACGCGATCCGGTTCGTCAAGGAGGCGGGCGCGGACGCCGTGAAGCTCGAAGGCGCCGGTCCCTCGCTCTCCCGCGTGAAGGCGATCGTCGCGGCGGGGATCCCGGTCATGGGTCACGTGGGCCTGACGCCGCAGTCGGCGACGATGCTCGGCGGGTTCAAGACGCAGGGCAAGACCGCGGAGGCGGCGCTGCGGCTCGTCGACGACGCGCGCGCGCTCGAGGCGGCCGGCTGCTTCGCGGTCGTGCTCGAGGCGGTCCCCGCCCCGGTGGCGGCGGTGATCACCGAGACGCTGTCCGTGCCGACGATTGGGATCGGCGCCGGCCTCGAGTGCGACGGTCAGGTGCTCGTCTACCACGACCTTCTTGGTCTCAGCGAGGGCCACTTACCGCGCTTCGTGAAGCGCTACGCGAACCTCTCGCGCGAGATCCGCGACGCGCTCGAGCACTACGCGGCCGACGTCCGCTCCGGAAACTTCCCGGAGGAGCAGCACACCTACGAGATGCCGGCCGGGGAGCTCGAGGCCTTCGAGCGTGCGAGCCGCAGCCCCAGCAGGAGCAATGCGAGCGACCAGGCGAGGAACGCAAGCTCGAAGACGACGAAGAGCCAGTTGCCCGCGCCGCGGTCGGCGCCCCCGCTGCGGAAGACGTCCTCGCCGTAGACGGCGACCCGCGCCGGCCAGACAACGGAGAGCGACAGCGCGATCGGCGCGCCGGCGAAGCCGAGCACGTGCCGCACCTGTCGGTAGGTCATGCCGCCGACGGCGCGCGTCAGCCAGTACAGGACCAGCCCTCCGCCGAAGTAGACGGCGAAGCCGTAGATGCCGCCGCCGATGAACCCCCACACCAGCAGGTCGACCCAGTCGAGGGTCACGTCGTTTAGCACCTTTCCGCCGACCGGTGTCCAGAGGACACCTGCGATCCCGGCGAGCCAGACAAGCGCGAGCAATGCCTCGCTGCGCGCACGAGCAGCGTCGTCCGAATCGTCGCGCAACAGCGCGAGCACCTGCCGCGGGCGGTAGAGCACGAGGACCGCTCGCCGCAACCAGGCTCGCTCCTCGTTCATGCCGGTCTCTGCAGCCACGCGGTGATCCCGGCGCGCAGTCGTTGAGGCACGAGCGGGCCGAGGCGCCGCAGCGCCGCGTTCTGAGCCGAGCCGGTGTCGAAGTAGTCCGCGGTCAGCCACCCGCGGGGCTCGAGCCCTGCCTCGCGGCCGAGTGCGAGCACCTCGTCGACGGTGTACTCCCGAATGTGGCCGGGGCTAACCAGGTCGTCACGCAGTTCCTCAAACGGGTTGCGCCCCGCGAGCAGCCGCAGCCGGTTGCCGATCCGCGCGGCGTTCGGCGTCTGGAGCACGAGCCAGCCGCCTGGGCGGAGCGCCGACGCCATGAGCTCGAGGGGCGCCAAAGGCGACACTGGCAGGTGCTCGATCACCTCCGCGCAGACGACGACGTCGTAGTCCCGCAGCTCAGGCCAGGTCTCCCGCTGCGCCGCCGCTTTCAGGTCGAAGGGCACGTGCCGTTCGCCCTCCCGCGGCGGGAAGCGCTCGTCGCCGAAACCGAGCGTGTCCACGACCGCGTCCGGCAGCTCGCGCAGCCGCATGGCCTCATAGGCCTGCCCGACGTCGAGGATCCGCGGCCGCTCCGGCGCGAGCTCCTTCACCTTCCCGAGCAGCGCTTCGTAGCGCCGCGCGTGCATGCGCAAATAGGGATCTTCGTCAGGCAGCGGCCGGCTCGCGCGCAGGCAGGAGCTCGCGCAGGTACTGGCCGGTGAACGACTCCTCGACCTCCGCGACTCGCTCCGGCGTTCCCGTTGCGATCACCTCACCGCCAGCCTCGCCGCCCTCGGGCCCGAGGTCGACGATCCAGTCGGCCTGCTTGATCACGTCGAGGTTGTGCTCGATCACGAGCACGGTGTTTCCCGCGTCGACGAGGCGCTGCAACACCTCGAGCAGCTTCTCGATGTCAGCGAAGTGGAGACCCGTCGTCGGCTCGTCGAGGATGTAGAGCGTCCGGCCCGTCGCGATCTTGCCGAGCTCCTTGGCCAGCTTGATCCGCTGCGCCTCGCCGCCCGACAACGTCGTCGCCGGCTGGCCGAGCTTGATGTAGTCGAGCCCGACGTCGTGCAGCGTCTGCAGCCGGCGCCGGAGCTTCGGGATCTTTGCGAAGAACCGCAGCGCCTCCTCGACCGACATGTCGAGCACGTCCGCGATCGACTTTCCCTTGAACCGAACTTCGAGCGTCTCGCGGTTGTAGCGCTTCCCGCCACAGGTCTCGCACGGGACATAGACGTCCGGCAGGAAGTGCATCTCGATCTTGATCGTCCCGTCGCCCTTGCACGTCTCGCACCGGCCGCCGCGGACGTTGAACGAGAACCGCCCGGGCTTGTAGCCGCGCACCTTCGCCTCCGGCGTGAGCGAGTAGAGCTCGCGAATCGGCGTGAAGATGTCGGTGTAGGTCGCCGGGTTGGAGCGAGGCGTTCGCCCGATCGGCGACTGGTCGATGTCGATCACCTTGTCGAAGCACTCGATCCCCTCGCAGCCCAGGTGGTCTCCGGGCTTCACGCGCATCCGGTGGAGCCGGTTGGCGAGGGCCTTGTAGACGATCTCGTTCACGAGCGTCGACTTCCCCGAGCCCGAGACGCCGGTCACGCAGACGAACTTCCCGACCGGGAACTCGACGTCGATGTCCCTGAGGTTGTGCATCGAGGCGCCGCGGATCCAGAACGAGCCGGTGTCCTCCACGCGCCGCTCCGGCACCGCGATCTCGCGCTTCCCGGCGAGGAACTCTCCGGTGACCGAGCCGCGCGCCCGCTCGACGGCCTTGGCCGGCCCCTCCGCGACGACGTGGCCACCGTGCTCGCCGGCACCAGGCCCCATGTCCACGAGGTGGTCGGCCGCCCGCATCATCTGCTCGTCGTGCTCGACCACCAGCACGGTGTTGCCGAGGTCGCGCAGCCGCTCGAGGGTCCCGATCAGCTTGCCGTTGTCCCGCTGGTGGAGCCCGATCGACGGCTCGTCGAGGATGTAGAGCACGCCGACGAGCTGCGAGCCGATCTGGGTCGCGAGCCGGAGCCGTTGCGCCTCGCCGCCGCTCAGCGTCGAGGCCGCGCGATCGAGCTGCAGGTACCCGACGCCGACATTCTCGAGGAACGTAAGCCGCTCGCGGATCTCCTTGAGGATCCGCGCGCCGATCAGCTGCTCGGTTTCGGTCAGCTCGAGCTCCTCTGCGAACTCCATCGCCCGCTGGACCGACATCTGCGTGAACTGATGGATGTTCTTCTCGCCGACGGTGACCGCGAGCACCTCGGGCTTGAGCCGCGCACCGTTGCAGACCGGGCAGGGCCGAAAGCTCATGTACTCCTCTATCCGCTCGCGCTGCTGGCTCGAGTCGGTCTCCTTGTAGCGGCGCTCGAGGCTCGAGACGATCCCTTCGAACGCGAGCATGTACGAGCGCTTGCGGCCCATCCGGTTCCGGTACTGGACGTAGACCCGGTCGCCGTCGGTGCCGTAGAGGAAGTAGTTCTGCTGTTCGTCGGTGAGGTCATGCCACGGCGCCTCGAGGTCGATCTCGTAGCGGTCGGCGATGGCCTGGATCACTGACTCGTAGAAGCTCGAGTTGCCGAGCGACCACGGGACGAGCGCGCCCTCGCCGATCGAGAGCGTCGGGTCGGGCACGAGCAGGTCCGGGTCGATCTCCTGCTGCGCGCCGAGCCCGGTGCAACGTGGGCAGGCGCCGTGCGGTGAGTTGAACGAGAAGATCCGTGGCTCGAGCTCGGGGAGGCCAACGCCGTGCTCGGGGCAGGCGAAGTTCTCCGAGAACGTCGTCGACTCGCCGTCGATCACGTCCACCACCACGAGGCCCTCGGCGAGCTGCGCGGCGGTTTCCACCGACTGCGCGAGCCGCTGCCGCAGGTCCTGCTTCATCACCAGCCGGTCCACGACCACCTCGATCGTGTGCTTGAACTTCTTGTCGAGAGTCGGCGGCTCCTCGAGGAGGTATTGCTCCCCGTCGACTTTCACGCGCGTGAACCCCTCGGCCTGAAGCTCCTCGAAGACGTCCTTGTACTCGCCCTTCCGGTCGCGGACGACCGGCGCATTGACCGTGAACTTCGTTCCCTCAGGAAGCTGGAGAATCTGGTCGACGATCGCTTCCTGGCTCTGGCCCGCGATCGGCCGGCCGCAAACCGGGCAGTGCGGGTGCCCGATCCGTGCGTACAGCAACCGCAGGTAGTCGTAGATCTCGGTCACAGTGCCGACCGTCGAACGCGGGTTTCGTGACGTCGTCTTCTGATCGATGGAGATCGCCGGGCTGAGGCCGTCGATCGAGTCGACGTCCGGTTTCTCCATCATCTGGAGGAACTGGCGCGCATACGCGGAGAGGCTCTCGACGTAACGCCGCTGGCCCTCCGCGTAGATCGTGTCGAAGGCCAGGCTCGACTTCCCGGAGCCCGAAAGGCCGGTAACGCAGATCAGCTTGTGGCGCGGGAGCCGGACGGTGATGTCCTTGAGGTTGTGCTCCCTCGCGCCGTGAACGACGAGTTCTTCCTGGCCCATAACCAAGCTATGTTAGCCGTGTCTGAGGACGCGAACAAGTGTTCGGTTTACGTCACATCGGAGCGCTCGACGAGCCACGCACCGAGCAGCGCGAGCACGGCGGACCAGGCGAGCGCGAGCACCGTCCCGGGCCAGAAATGCAGCAGCTCCTCGCTGCTCCGGCCGGCGTTCAGCGCGACGGCGACAACTGCATGACCGGGCGAATAGGGCTGGGCGCCGCCGATCGACAGCAGCGGCTCGCCGATCAGCAGCCACACCAGTGAGAGCACGATCGCAGCGGTCTGACGCCGCAGCAGCGCCCCGAGGCCGACGCCGATCGCCGAGGCGATCGCGCCCGCGAGGAGCGTGCCCCCGAAGAGCAGCAAGGTGTCGTGGGAGGCGAGGTGCGAATCCACCGACTTCCCAGCGAGCCACAGCGCGGCGAGCGCGTACGCGCTCACCTCAGCGAAGAGCGCGAGCCCGAGGCCGGCCAGCGCCGAGACGACGACCTTCGCGGCGATGACATGGAAACGAACCGGAGCGACCAGAAACGTCTGGCTGACCGTGTCGTGGGCGTACTCGCCAGCCGACACCACGATGCCGAGGATCAACGCCACGAGCGCCGAGACCGCCGCAGGCGCCACGAGGTCGCGCTGGTGGCTGACGATCGCGAGCTCATTGGCTGAGTTGTTCCCGGCCGTCAGCGACACGATCAGCGTGATCAGGCCGAGGAGCAGGAGGCCGAGCCAGAGGACGATCCGCGTCGTCGCCAGCTTCAAGAGCTCGGCGTGGACGAGTCTCGTCACGTCTCGCCCGCGGTCAGCTCGAGGAAGACCTCCTCGAGGCTCGTGCCCTCGCTGCGGAGCTCGTGCAGGACGACGCCGTTCGCGGCCGCGATCTCGCCGATCCGCTCGGTCGGCGCCTGCGCGCGGAGCCCGTCGGCGCCCGCGCGAATCGCCTCGATGCCCTGCCGCGCGAGCTCGTCCCCGAGCCGGTCCGCCTGCGGCGAGCGGACGAGCGTTCCCCCCGCAGGCCGCGCGGTCAGGGTCTCGAGCGGCTCGTGGGCGATGAGCTTGGCGCGGTGGATGATCACGACCTCGTCCGCGATCTGAGAGACCTCGGCGAGGACGTGACTGGAGATGAACACCGTGCCGCCGCGCGCGGCGAACTCGCGCAGGAAGTCGCGCAGCCAGCGGATTCCCTCCGGGTCGAGCCCGTTCGCCGGCTCGTCGAGCACGAGCAGCATCGGCGTCCCGAGCAGCGCCGCAGCCACGCTCAGCCGCTGACGCATGCCGAGCGAATAGGCCTCGACCTTCTGCCGCCCGGCCCCGCTGAGCTCGACCTCACCGAGCACCTCGTCGACCCGGGCTTCCGGAATCCCCGAAGCAGCCGCGAGCACGCGCAGGTGGTCCCGGCCGGACCTGCTCGGGTGGTAGTTCGAAGCCTCGAGCACGGCGCCGACGGTCTTCGCCGGCTCGGAGAGCTTCCGATACGGCGAGCCGGCTACGAGCGCCTCTCCGGAGCTCGCATGGACGAGCCCGAGCAGGATCCGGAGGGTCGTCGTCTTGCCCGCCCCGTTCGGGCCGAGGAAGCCCGTAATGCGCCCGGTGGGGACCGCGAACGTCAGGTCCTCGACGGCGGTCGTCGTCCCGAAGCGCTTCGTCAGGCCGCGGACCTCGAGCGGCGGTGCCGACGCCATCAGCCGGCCAGGCGCTCGACCAGGCGGTAGACCGCTCGCGGCTCGGGGACGTGGTCGATCTCGAGTGGCCCGGCGACCAGCGTTCCGTAGCCGAGCAGGCGGCCCGGCAGGCTCTGTTCGAGCTCGAGGTTCTCGACGGAGCGCAGCCGGACGGCCGAGGCCCGGCGCCGCAGCGTGCCGCCGACGACGAAGACCTTCTCGGTCGTGACGACGAGGCGCGTGCGCTCCCAGCGCCAGACGGCCCGGAGCCCGATCGCCGCTGCGAGCACCACCAGCGCGGCCCCGGGGAGCGGCAGCGGGAACGGCTGGGCGAGGAGGATCCCGCCCACGACGGCGAGGATCACCGCCTGCCCGAGCGGGCGCGCGAGAACGACGCCGTGACGGCGCGCGTCGAAGCAAACCCGCTCTTCCGGTGACGCGAGCATGGGCCGGAGCCTTCGGCGCAAGGCCGTTCACTCCTGCGCTTAGCTGTCCCGGAGTTGGGGAACACGATTCCGATGGCACAAACCGCCCGAAAAGCGTTTGTTTCCACGCTCGTCGTCCTGGGCGTCCTCGTCCTCGCGCTCGCGCTCTGGAAGCTGAAGCTCGTGGTCGCGCTCGTGTTCTTCGGCTTCGTGATCGCGGCGGCGATGAGGCCGGGCGTCGACCGGCTCGCCGAGCACCGGATCCCGCGCCCCGTCGGGGTCGGAATCCACTACCTGGCCTTTGCGGGCGTGCTCGCGCTGCTGCTGTGGCTCGTCGTGCCGCGCGCGACCGACCAGGTAAGCCAGGCCATCGGCACCGTGCCGACCTCCCGGCAGGAGCTGAGGCAGGAGGCGAAGCACTCGACCGGGATCAGGCACGAGGTGCTGGTCGGCGTCCAGAAGCGGCTCAAGAAGCTGCCCAGAGCGGCAGACGTGGTGCACGGCGCGATCACGATCGGCCTGAAAGCCTTCGAGGTCCTGATCGGGATGTTCTTCGTGCTGGCGGTCGCGGCGTACTGGATCTTCGAGCGCGAGCGGGCGATGAAGTTAGTGCTGCCGCTGCTGGCGCGGAAGCACCGGCGCGTCGTTCGCGACACCTGGGAGCTCATCGACCTGAAGCTCGGCGCCTTCGTGCGCGGCCAGTTCGTCCTGATCGTCTTCGTGGCGACGGTGCTGTCGCTGTGCTTCTGGGCGATCGGCCTCCCGTTCTGGCTCCTCGTCGGCGTCAGCGCCGGCATCCTCGAGATCGTTCCCGTGATCGGCCCGCTGGCGGCAGGAGCGCTCGCCATCGCCGTCGGCTTCACGGAGTCCTGGCAGCTGGCGCTCACCGCCGGAATCGTCGTCCTCGTTGTGCGGCTGTTCGAGGACTACGTCGTCATCCCGCGCGTTATGGGCCACGTGACCGGGCTCTCGCCGCTGCTCGTGCTCGTCGGCGTGACGGCGATCGGGCTCCTCTTCGGCGGGTTCTTCGTGCTGCTGGCGACGCCGGTCCTCGCAGTGCTCGCGACGCTCTTGGATGT
>JBKPLR010000070.1:0-22352 GCA_046731695.1 Actinomycetota bacterium
CGGCAGGCGTCCGGTAGCCTCCGAAGCATGAAGCTCGAGGGCATCCACCATGTCACGGCCATCACGGGCGACGCTCCGGGCAACGTCGACTTCTACGCGCGGGTGCTGGGGCTGCGGCTCGTCAAGAAGAGCGTCAACCAGGACGACCCGACCGTGTACCACCTTTTCTACGGGGACGAGCGCGGCGACCCGGGCGCGGACATCACGTTCTTCGAGTACCCGAACGCCCGTCCCGGGAAGGCCGGCGCGGGGATGGTCCACCGGGTCGTCTGGCGCGTCGCCTCCGTGGACGCGATCGCGTTCTGGGAGGAGCGGTTGCGGGCCGAGAACATCGCCACCGAGCGCGCGGACAGCACGCTGCTCTTCGCGGACCCGGAAGGGCTCGCGCATGAGCTCGCCGTCGTCGAGACGAGCGACGAGCCGCTGATCGCGGACCATCGGGAGGTTCCGAAGGAGCTGGCGCTCCAGGGCTTTGACGCCGTGCGCGCCTTCGCGTTCGATCCGGAACAGAGCAGGACCTTCCTCGAGCAGGCGCTCGAGTTCGCTGCGGCGGACGACGCGTCCTGGGAGGTCAGAGGCGAGCAGCGCGGCTCGCACTACGACTACGACCAGACCGAGGAGCGCGGCGTCGGTGGGGCGGGCACCGTCCACCACGTCGCGTGGGCGTCCCCGATGGGCGACCACGAGGCCTGGCAGAAGCGCGTCGCCGAGGCCGGGGCCTCCCCCACGCCGGTGATCGACCGGTTCTACTTCCGGTCGATCTACTTCCGCGAGCCGAGCGGCGTCCTGTTCGAGATCGCGACGATCGGCCCGGGCTTCGACGTCGACGAGCCGCTCGAGCGCCTGGGCGAGAACCTCTCGCTCCCGCCCGCGTACGAGCAGCTTCGCGGCCAGCTCGAGCAGGTCTTGACGCCGCTCCCCGATACCAGGCGTCAGCTCGCGACGGGCCGCCGGTAGCCGGGGCGTCGCCGCGCGCGCAAGTCGGCGAGCCAGGCGAGGGCGCGCAGCCCCATCCAGACCGGCGTGAGCAGGACGTAGAAGATCACGACCGCGACGGCCAGCGTCAGCCACCAGAGCGCCCACCGCCAGAGCGGAACGCGGCTCAAGAGACTTCGGCTTTCGCTCCTGCCTCCGCGCGCCGGCGCTCGACGAGCCTGATGGCGCGTGCCGCCGTCTCCTCGATCGACAGCTCCGAGATCTCGATCACCGGACAGCCGAGCCGCCGTTGGATCGCCTGCGCCTGCTCGAGCTCGGCGTAGATCTCGAGCAGCTCCGAATAGGCGCGCTGGTTGCCGCCGAGCCGGGCCGCGCGCTGGCGGCGGATCTCCTGGAGACGAACGGCATCGATGGTCAGGCCGACGATCTTGGTCGGGTCGACCTCGAAGAGCGCCGACGGCGGCTCGATGCCCTTCACGATCGGGACGTTCGCCGTCCTGTACCCGAGGTAGCCGAGGTACATCGACAGTGGGGTCTTCGAGGTGCGTGAGACGCCGACGAGGACAATGTCGGCCTCGTGCAGGCCGGCGCCGACGCCGTCGTCGTACTTGACCGCGAACTCGATCGCAGCCATGCGCTTGAAGTAGGTCGAGTCGAGGGGAGCGCGCGCCCCGGGAGTCATTTGCGCGGCGACGCCGGCGACTCTGGCGACGGCTTCGATCGGGTGGCCGAGCAGGTCGCAGTAGTGGAGCCGGTAGCGGCGGCAGAGCGCCCGGGCCGCCTCGCGGAGCTCCGGTTCGACGAGGGTGTAGATGATCACTGCCGGGCGGCCCTTTGCTCGGTTGAGCGCGAGCTGCAGGTCGTCGACGGTCTCGACGCGCGGGTGGCGGATCTCCTCGAACTCCTGGTCCGGGAACTGCGCTTCGAGCGCGTGCACGAGCCGGACCGCGGTTTCGCCCGTGGAGTCCGAGATCACATGGAGCTCGACCGGCTGCTTGGTCACGCGCGGAGCGTATCGGCGGTACGTGCGCGAAGCCCGGGCGGCGCGTGGGGGCGCTTGGCACACATTCGTCACAGCGCCGTGACAGACACGTGCGCCCTTCGCGGGTAGGCTGACCGCCATGGCGAGGGGGCGGGTCGGGACCCGGAGTTAGACGCGCGTGAACATGAAGACGGGATTCGCGCCAGGAACGGGCGCGCTAGCGCGGAATCTGAGAGAAGTCGCCCAACCGCCCGAGGGTGTCGCGCACGTCGAGCAACAGTCGCAGCCGGTTCCCCCTGACCGCGCGGTCCTCGTCCATCACCAGCACTTCCTCGAAGAACCGCTCCATCAGCGGCGCCAACGTCGCGCCCGACTCGAGCGCCTGCCGCACGTCGCCGTCGACGGAGACAGACTCGAGAGCCTCGGCCAACGCCTGCTCCGCCTCCTCCCGCAGCAGCGAACGATCGAGCTTGGCCGCCGCCTCGTCCTTTGCTCGGCCCGCCAAACGGTGCGCCCGGTCGTACGCGGTGTAGACACCCTCGAACGCCGCCGTGTCTCGCTCCTCATGGAGCTCCTCGGCCAGCCGCGCGACTCCGCCCAGGTCCTGCGCAGCCGACGCGCGGGCCGCACGCACGTACTCGACGGGAACCTCTACCAGGCCCTCCAACCGCTCCTCGACGAAGTCCCGGACGTCGTCCGGCAATCGCGAACGAGGAATGACGAGCCCGCCCTCTATCGCCAGCCGGCACAGGCCGATCGCAGCCCGCCGCAACCCGAACGGATCGCGGGAGCCGCTTGGCCGGTGCCCGAGCGAGAACGACACGGTGAGGGTGTCGATCTTGTCGGCGGCGGCGAGCACCTTCCCCGCCTCAGTTTGCGGCAGCGGCCCGCCGGCCGAGTCGGGCAGGTACTGCTCGTCGATCGCGGCGCAGACGGCCTCGGGATAGCCCGCCAGGCGAGCGTACTCAGCCCCGATGTGACCCTCGAGGTCGGGGAACTCGCGCACGAGCTCGGATGCCTGGTCCGCCTTTGCCAGCCGCGCAGCCTCGACAGAGGCCTCGCCGCCGCCCAGCTTCTCCACCAGGGCGCGCACCCGCTCGGTCTTGTCGGCGAACGATCCTGCCCCGGCGAAGAACGTGATCGCGCCGAGCCGCTCGACGAGCCGGTCGATTCCCTGCGCGACGTCGCGCTCGAAGGTGAAGCTCGCGTCGTCGAGCCGTCCCTCGAGCACCGTTTCGTTCCCGGCCCGCACCACGTCACGTTCCCCGCCGTTGGAGACGAATGCAAAGCGATTTCCTCCAAGGGGGAAGTAGCGCTGATGCGATTGCATCGCCGTCACGGCGACCCGTTCCGGCAGCTGCAAGAACCGCTTGTCGAACGAGCCCTCGATCACTTCGACGCTCTCGACGAGGTAGACGACTTCCTCGAGCGCTCCGGCGGGATCGCTCCAGTCGCCGACCGCATCGAGGCCCGCTGTGATCTGCGACCGCCGCTCCTCGGCCTCCGGCTCGACTCCAGCCGCCCGCAGCTCTCCCGCGTACTCGCTCGCGTGCGCGATCTCGAGAGCCCCGCTCGCGAAGCGATGCCCAAACGATGACTCGCCGACAACGGTCTCGGCGTCGAGCTTCGCCAGCCTCCACCGCACGGGACGCGCGAACCGGATTCCCGTGTCGTCCCAGCGCATCGACTTCGTGAACGAAAGGCCGCGCACGATCGCATCGAACCGCTTTGGCAACACGTCGCGCAGAGGACGGCCCGAGCGCTCGACGCCGAGGAAGCCCTCTCGCACCGTCAGTTCCTCGACGGAGACTCCGTGTTTCTTCGCGAAGCCGGAAGCCGCCTTGTCCGCAAGCTGCTCCGGCGGGCCCTTGATCCACTCGTCGGGGGTCTGCTCGGGGACGTCGTCGAACAGGAGCCCGAGCCGGCGTGGGCCGACGAACAGCTTGTCAGGACGCAGTCCTAGCTCGCGTTCGGCAACGACGGGCAGCTGCTCGGCGGCTTCCAGGCAGGCTGCGGCCGGAAGCTCCTCGCAGCCGATCTCAAGCAGCAGCGTCGGCATGGCTCTCCTGTTCGAGGTACTGCTGCGCCACTTCGCGGGCGAGCGTTCGCACACGGCCGATGTACGCGGCCCGTTCTGTCGCAGAGAGCGCCCCGCGCGCATCGAGCAGGTTGAACGTATGCGAGCACTTCAGCACCTGGTCATAGGCCGGCAGCGGTAGCCGCCGCTCGAGGAGTCTCCGGCATTCCTCTTCGTACTCGGCGAATCGCGTCCCAAGCATCTCCACAGGTGCGATCTCGAAGTTGTAGGCAGACCACTGCCGTTCGTTCTCCTGGTAAACGTCGCCCCAGGTCACGCCGGGGGCCCACTCGAGCTCGAATGCGCTCCGCTTCCCTTGCAGGAACATGGCCAGCCGCTCGAGCCCGTACGTCATTTCGGCGGGCACGAGCTCCACGTCGAAGCCCCCGAGCTGCTGGAAGTACGTCCACTGAGTGATCTCCATGCCGTCGCACCAGACCTCCCACCCAAGTCCCGAGGCGCCGAGCGTCGGCTGCTCCCAGTCGTCTTCGACGAGCCGGATGTCGTGCAGTCGGAGGTCGATCCCGATCGCCTCGAGCGACGCGAAGTAGCGGTCGAGAACGTCCTCGGGCGCCGGCTTCAGGATCACCTGGTACTGGAAATAGTGCTGAAAGCGGTACGGGTTCTCGCCGTAACGTCCGTCCTGCGGGCGAATCACCGGCTCGACGTACGCGGTCTTCCACGGCGTCGGCCCGAGACAGCGGAGGAACGTCGCCGGGTTCATCGTTCCCGCGGCGAGCTCCGTGTGGTACGGCTGCATCAGGACGCACCCCTCATCCGCCCAGAACGACTCCAAGCCGCGGATCATCTCCTGGTAGTTCACGGCGTTGAGCCTAACGCGAGCACCTGCGTGTCGAGCTCGTGCCGAGGGGGAAGGCCGTGTCTATGGAGAAGACGATTCGTGTCGCCGACGTCCGGACGTTCCAGACGAAGTCGGGAAACACGCGCTTCGTGCTGCGCGACGGGGACGGGAGCGAGTACACGACCTTCCGCGAGGAGATCGGCCAAGCTGCGCTCGAGGCGCAGGGAAAGCGGGCTCGGATCGAGTACCACGAGCAGCAGCGAGACGGCTTCCAGAACGTCTACCTCGATGCGGTCGAGCCCCTCGAGGAGCAGGCCGAGTCGGACGAAGACGAGAGCGTCGACGAGGTGGCCTGGAAGACCGCCGTCGAGTCCGCTCCCTGGCTGCTCGGCTCGACGCCCCCGAAGAGAGAGGTCCCCCCGGAAGAGCTGTTCGACAAGCTTCAGCCGTTCAAGGAGCTCGTCGCCGACGACATCCGGGACGGCGAGGAGGAGGACTAGCGGGCGAGCGTTCGGAGGCGGAAACCTCCGTGGTACTCGTACGACGCGGTGATGACGCCGAGCGCATCCCGCGCCCCGCGCTCCGTGAGCCCGGCCGCCTGCGCATCGGCCAGGGGCCGCTGGAGGAGGCCTTCGATTCCGAGCAGGCCTTCGCGCGAGAGCGGCAGAGCGCCGCCGTTCGCGCACGCTTCGCAGACGGCGCCGCCCGCCTGCGGCGAGTACCCTGCAAGCCCCGTTTCCGCGCCGCACTCGGCACAGCTCGTCACGTGCGGCAGGTAGCCCGAGAGCCACAGCAGCTTCAACTGGAACGAGAGGACGAGCGGATCAACTCGTCGGCTCTCCGCGTCTCGCGGCTCCAGGTCGTCGAGCAGGTCGAGGAATCTCGTGAGCGCCCGAAACGCCCGTTCGTTCGCCTCCTGCTCGGGAAAGAGCCGCAGCATCGCCTCCGCTCCGACGAGCCCGACTCCGAGGCGGTAGGGCTCCTCGCGTGACTCGCGATGGGATCGGATCAGCTCCACGCCGGTAACCGTGTGCAGGTCGCTCCCACCCTGGTGGAGGAGGAGCTCGACGTGGCTCAGCGGTTCGAGCCGCGCGCCGAAGCGTGACTTCGTCTTCCGCACTCCCTTCGCGACCGCTCCAATGCGACCGCGCTCGAGTGTGTAGAGGTGCAGGACCCGATCGGCCTCACCGAGGCGAAACGAACGCAGCACGACTGCCTCGGTCTTGTAGACGCGCCCGGCCACGGCTCAAGTGTAGATCTGCGCCAGGCGGGAATCGCCGAGCCGGTTTCCTCGTTTGAAATGCGAATGCCCAGGATTCAGATGTATACGACCCGCTGGTGCGGCTACTGCGTGCGCGCGAAGGCGCTGCTGGACTCGCGCGGCCTCGAGTACGAGGAGATCTCGGTCGATGACGACCGGGCCTTTCGGCAGCGCCTACTCGACCTCACCGGCGGTTGGACCGTTCCGCAGATCCTGATCGACGGGCATCCCATCGGGGGGTACACCGAGCTCTGGCAGCTCGACCGGCGGGGCGAGCTCGACCGCCTTGCCGCATAAGGGAAGGCGGAGCGTGAGCCCCGCCTTTCCTTCTCGACCCCTGTTGTCCCCGTCCGACCTGTCTCCGCTGTACCAGACTTTCAAACGCAGGCGATACGACTTATAAATGGTGTGGTTCTAGGGACGGTTACCGCTGGCAGGACGGGCAGTACCAGGTTCCGCGGCCGGCCGCTCGGATCTTCTCGATCGGCGTCCCGCAGCGCTCACACGGCTCGCCCGCGCGGCCGTAGACCCGGAACTCCTCCTGCATCCGGCCACGACTGCCGTCCGGGGCCCGGTAGGTGGTGAGTGTGGCGCCTTGACGTGCGATGCCCGCCTTCAGCGCGGCGCGGATCCCGCGATGGAGCGCGCGGATCTCGTCAGCCGCTAGTTCGCCCGCCGGTCTAAGAGGGTGCACGCGCGCGCGCCAGAGCGCTTCGTCCGCGTAGATGTTTCCCACGCCGGCAAGCCGCCGCTGGTCGAGAAGCACCGCCTTGACGGCGCGGCGTCCCGCGAGCGCGCCAGTGAGCTGCTTTGCCGTGAAGGCCGAAGCGAGTGGCTCGCCGCCCACGCGCGCGTCGAGGTACGGGTCGAGCTCGCCGGGCTCGACGAGCAGCCACGTGCCGAAACGGCGCATGTCGCGGTAGATGACGTCCGATCCGTCGTCTAGTCTGACAACAGCACGGCGGTGAGGATCAGCGTCGGCCGGCGCCGAGTCGCCGTTCGTGTGCAAGAGCTGTCCCGTCATCCGGAGGTGAATCAGGAGTACGCGACCACTCTCGAACCGAACAATCAGATACTTCCCGCGGCGGTCAAGCGCTGCGACCCGCTCTCCATGGAGCTCGGCGGCCACTACCGCGGGGTCGAAGGGCCTCGTGAGACGCGGGTCGTAGATCTCGACTCGCTCCAGGCGTCGGCGCACCAGCTTGGGCTCCAGTCGAGCTCGGACGGTCTCGACCTCCGGTAGCTCGGGCACGCACCAAGCCTAGCCGCGGCCTGGCGGGACCCGTCTTCGCGCTACGCGAGCACGTCGAGGACGACCGAGCGCTGCTCGGGCGGCTCGTCGGCGAACGCATACGCAGCCTCGAGCTCGCGCGCGGCCTCGGCGGCGGCCTCCTCGCTTTGTGCGTGGATCTCGGCAAGCGGCTCGCCCTCGGCCACCCGGTCTCCACGCTTGCGGAGACAGACGATCCCGACCGCATGGTCGATCTGGTCATCCTTCGCCTGCCGGCCGGCGCCCAGGTGGAGTGCGGCCTGCCCGACGCGCACGGCTCCAAGCTCGGCGACGTAGCCTGCCCGCGGCGCACGGAGCTCGCTTGTGTGCGGCGCGCTCGGGAGAGCGGACGCATCCGGGTCGCCTCCCTGGGCGCGGATCCATCGCTCGTACGACTCGAGCGCCGAGCCGTCGGCGATCGCCTCCTCCGCCCGCGAGCGGCCGTCGGCTTCATCGACTCCGAGGTCCGAGACCTCGAGCAGGCGGGCGCTCGCAGCGAGGACGAGCTCGACGAAGTCGGGCGGCCCCTCGCCGCGCAAGGTCGCAATCGCCTCGTGGATCTCGAGCGCGTTTCCGACCGCGCGCCCGAGCGGCTGGTTCATGTCCGTGAGCAAGCAGACGACAGTCCGTCCCGAGCGGCCTCCCAGGTCGAGCATCGCCTCGGCCAGCGCCTGGGCGTCCTCGACCGTCTTCATGAACGCCCCGTCGCCGACCTTCACGTCGAGCACGATCGCTTCGGCGCCGCCGGCGATCTTCTTCGACATGATGCTCGCCGCGATCAGCGAGTAGTTGTCGACGGTCGCGGTCACGTCGCGAAGCGCATAGAGGCGCTTGTCCGCAGGCACGAGGTCGGCGCTGGCGCCGACGATCGCCATCCCGGCGCCACGGACCTGGGCAATGAGCTCGTCCACCGAGAGCTCGACCCGGAAGCCCGGGATCGACTCGAGCTTGTCCAGCGTGCCCCCCGTGTGCCCGAGCCCTCTCCCGCTCATCTTCGCGAACGGGACGCCGCAGGCGGAGACGATCGGCCCGACGGCAATGGACGTCTTGTCGCCGACGCCCCCCGTTGAGTGCTTGTCGACGACCTTGCGCCCCAGCGCCGATCGCAGGTCGATCGTCTCGCCGGTCTTGATCATGGCCTCCATCAGCCCGTGGGTCTCTGCGGTCGTCAACCCGCGGAAGAAGACGGCCATGCAGAACGCCGCGAGCTGGTAGTCGGGAATCTCGTCCCGCGCGTACCCGAGCATCAGCTCCTCGAGCTCGACGGCGGTCAGCTCGCCGCCGTCGCGCTTTCGCTCGATCAGCTCGACCGGCCGGATCATCCGGTCTGCGTCAAGGCTCGATGATCGGCTGGCCCGGAATGTCTTTGCGCGGCCCCTTCCCTCCCAGCCACGCGTTGACCGTCGCGCCCACGTCCGCGAATTCACCCTCGTGAACCCGCCCGGCGGCGTTGCGGCCTTCCACGTAGGCGAGCAGGAGCGCGTGCTCGCGCGAGTGGTCGGTCGACGGCGTGGTCGGATCGCAGCCGTGGTCAGAGGTCAGGATCAGGAGGTCCTGCTCTCGGAGCGCGTCGAGGACGTCCGGCAGCCGGCGGTCGAAGTCCTGCAGGCAGCGGTGAAAATTGAGTGGGTCGTTGCGGTGACCCCAGAGCATGTCCGTCTCTACGAGGTTCGTGAAGATCAACCCCTCGTCGACCTCGCGGAGCAGCTTCTCCGTCTGCACGATCCCATCGATGTTCGACTGCGTCGGCCGCGACGTGTCGATGTCCTGGCCGGCGAAGATGTCACCGATCTTGCCGACACCGTGCACCTGCTTCCCCGCCTCTCGGACCAGCGTCAGGTAGTTCGGCCGTTTCGGCTCGAGCGAGAAGTCGTGCCGGTTGGCCGTGCGCTCGTAGTTGCCGGGCTCGCCGATGAAGGGACGGGCGATCACGCGACCGACGGCGTGCTTTCCGGTCAGGATCTCGCGCGCGATCTTGCACGCGGCGTAGAGCTCGTCGAGCGGAATCGTCTCCTCGTGCGCGGCGACCTGGAAGACGGAGTCGGCCGACGTGTAGACGATCCACTTGCCCGTCCGCTGGTGCTCTTCGCCGAGCTCCTGGATGATCTCCGTCCCCGAAGCGGGCTTGTTGCCAAGCACGCCGCGGCCGGTCCGGTGCATGAACGGGTCAATCACGTCGTGCGGAAACCCCTGTGGGTACGTTGGAAACGGCGCCGGGGTCACGACGCCCATCAGCTCCCAGTGGCCGGCAGTCGTGTCCTTGCCCTTCGAGCGCTCGACCAGGCGGCCCGCCACCGCGGGCGCTCCGGACTGCGGCGGGCAGCCCTCGAGCGGCTCGACATTGCCGAGCCCGAGCGCCTCGAGATTCGGCAAATCGAGACCGCCGACGGCATGCGCGACATTGCCCAGCGTGTCCGATCCCTCGTCACCGTACGCCGCAGCATCCGGCAGCGCTCCGGCGCCGACGGCGTCCAGCACGATCACGCAGGCGCGCGGCACCCAGCTATTCTAGGGCGGTCGTGGATACCGTCCTCGGGCTGCTAGGCCTCATCGTCTTCGCCGTCTGCGTGATCGGCCTCGCGGCGGCAATCACGTGGGCCGTGGTCAGGCTGAGCCCGACGAAAAGCGCCAAGCGACAGACCTAAACCGGCGAGAGCGGGAGGACTTCCTCGAGCGGGTGGAAGTCGAGCCCGTGTGCCTCGGCGACGGCCTCGTACGTGATCTTCCCGTCCAGGACGTTCACACCGCGCGCCAGTGCCGGGTCGCGCGCCACGGCCTCGGCCAGCCCGTGCTCGGAGATCGCCTCGACGTACGGGAGGGTCACGTTGGTGAGCGCCTTCGTCGAGGTGATCGGGACGGCGCCCGGCATGTTGGCGACGCAGTAATGCGTAACCCCGTCGACGACGTAGACCGGCTCGCTGTGAGTCGTCGGACGTGAGGTCTCCGCACATCCACCCTGGTCGATGGCGACGTCGCAGAGAACGGCGCCGTCCTTCATCGCGCCGACCATCTCGCGGGTCACCAGCTTCGGTGCAACCGCGCCGGGGATCAGCACCGCACCGATGACGACGTCCGCCTCGACGATCGACTCCTCGACCTGGAGCGTCGACGACATCACGAGGCTGACGCGGCCGGAGAGCACCTCGTCCAAGTGGCGCATTCGGTCGACCGAGCGCTCGAGAATTGTCACGTTCGCGCCCAGGCCGAGCGCGATAACTGACGCGTTGTAGCCGACGATCCCGCCTCCGATCACGAGCACCTTTCCCGGAGCCACGCCGGGAACTCCGCCGAGGAGCAGCCCTCGGCCGCCGAGCGGCTTCTCCAGGAAGTACGCGCCCGCCTGCGCCGCCAGCCGCCCCGCGATCTCGCTCATCGGAGCCAGCAGCGGGAGCGCGTGGTTGTCGGTCTCGACGGTCTCATAGGCGACGCAGGCGGCCCCGCTCTCCGCGAGGGCGCGGGTCAACTCCTCGCTCGCCGCGAGGTGCAGGTACGTGAACAGAACGAGCCCCTCCCGCAGAAGCGGATACTCGGAGGGCAGCGGCTCCTTAACCTTCAGCAGGAGCTCGGCATCGCCCCAGACTTCCTCGACCGGAGCGAGCCTCGCACCGACGGCCTCGTACGCGTCGTCAGGAAACGAGCTTCCGTCGCCCGCGTCGTTCTCCACGAGGACGTCGTGGCCGCCCCGCACGAGCTCCCGCGCGCCGGCGGGGGTGAGCGCAACGCGGTACTCGTCGGCCTTGATCTCCTTGACGACGCCGACCTTCATCAGGGCGAAAACCCTAGCTTGTCGGGGGATTCCGAAGCAGAGACCGGGCGTGCTTCCCTGCCGCGTAGGCGGCAGCGAAGAACGCCGGGTCGTCATCCGGGCCGCGCCCCATGTGCGAAAGCGGGAGCCCGGCGCACGCTTCCTGCCAGCCGCCCACGTCCACGTCCTCGGGCGAAGGGGCCGCCACCTCGCGCGGCCCGAGCGCGAGCACCGACCGAGTGTGGTGCGACACACCGCGGTGACGCTCTCGCGGGTCCCGATCCGAAATACGCACGGCCACGACCGGCCGACCCCCGAGCGCAGCGGCCGCATGCGCGGCGTCCCCAGCAGAGAGACCGCCGTGGCCAAGGGAAGAGCCGGTTCCGACGATCCCGGGACCCACCGCGCAGACGGCGGCGTCGAACCCGGCCGCAGCCGCCCAGGCCAGCGCGGACGCGACCGTAACGGCGTGGACGTCGCCCTCGAGGCACGCGCCGACCGCGACCGCAATCTCGACGAGCGCCCGCTCCTTCAAGGCGCGCACGGCGTCCGACAGCGAGACGGGGAGCGCGCCCCCAGGCACCTGGACGTACGCCGTTCTCAGGCCGTCGCCGAGCCCCGCGCAGACCGGCGCCACCTGGCTGTGCAGCGAGCAGCAGACGACCGGCATTCCGTTCAGGCTCTCGGCGAGCGGCCCGTCTTCCTCGACATGCCGCACCGCAGCCTGGAGCGGCGTGTAGGGCAGCTTCATCACGTGCGCGCCCTCAGCGGCCGCAAGGCCGAGGCCCCGCGTCAGGTTCGCGTAGAGCACGTCGAATCCGCCGGACCCGAGCTCGAGCTCGCGTGCCTGCACGTTGACGAGCACGTCGTCGTCGAGCGCGACCGGTCCGGTCAAGCCCGGGTACGCGACGCACGAAACGCCGTCGACCTCGAGGCGGACGAGCCCCTCGTGCCGCTCGACGATCGCGGTCACGCGGCCGCGCCGGAGGCTAAGCGGCATCCGGCTGCTCGCGAGCTACGTCGATCAGCGCAAGGGTCACGTCGGCCATCGCCTCGAGATCCACGACGGCGATGTGCTCGTCGGACGTGTGGATGTCGGTCATCCCATTAGCGAGGTTGAGGCACTGCAGCCCGCGCTCGTTGAACACGTTCGCGTCCGCGCCGCCGCCCGAGAGGATGTACGCCGGCTCGCGCCCGCCGCGTTCGAGCGCTGCGGCCGCCAAGCGGACGGGAACGTCCTCGCGCCGGAACCGGTAGCCACGCGCCGCCGCGCCGAGCTGCGTCTCCACCTCGCATTCGGTAAGCGTCGCCGCGAACGTCACCGTCTCGAGCATCTCCTCGATGACGTCGGCGAGCTTGCGCTCGTCGTGGCTCCGCGCCTCCGCGGTGAAGCGGCAATGCTCCGGGACCACGTTCCGCGCCGTCCCGCCTTCGATGTGGCCGACGTTCGCCGAGGTTTCCTCGTCCAGCCGGCCGAGGCGAAGATCCGCGATCGCGCGTGCAGCGGCCGCGATCGCCGAACGGCCTTCCTCGGGATACATCCCCGCGTGGGCGGCGCGGCCGTGGAAGTGGACGTCCAGCTTCCGCTGATGCGGCGCGCCAAGGATCACTTCCCCGACCGGGCCGGCGTGGTCGTAGACGTAGCCGACCCGTGCCTGGAGGCGCGACTCGTCGAACGCCGCCGCACCCACGAGGCCGACCTCCTCCTTCGGCGTGAAGAGCAGCTCGACGCTTCCATGCCCTCGCCCGTCGTCAACGAGCCGCGCAACGGCCTCGAGCATGGAGGCCACAGCTGCCTTGTTGTCTGCGCCGAGGATCGTCCCGGCCGCGTTCCGGACGACCTCGTCCTCCCCGACGACCGGCTCGATCGGGCCCACCGGAGGAACCGTGTCGAGGTGGGCGCAGAAGAACAGCGGCACGCCTGCTCCGTCTCCATTCGGCCCCAGGCCACTGAGGATGTTCCCCATCGAAGAGCCAATCCGCGGCCCCGCATCGTCCTCCGAGACCTCCAGTCCGAGTGCGCGGAGGTAGTCCAGGACGCGGTCGGCAACGGCCCGCTCCTCCCCGGACGGGCTTGGCAGCGCCGCCAGCTCGAGGAACAGCGAGAGCACGTCCGGGGCCCAGCCTGGCCGAGGCACTAGGCGATCTTAGTCCTGCGCGATACATTCTTCGCATGAGCGTCTCCGAGCCGTTGATGCAGAGCGTTCTCCTCGGAGAAGCTGTCGAGCACGCGCCCGTCGCGATCCTCGTCGCCGACGACGAAGGCCGCTACGTCGCGGCCAACGAGCACGCTTGCGAGCTCCTCGGCTACACGCGCTCGGAGCTGCTGAGCCTCCGCGTCACGGATCTCGCGAGCGGCGAGGGAGTGCCCGAGTTCGCCGAGGTGCAAGCACACGGCCGTCACGACGGGACGACCGAGGTGACCCGCAAGGACGGCGTCAAGCTCCGGCTCCGCTACCGAGCGAGCGAGACCCGGATCGCCGGGCTCCTGTACTACGTCTCGATCAGCTGGCCCGAGCCGTAACCGCGGCGCCCTTGCGCTCGCGGGCACGCGTGAAGGCGGCGCCGACGAAGTCGCGGAACAACGGCGCGGGCCGCGTCGGGCGGGACTTGAACTCGGGGTGGAACTGGCTCGCGACGAACCACGGGTGATCCTGAAGCTCGACGATCTCGACCAGCCGTCCTTCCTGGAACGTGCCTGACACGACCAGCCCCGCTTCGACGAGCATGGGCCTGAAGTGGTTGTTCACCTCGTAGCGGTGGCGGTGCCGCTCGTTGATGACGAGCTCGTTGTACGCGGTCAGCGCGCGCGTGCCTTCTGCGAGCTCGACGGCCTGCGCCCCTAGCCGCATCGTCCCGCCGAGATCCTCGATCTCCTTCTGCTCGGGCAGCAGGTCGATCACCGGGTACGGCGTCTCCGGATCCATCTCGGTGGAGTTCGCGCCCTCGAGGCCCACCACGTGCCGCGCGTACTCAGAGACGGCGACGTGCATGCCGAGGCAGATCCCGAGGTACGGGATACCGCGCTCGCGCGCCACGCGGCAGGCGAGGATCTTCCCCTCCCACCCGCGCGAGCCGAACCCGCCCGGGACGAGCACGCCGTCGACCTGCTCGAGCTCGGCCTGCGCCTCCTCGAGAGACATGCCCTCGGCGTCGAACCAGCGCACCTGGACGGAGCAGCCGTGGTGGACGCCCGCGTGGCGCAGCGCCTCGTGGACCGAGAGGTACGCGTCGCGGAGCTTCACGTACTTGCCGACGAGCGCGATCTCGACCTCGCCGTCGCGCCTCGAGCGGATCCGCTCGGCGAGCTCGAGCCAGTCACCGAGGTCTGCCTCGTCGCCGGGCAGTCCGAGCTTCTCACAGACCAGCGCATCGAAGCCCTCCTCCTGCAGCGCCGACGGCACCAGGTAGAGGTCGGGCACGTCGTGGTTTGCAATCACGGCGCGCGGATCCAGGTCGGCGAAGAGCGCGATCTTCTCGCGGATATCCGGCGAGATCGGGTCGCGCGAGCGGGCGACGACGATGTCGGGGTGAACACCGATCCGCCGCAGCTCGTTGACTGAGTGCTGGGTCGGCTTCGTCTTCAGCTCGCCGGCAGTCTCGATGAACGGGACCAGCGTCACGTGGACGTAGCAGACGTTCTCCGCCCCGGCCTCACGGCGGAACTGCCGGATCGCCTCGAGGAACGGCAGCGATTCGATATCGCCCACCGTGCCGCCGATCTCGGTGACGACGACGTCGCAGTCGCTCGCCTCCGTGGCGCTCCGGATCCGCTCCTTGATCTCGTTCGTGATGTGCGGGATCACCTGCACGGTCGAGCCGAGGTACTCGCCCTTCCGCTCCTTGCGGATCACGCGGTCCCAGATCGCACCTGCGGTGTGGTTCGCGGTCCGCGAGAGGTTTTCGTCGATGAAGCGCTCGTAGTGCCCGATGTCGAGATCGGTCTCGGCGCCGTCCTCCGTGACGAAGACCTCGCCGTGCTGGAACGGGCTCATCGTCCCCGGATCGACGTTGATGTAGGGGTCGAACTTCTGCACTTGCACCTTCAGCCCGCGCGCCTTCAGCAGCCGGCCGAGCGAAGCGGCGGTGATGCCTTTCCCGAGAGACGAGACGACCCCGCCGGTGACGAAGACGTACTTCGGCGGCCGCCGCGCCACTACGCGCGTCCCAGCCGGTCGAGGTACGACAGAAGCGGACTGCGCTCGATCAGCTCTCCGAGGGAGCGACCTTCTCCGACGATGGTGAGGCCCGCGAGCAGTGCAATCGCGAGCCGCTGACCCCGAGCCGTGAGCTTTGCCACGGATCCATAACCTAGCACGGCCCCAAGGGCGTTCGACCCGGCGTCACCGAGCATCGTCATCTCTCGAAGATCGTACGGAGCGAGCAGGACGGCAATCGGCGCGTAGGCACGGGCGGGGCCGCGCAGGAAGGCGCCGGCGAGGAAGAACGCCTTGAGCGCTCGGCCGGGCCGGGTGTCCAACAGGTTGACGCCGTTGGCGGAAAGCGAGACGAGGGCCGCGCTCGGGAGCGACCGGGTCGTGGCGAGGGCGACCGCGGGTATGCCGACGGCCTTCAGCACTCCCGTCGTGCGGCCCGATCCGAAGTGCGCGCGGAAACCGCGCTCGGGGCCGCTCCAAAGGTCGTCGGCCAGACCGAGGAGCGCGATGCCGCCGACGCCGAGCGCAACGCGGCTCTGCGCGCGCGAACCGCCGAGCGCGACGAGCGCGCCCACGAGTGGCAGCCGCAACCCGCGGTAGTTCCGGGCGAGCGGGCCGCAGGCGAGGGCGGCATCCAGCAGCTGGCGGGCCCGGTGCGCGAACCCGGCTGCGTCGCGGCCGGTCGCCCGGTGGCGGAGCGGCAGCTCGACCTCGGCGATCGTGAGCCCGTCGCTGGCCGCGTCGATCGTCATGCGCACCTCGCAGCCGAAGCCCGGCGCGGTCGGGAAGCACGCGGCTCGCGCCTTCGCCGACAGCGCTCGCTGGCCGGAGAGCGGCTCCCGCGCCTCGAAGCCGGAAAGCGCGTGGATCAGCGCACGCGCCGCGCGCTTCGCGATGCCGAACCCGCCGCCCTGGCGCTCCGCGAATGCGGCCACCGCGAGGTCGGCCTCGGCCTCGAGCAACGGCGTGACGTCTCCTTCGAGGTCGGCGTCGCAGAGGAGGAGCGCGCCCGGCGGGGCCTCGCGCTCGGCGAGTGCGAGCGCCTGCCCCTTGCCCAGCCGAGGGAGCCGGAGCACCCTCGCGCCCGCCTGCTCGGCCGCTGAGGCGGTGTCGTCGCGCGAGCCGTCGTCGGCCACGAGCACGTCGGCGTCCGGGAACGCCCGCCGGAGGGCTCGAACCGTCTCCCCGATCGACCGCTCCTCGTCCCGCGCCGCGACGAGGACGGTGAACGGCTCAGCCACCCCGCGGTGTGGCGCTCGGGAACGGCGGGAGAATGTCGTCGGCAGATTGCTTCAGCCCGTAGTGGCCGCCCGGGGCACCGGCGAGCAGCAGCACGAGAGCAAGGCGTCCCGCGGACTCGTTCAGGTCGTCCACCGTCGAGAGCCCGCCCTTGCCGAAGATCTCCATCGCCGACGGCCGGGTATCGGTCGTCTCGACGCCGACCGCCGGGAGGCCGGGCGAGCTCAGACCCTGATAGAGCCCGAACAGGAAGCGACTCGTCCCGTCCCGTTGCGGCGGCACGGTCCGGACGACGACCACGCCGTCGACGGGCGCCTTGCTGCTGCCGTTGCGCTGCTCGGAAAGCGCGCCGGCGAGCGCGTTCCAGAGCGGCGTGTCGCCGCCGGACACGAGCTCCTCGCCGAGCGCACGCCCGAGGCTTTCGAGCTTCGCGTTCCCGACGTAGCTCTTCCCCTCGGCGTCCGCGGCGAGCCGCGCATCGAGCTGCGGCACGTCGATTGGAACCTTCAGCGCCCGCATCCGCGCCTGCTCCGCGCCGGCATCGGTGAGCGCGCGCTGGACAGCCGAGAAGATGCCGATGTCGACCTTCCCGACGAAGACGACCGCGACGCGCCTTCCCCGCAACCGGTTGCGGACCAGGACCGGATACGTCTCCGTGACGTACGACTGCAGCGCCTGCTGCTCGCGGTCCGCCGCGGCCGTGCGCTGCGACGCGTTGTCGAGCCGGTTCTGCAGCACGGCGATCCGGTCTTCGAGGAGCTTCTTCGTCCCCTTGTCGAGCAAGCCGCGATCCGCGATCCCCACGCCGACGAGGATGCCGATGATCAGGGCGAGGAAGACGGCCGCCAGGGACGCGACGTGGTAGCGGAGGTCGAACATTTCAGTTTTCGGCAGCAGTCTGGCACAGGGCGTAAAGCCGGTCCAGCGCACGCCGCGGAAGCGATCGGTTCACGCGGGACCAGGGCCCGTCGACCACGACGGTTACGCGGGTGTGGCTCTCCGCGGCGGGCTCGAGGCTGATCTCGGCCTCGACGCCGTCCGTCGTGAACAGTAGGCGCACGCGCTGCCCCTTGCGAACGTCGAGGACGACGAGCGTCTGCGTCGTCTGCGGCCGGCGGACGAAGGCGCCGACGAGCCCCCCCGTCTGCGGGCCGGCGTTCAGCAGCCAGCGCGCGCCGGGCGCGAGACCTCTGCGGTCCGGCTGAACACCGCGGATGCCCGGCCACCAGTCCGAGAGGTGGTACGGCTCGGCCATGAACCGCCACACGTCCTCTCTCGGCGCGAGGAGCTCACGACTGGCGGCAACCCGCGGCACGGTGGCTCAGCCGATGCCGAGCACGTCGCGGATCCGCTGGCTCAGAAGCCCGATGAAATGCCGGAGGGCCGGCGACGCCACGATTGCGACGACAACCGCCCCGAGGCCGGCGGCGGCGAAGGCGATCAGCGGCCACAGTCCGACCTGGCGGCTGACGAGGCGCGAGACCCCTTTCGCGTCGATCAGGATCTCGCCGACCTTGAGGCGAGTAACGAACGTCGAGGACATCCCCGCTCGGTCGCGCTCGAGGAACTCGATCAGGTTGAAGTGCGTGCCGACCGCGACGATCAGCTCGGCGCCTTTTTCGTAAGCGAGCAGCAGCGCCATGTCCTCGCTGATGCCCGGCGCGGACACGACGTTGTACTCGACGCCGAGGCGATCGAGACGCTCTGCTCCCGGAGCTCCGCCGTGGCGGTAGGCGTGGACGACGAGCTCCGCCCCGCAGCGCAGCGCTTGGTCCGAGACCGAGTCCATGTCGCCGACGATGACGTTCGGCTTCATCCCGGCCTGGAGGAGCGCGTCGGCTCCGCCGTCGACGCCGACGAGGACCGGCTTGAAGCCGCGGACGTAGGAGCGGACGATCGCGAGGTCCCGCTTGTAGCCGGGCCCGCGCGCGACGACGAGCGCATGGCGCTCCCGGAAGCGCGTCTGCAGCGCCGGAAAGTTGACGCCTTCGGCGAGGAGACGCCCCTCTTCGCGGAGGTACTGCAGCGTGTTGTCTGCAAAGACCTCGAGGGCGTCGGTCACCCGCGCTCGCTGCTCGCCCAGAGCTGCCTCGAGCTCGGTCGCATTCAGGGCATGCCCTGACGCCAGGCACGTTCCGTTCCGGAAGAGGCTGGCGCCTCGAACCGTCACGTATTCGCCGTCGCCGACCTCGTCGAAGAGCGCTGCACCCGGAGCGTCGATCAGCCGCACGCCGCCGCGCACGAGCAGGAGCGGACCCGGATTCGGGAAGCGTCCACTCTGCGAGCGGGCGACGTTGACCACAACCCGCACGCCGGAGTCGACCAGCTCCTCGGCGGAAACGCGATCCAGGTCCTGGTGATCGATGATCGCGACGTCGTCGGGCCCGAGGCGGCGCACGAGGTGCTTCGTCCGACGGTCGAGGCGTGCGGTTCCGGTGAACTCGACGAAGCTCATCGTTCCTGCTGAACGGCGGAGATGAATTCCTCCCCGCCGAGCATGCGCCGGATCTCCTCGCGGCGCTCGTCGTCGTCCAGCGGCTCGATCCGGGTGTGTGTCGGGTCTCCCGGGATCTTCTCGACCCGGAAATGGCGGTCGGCGAGGCTCGCGATCTGCGGAAGGTGCGTGATCGTCACGACCTGGGCGCGGGCGGCGAGGCGGCGAAGGGTCTCGCCGACGGCGTGCGCGGTGCTCCCGCCGATGCCGGCGTCGATCTCGTCGAAGACAAGGGTCTCCCCGCCGCCGATGGCTGCGATCGCGAGCGCGATTCGCGAAAGCTCACCGCCGGAGGCCGTCTCGGCGACCGGCGCGAACGGCAGGCCCGGGTTCGGGCGGATCAGGAAGCGAGCGTCATCGGCGCCGGTTGCGCCAGGCGTGCTCAAATCGAGTTCGACACGGAACTCCCCCTCGGCGAGGCCGATCCCGCGGAGCTCCTCGGCGACCGCTGCGGCGAACCGCGGCGCGGCGTCTTCTCGTGCCTTGTGCAGCGCTGCGGAGAGCTCGTCCACGCGCCGCTCGGCTGCGCCGACGGTTTCAGCAGCGGCGGTGAGCGGATCGGCCCCGCCCTCGACCGCGGCGAGTTCGCTCTGTGCCTCGGCCGCGCGGTCGAGCAACTCTTGGTACGACGCGCAGCGGAAGCGGCGCCTCGCGTCCGCGATCTGATCGAGCTCGCGCTCCACGTGCTCGAGCCGGTCCGGCTCGGCTTCGAGTGAGGTGAGGAAGCCACGGAGGTCGGACGTCGTCTCGCGCAGGCGAAGCTCGACGTCGCGCAGCTCGTTGCCGGCACGTTCCAGCTCGGGCGCAAGGGTCTCGAGCGGCGCGACGGCCCGCTCTGCGAGGGCAACGAGGCCGGCTGCACCGTCGCCCTCGTCCGGGGAGAGCGCCTCGCCGGCCGCGGCGACTCCGGCGGCGAGCTCCGTCACGTGGCGAAGGCGCTCGCGCTCGGCGCGGAGCGACTCCTCGTCGCCGGGGCCGAAGCTCTCGGTTGCCTCGACGAGCGCCCGGAGCTCCTCGAGCCTCGCCTGGGCGGAGGCCGCTCCCTGGGCAAGCTCCTCGTGGCGCCGCCGCGCGGCGTTGAGCTCCCGCCATGCAAGGCGAAGCTCGGCCCGGCGGGCGAGCTGTTCGTCGCCGGCGAAGTTGTCGAGCAGGTCGAGCTGGTACGAGGGTCGCGCTAGGCGGCGCTGCTCGAACTGCCCGGACATCGCGATCAGACGCTCGCCCGCCGCTGCCAGATCCTCGCGCGCTGCGCTCCGGCCCCACGCGTACGCGCGCGTGCGTCCGTCGCCGAAGACGCGGCGCGCGAGTACGAGATCCTCCTCGTCCTCGGGCCGCAGCTCTCCGAGAGCCGAGTCGCCCTCGTCGAAAAACCCGGCCGGCGGCTCGAGCTCCGCCTCCACGTAGGCCTCGGCGCCCTGGGGCCCCACGAAGGCCGCGTCACCTCGGTTTCCCAGCAGGAGGCCGATCGCCTGGGCAAGGATGGTCTTGCCGGCTCCCGTTTCGCCGGTGATGGCGTTCAGGCCGGGCGCGAAGGCCAGTTCGGCTTCGCGGATCAGCACGAGGTTCTCGATGCGAAGGCGGCGAAGCACGGGCTGGATGGTACGCCGAAGGTGAGCTTCCGGCGACCGGCTAGAACGGCCGTCGCCCGGTAGATGTTCACGCGCGCCCACCCACTGGGTGGGGGTTGGGACGGTACCGGCTGACGCCGCGGCCGGTGTGCCAAAAGTGGGCCGATTTGTCCCTTAGGGAAGCTAGGACGTGAACGTGCGCCGATAGCGGCTCACGAACGTGCTCTCGGGTAGCGTCGCAAGCAGGCTGCGTTCCTCGGCGAGCCCAATGACCACCTCCGCCCCGGGCTCCAGCTCGTGCACGCGGTGGCCGTCCGCGAGCACGGTCGCGGACACGTCCCCGGTACGGTTGACGACCTGCAGCTCCCGCCCCCGAGGCACGACCAGCGGCCGCGCATGCAGCGAGTGCGGGGCGACGAAGGTCACCGCCATCGCGTCCAGCCCCCAGACGAGGACGGGGCCGCCGTTCGAGAGGTTGTACGCAGTCGAGCCGGAAGGCGTCGAGCAGATCAGCCCGTCGCAAGGGAGCGACCCGAGGTCTTCGCCGCCCACCGCCCAGCCGAGCTCGACCATCCGCCCGAGCGACGAGCTCGTGACGACGACGTCGTTCACCGCCGTCCAGCGCTCTCCGCCAGCCTCCCCCTCGAGCACCGGCAGCTCGACGACCTCGTACTCCCCCGAGAAGGCCCGGCCGACGCCCTCCTCGAGCGCCTCGCCGTCCATCGCCGCGAGGAAGCCGACCCGGCCGAAGTTGACGCCGATCACGGGGACGCCGGTGCCAAGAAACCGCTTGAGCCCGCGCAACATCGTCCCGTCTCCGCCGAGGACGACCGCGAGGTCCGCCTGTTCGAGATCGCCGTCGTCGTTCTGGAGATCGTGCTTCTCGAGCTCCTCGTTCGGAAAGAGCAGCTCGACGCCGCGCCGGTCGGCGAGCGCCTGCAGCCGCTCCAGCGCAGCACCGATCGTCTCCGGCTTGCCGTGGGTGACGACCGCGGCGCGCGCCACATCACTGGATTGCTTCGTCGATCCACCTCTCGAGCTCATTTGGAAGCTCCGGCTCGTCGCGATGAACGAGATACAGGAAGAACTCGCGGTTTCCCTTCGGGCCGGGCAGGCCGGAGTCTACGACGCCCGCCCCCTGCGCCTGCCAGCCGAGCGCGGCCTCTGCCGTCTCCCGCAACACGCGGCGCCAGACCTCCGCATCGCGCACGACGCCACGCCTCGTCTCAGCCCGGCCTGCCTCGAACTGCGGCTTCACGAGCACGAGGGCCTGCCAGCCGGGCGCCGCGAGCGTCAGCGTCGGTGGCAGGGCCTTGCGCACGCTGATGAATGAGACGTCGCACGTGACGAGCTGCGGTGCAAACGGCAGCTCCCGCACCCCCCGCGCATTCGTGCGCTCGAGGACGACGACGCGCGGATCCTCGCGCAACCGCGGGTGCAGCTGGCCATGGCCGACGTCGAGCGCGATCACCCTCGCGGCGCCACGCTGAAGGAGGACATCCGTGAAGCCCCCGGTCGAGGCGCCGACGTCGAGGCAGTCGAGGCCCGCAGGGTCGACGTGAAGCGCATCGAGCGCGTGCGCGAGCTTCGCGCCACCGCGCGAGACGTACGGCGGCGGTGCCGTGACAGTCAGCTCCGCCGACTCGTCCACCTGCTCGCCCGCCTTCTCGTGCCCGGGGACTAGCCCGGCGAGCACGAGCGCCTGCGCCTGCGCCCGGGTCTCCGCCAGCCCGCGCTCGACGAGCAGCACGTCGAGCCGCTTCTTCACGCCACCGAGAGGACCGCGTCCCAGGCGACCTCGGACGCGACGACGCCCAGCGA
>JBKPLR010000071.1:0-6697 GCA_046731695.1 Actinomycetota bacterium
GGTGGATGCTGACTCGTTGGCCGGTCTCCGCGCGCGTGCTCAGCGTGAATAGGCCAGCCTCGTGATCGAGTCGCTGCTGCACCAGATCAAAGTCCTCATCGAAGATGATCGAGGGCCCTCCGCTGAAGTGGACGTGCGCCGGCATACAGCCTCCCTTCGCTACCTCGACAGCTAGAGGGGATTCTCCCGAACGAGCCACGGTGGTATCTGCTCTAGCGCGGCGCAACGGATGCCGTTCGAGCGCCACATCTTCACTGTCGTCGCACGTGTCACCCTTGACCGCCTCGACGCGGGTCTCGATCATCGTCCGCGAACTGGTACGAAGGACGAGGTGGTAGTCGCTAGCTCCGCGCTCTTGTCGGAGACGCCCCGTGGGAACTCCGCGCCGCTGAGGTCTGGCCCCAGCGGCGGGCTGGTTCGACGTCATCGACGTCCCCGCGATCGGCGAGCAGCCTGCTTGAGCCGTTACGGGGCCTGGCCGCTCTGTCAGCCGCCTTAGGCTCAATTGGCTGGATGCAGGTGCTTGTCTGGAACATGGGGAACGGAGGTCCAGGGAACTCCGAGGCGAAGCATGAACACGCTTGGCGGTGCCTAGACGAGCAGGACTTCGATGTGGCTCTGCTCCAGGAGACTCGCAAAAGCCGTCACAGCCAAAGACGAGCACGGCGGCGAGTCGCTCCGGCCTGACCCGAGCATGGTGAGCACGCGTCCCGTCAGCTCGGCGATTAGATGCGCGTCGAGAGGTTCTGTGGTGGGAATGGGCCAAACGGCCCATAGACAAGCGACGATTGTCCATGAAGACTTCCCAGCAGCGGGGGCGAGCGGCTCTCCTTGGGAGAGGAGGGCTTGACCCAGAGCATTGCGGCAGCTCTGGATCGGCAATGACTCGCCCCCGCTCGCTCAGGGAGCGCTCGCGGCGTGGCGAACGCATCAACTCCCGCCACGCAGATGCAGGAAAGCGAGCGGGGTGGCCTCCTGCGCGCCCAAGGACTTGCGGCGAGTCCCCGGACGAAGAGCCAAGAGGAACGCCCCGCTCCCTAACTGAGACGAAGGCGAGATGGATCGAGTTGTGGCTCGAATCGGTCGAACAGCCGGTGGCACGCGATGCTCGCTTGCTGTCCGGCTCCAGGTTGAAAGGAGAGCGGATGGCCTTTCTCTCCAGGCTCGAAAGGGAAGACGGCTCGCCGGCGGAGCCGTCGACGCTCAACAACGCTGTGCCTAACTGGCGCCCAGGAGAGACGATCCCACTCGGCCGCAGGTCGTGTCGCATGCTCGCGATCCGCGACGACGACGCCGACCAGCCGCCGGTGCTGATCGTGGAGGTGGCGGATGAACGGCGTTGCTCGGTAGCGGCCTGATCCTCTTGGCAAGCAGGACATCTGGCTCGCGCCCGCGCCGCGAGCATGTTCAGCAAGAGGACGCTCTCGAGTACGCTTCGCACCTCTGAATAGGGCGGGAGGTGCTTGGTCGAGTCGACTGGCAACTCGCCCGGCAGCTAGGAAGGCACCTTCCGCTAGAGAGGTTAATGAAGAGCTCCTCTAAGCCCACGATCTCGGCGGAAGAGCTCGCTGGCCTCGTTCCATGCCCGCTCGAGCAGGTTGAGCGGTTGATCGAACTCGAGATCCTACGACCGGACGACGAAGGGGGCGGATTCGAGTCGTCGCAGGTCCACGTCATTCGTTTGATGGCGGGCTTCGAGGAAGCTGGCATCTCGATCGAGGACGTCGCGCGTGGAGTCCGGAGTGGGCAGCTGTCCTTCCCTCTGGGGCTGTTCATGCCAGAGCCGGCCCCGATGACGGCGACCTACGAGCAGCTCGCACACCAGGTTGGAAGATCGCGGGAGCTCGTGCGGCGGCTCAGCAGCGAGTTCGGCATCGCGCCTCGCGCTGATGATCGTGTTCGCTCAGAGGACGCGGAGATCTTGTTGCTCGTCTTGCGGACGCTCGAACTGGCGAGCGACGACGACCTCTCGCGTTTTGCCCGCCTCTACGGCGGCAGCATCCAACGGCTCGTCGCCGCCGGGATCGAGTTCTTCGACCGCGCCGTCCGCGAGCCGGTCGGCGCGTCGTCGCTGCCCGAGGAGGAAAAGGACGCCGTCGTCTACGCGAAGGGCGGCGAATACACGAATCTCATCAGCCGGATGACCCCGTGGCTCCAGCAACGCCATCGCGAGCGGATCCTCGTGGAGTACCTCGTCTCGCTCACCGAGGTCTTCATGGACGAGCGTGGGATCGCGCCGCGCCAACCGCGTCAGCTGCCCGCCATCGCCTTCCTCGACCTCTCGGGATACACCGCGCTCACCGAAGAGCGCGGAGACGAAGCGGCGGCCGAGGTCGCGTCCGGCGTGGCCGACGTCGTGCAGATGGTCGCCGTCCGACGCGGCGGACGGCCGGTCAAGTGGCTCGGAGACGGCGTGATGATGCACTTCGCCGACCCTTCGGCCGCCATCGTGAGTGGGCTCGACCTGCTCGAGGAGGCGGAGCGAGCAATCCCCGCCCCTGCGCGCGTTGGCATCAACGTCGGGCCGGTCGTAGTCCAGGAAGGCGACTACTTCGGACGGACGGTGAACATCGCGGCGCGGATTGCGGACTACGCCGGGCCGCGCGAAGTGCTCGTGAGCGAGCAGGCGCGCGAGACTGCCGCATCCACCGATGCGATTGCGTTCGAGCTTGTCGGTGACGTCGTTCTCAAGGGAATTCCCCGGCCCATCCGGCTGCATAGGGCTTTGCGCGTCTAAGAGTTGTCCGCCGGTCGCGGGCGTGGGAGGGTACCCAGAAACGTGAGCGGCGCGATTTCTTTGGCGGTAGGGGTATGCGACTTGCGCCTCGTCGCTCCGCCAGACAACGAAAAGCGCCGACGAGCGGGCTTTTCTGATGGGCCCGCCTGGATTCGAACCAGGGACCAACGGATTATGAGTCCGCTGCTCTGACCAGCTGAGCTACGGGCCCGCGGCGCGAAGGGTAGCGCCAGGTCCAGTGGGCAGTCCGCGGTAGTTCGCTTTCCGTTGTGACAACGGGTAACCCCCTTCCGGGGGACGCCTGAGAACAAGCGGATTCCGACATCCCTCGAAGTGGTGAGCTCGGCCCCTGCGCCGAGCTGATCAGCGGCGAGTTCCGAGACCCGTCTGCCAATAGGCAGGCGCCCCCGAAGGAGGCACAGAAGTGCGCAAGTTCACCAAGAAGCGGAAGCTGATCCTGGTCGCGATCCTCGCGGTCGCGGCAACGGCGATCGGCGTGGCATTCGCGGCCTGGACGACCGGCGGCAGCGGCTCGGGCCAGGCCCAGGCCGGCTCGGCGACGTCGATGACGATCTCGGCCGGCACGCCGAGCTCGAGCCTTTATCCGACCGCCTCGGCGGATGTGGCAGCCACGATCAGCAACCCGAATCCGTACAAGGTTCACGTCAGCTCGATCGCGCTCGGCGCCGTCAGCGTCGACGCGGGCCACAGCGGCTGCAACCTCGTCAGCGTGTCGGTCACGTCGCCGCAGGACAACGGCGGCTCGGGCTGGGACGTTCCCGCGAAGAGCGGCGGCGTCAACGGCAGCCTGAACGTGGATCTGACGAACGCGATCTCGATGAGCAACGCGGCGAACGACTCTTGCCAGGGCGCGACGTTCACCGTCGCACTCACGGCGACCGGCGCCAGCACGACCTAAGGCCTCCGGGCCCCCGATGGCGAACGGTTCTCGGCTCTCGAGCAGGGCCAGGAGGGCGACCCTCCTGGCCCTGCTCCCGCTTGCGGCCATCGCGCTGCTGGCCGGCGTGCGGAACGCGTCCGCGCACTGGCAGCAGGCTTCGGCGCGCAGCGTGGGCTCGGTGCGGGTCCGGATCACGAGCAACCGCGTCACCGGTCTCTACCCGGGAGTAACGAAGCAGCTTGTTCTGACGCTGCGCAACCGAACGCGGCATAGCCTCACCGTTCGGCGGATCCGGATTCGCATCGTGTCCACGACGAGGCCGGGCTGTGCCACCTCGCCGAGCAACCTCACCATTCGACAACCCACGAAGCGGAAGCTGCGGCTCCATCCACGTGAACGGCGCAAAGTCAGTGCGTCGATCTCGATGCCGAACAGCGTCGCCGACGCTTGCCAGGGTGCGGTCTTCAAGCTTCGCTACACCCCGCAGACCCGATGATTCGGCGGCTGTCGGCGGGCGCGGCTGCGATCGCGATCGCCGCCCTCGCGGCAATCGCCTGGGCTTCGTGGACGACGCCGGCCTCGGCGGGCAGCAAGGGCGGTGCCGCTGCGGCTACCGTCAACCAGGGCGCCACGCCGAGCGTGAGCGTCACGGCGATCGGGCGTGAGGTCTCGGTCAGCTGGGGCTCGGCGACGCTTTCGAACGGCACCCCGGTCGCCGGCTATCTCGTGAACCGCTACCCGTCAGGCGGCGGCTCGGCGGCGATGAGCCCGGTCGGCAGCTGCACCGGCACGGTCTCGTCTACGACCTGCATGGAGGACGACGTTCCGGCAGGGACATGGAGGTACACCGTCACGCCCGTGCTCGGCGGCTGGCACGGCGCCGAGAGCCTGACCAGCGGCGTGGTGACGATCGCGGCGGCTGCGCTGATGGTGAACGGCTCCCCGTTCGGCAACGCGGCCTTCACTCCGCTGACGGCGAACGCAACGGGCTCGATCACGGGTTTCTCCGGAACCGGCACGGGCCACGGCGAGGGCGTCAGCTACCGGCTCGACAGCAGCACGACGCTTGTCGGCCTGCCCGTCTTCGTCGGCACCGACGGGAGCGCGTCGATCACCGCGCTGGCGATCCCGAAGAGCGCCGGCGACGGGGCGCACACGGTCTACGCACTCGGCGACGCAGCGTATTCCCCCTCGCAGGCGAGTGCCGGAATCGTGATCGACACGAGCGCTCCGTCGGTCAACGCGCAGCTCTCGCCGAGCCCGAACGGGGCCGGCTGGAACAACAGCTCGCCGGTGAGCGTCTCGCTCAGCGCGGATGACGGCACTGGCTCGGGTGTGAGTCAGATCAAGTTCACGACCGACGGCTCCGACCCGACGAGCTCGGGCACGGCGCAGGTGTACGGCGGGAGCCCGTTCAACGTCGGCGCTGAGGGGACGACGACGATCAAGTTCTTCGCAACCGACCTCGCCGGCAACGCCTCGGCCGTCCAGAGCCAGGCCGTGAAGATCGACACGACCGCCCCCACCGGCGGCGCCCTCACCGTCAACGGGACGGCGGCGAGCGGGGCCGGGACGAGCAGCTACAACTCGAGCGGCAGCTTCACGATCTCGGCGATCAGCGACTACACCGACGCCGGCTCGGGGCTTGCCTCCTCGACCCTGACCCGACAGGCGGCGACCCTCTCGGGAGGAAGCTGCGGCAGCTACGGGGCGCCGACCACGATCGCAAGCCGGCTGACGCCGATCGTGGAGACCCTCTCCGGGCCCAACTGCTACCTGTACACGCTCGCCGGGACCGACAACGTCGGCAACACGGTCGCGATCTCGACCACGGTCAAGGTCGACACGAGCGCGCCCTCGGCGCCGGCGATCACGCTCGGGAGCGCGAGCGGCAACACCTACATCAGCGGGACGACCGCCTACATCAACGCCCAGGCGGGCAAGTCGGGCAGCTTCCAGGCCTCGGCCACGAGCTCCGACGGCGACTCCGGGATCCTCAAGCTCAACTTCCCGAGCCTGACCGGCTTCAGTAGCGGCGGAGGAGACGTCTCCTCCTCGCCCTACCAGACCACCTACAGCTGGTCGGGGGCGGTCGGCGCCTCGGGCTCGCAGACGGTCACCTCCTACAACAACGCCAACCTGACCAGCACGGCGAGCTTCACGGTTACGTCCGATACCGCCGTTCCGACCAGTGGGGCGCTGACGGTCAACGGGACGGCGGCGAGCGGGGCCGGGACGACGAGCACGACCTCGAACCCGAACTTCACCATCGGCGCCCGCACGGACTACACGGATTCCGGCTCCGGCCTGGCCTCGAGCACGCTCACGATCCAGTCGGAGACGCTGACGAGCAACTCGACCTGCGGCGCGGCGGGCTCCGGCGGCCCGTACACGACCGCGACGGCGATCAGCGGCACGACCAACCCGGCGATCACCGTCGGCTACTGCTACCTCTACAAGCTCACCGGCATGGACAACGTCGGCAACACGGTCAGCATCAGCACCACGGTCAAGGTCCCGTTCGCGGGCATCGACTGGACGAACATCACCACGTCGAACAGCCGCACGCCCACATGCATCTACACGACGATCACCGCGGTGACCTGCACCGTCAGCGGCGTCGGCAGCGGCGGCACCTTCACCGCCAATGTGCGGCTGATCGATGCGAACCGAAACACGGTCAGCAACACGACCGGCAGCACGATCACCGTGAGCCAGACGACCACCGGCCAGGGCACGGGCGCACCCCCCTCGACCACGATCGCCCAGAACGCGTCGGCCAGCGCCGGCACCTTCACCCTCACGCTCAACAACGGCGGCAGCAAGACCGCGACGATCACCGCCAGCATCACGGTAAACAGTGTCACCTACACCGTGAATTGCCAGGTGAGCACCTAAGGTCCGGTTCAACTCGACGGAGCGGCTCGAAACCCTCACAATAGGAGCCGCCCGCGCTCCCGCGGCCGTCCACAAAGGAGGGTGAGCAGACGGTGAAGGTCTTCCAGCACGAGCGTCAGCTTCGAACCACCGGCGGCCTGGCCGTCCGCGACATCACCGAG
>JBKPLR010000072.1:0-18796 GCA_046731695.1 Actinomycetota bacterium
TCCCACAAGCGGCCAACGGAACCTGGAGGGTCCGTGAAGCATTGTCCTCCTTCAGTCGCCTAAGACTTGATACCATAGGGCTTAGATTTTGTCCGTGGCATCTATATAGCTCAAAACGGAGGAGCACTATGGCAAAGGTACTAGGCATCGATCTCGGGACGACGAACTCGGCCATGGCCGCGATCGAGGGCGGCGAGCCGTCCGTCATCCCGAACGCCGAGGGCGGGCGCACGACCCCGTCCGTCGTGGCGTTCACCAAGGACGGGCAGCGGCTCGTCGGCGCGCCGGCCAAGCGCCAGCAGGTCACCAACCCCGAGAACACGATCTTCTCGATCAAGCGCTTCATGGGGCGCAAGTTCGACGAGGTCGACGAGGAGATGAAGATCGTCCCGTACGAGGTGGTCAAGGGCCCGAACGACGACGTTCGCGTGAAGGCCGGCGACAAGGAATACGCGCCGCCGGAGATCTCCGCGATGATCCTTCAGAAGCTCAAGGCCGACGCGGAGGCGTACCTCGGCGAGCCGGTCACCGAGGCGGTCGTCACCGTCCCGGCCTACTTCAACAACGCGCAGCGCGAGGCGACCAAGGACGCCGGCAAGATCGCCGGCCTCAACGTCCTCCGCATCATCAACGAGCCGACCGCGGCGTCGCTCGCGTACGGGCTCGAGAAGGAGTCCGACCAGACGATCCTCGTGTGGGACCTCGGCGGCGGGACGTTCGACGTCTCGGTGCTCGAGCTCGGCGAGGGCGTCTTCGAGGTGAAGGCCACCAACGGCGACAACCACCTCGGCGGCGACAACTTCGACAAGGCGATCGTCGATTGGATGGTCGCGGAGTTCAAGCGCGACCAGGGCATCGACCTCGCGCAGGACAAGATGGCCCTGCAGCGCCTCTACGAGGCCGCTGAGAAAGCGAAGATCGAGCTCTCCTCGACGATGACGACGCAGATCAACCTGCCGTTCGTCACCGCGACCTCGGAGGGCCCGAAGCACCTCGACCTCCAGCTCACGCGCGCGAAGCTGAACGAGCTGACCGCGGACCTGCTCGAGCGGACGGTCGAGCCGACGAAGAAGTGTCTGGCCGACGCCGGGCTCGACGCGTCGAAGATCGAACACGTTGTCCTCGTCGGCGGCATGACCCGCATGCCGGCGGTCGTCGACAAGGTCAAGGAGCTGATCGGCAAGGACCCGCACAAGGGCGTCAACCCGGACGAGGTCGTCGCCGTCGGCGCGGCCATCCAGGGTGGCGTGCTCAAGGGCGAGGTCAAGGACATCCTGCTCCTCGACGTCACGCCGCTGAGCCTCGGCATCGAGACCAAGGGCGGCGTCTTCACGAAGCTGATCGAGCGCAACACGACGATCCCGACCAAGAAGTCGGAGACGTTCACCACGGCCGAGGACAACCAGCCCTCCGTCGAGGTGCACGTGCTCCAGGGCGAGTCGGAGATGGCGCTCTACAACAAGACCCTCGGCAAGTTCCAGCTCGTGGGCATCCCGCCGGCGCCGCGGGGCATGCCGATGATCGAGGTCACCTTCGACATCGACGCCAACGGGATCATCAACGTCTCGGCCAAGGACCAGGGCACCGGGAACGAGCAGCAGATCAAGATCGAGGGCGGCTCGGGCCTGAAGCCGGACGAGGTCGAGCAGATGATCAAGGACGCCGAGTCTCACGCGGACGAGGCCCGGCGGCTGCGCGAGCTCGCAGACGCCAAGAACCAGGCCGAGTCGCTTGCCTACGCGACCGAGAAGAGCCTGAAGGACCACCGCGACAAGCTCGAGGAGAGCGAAGCCTCGACGATCGAGGGCCGCGTGATGGAGCTCAAGCAGGCGCTCGAGACCGACGACCTGGGCGAGATCAAGGCGAAGACCGAGGCGCTGCAGGAGGCCTCGCAGAAGCTCGCCGAGGCGGTCTACGCGCAGGCGGCGGAGGCCCAGCAGGCGTCGTCCGGCGGGGGCAACGGCGCCCCCGAGTCCGATGACGAGGTGATCGAGGACGCCGAGGTCGTCGACGAGGAGGCCAAGACCTCGTGACCGAAGATCGGGAGGACGCCGAGCTCGAAGCCGAGCGCGACGAGCTGCTCAACGACCTCAAGCGAGTAGCGGCCGACTTCGAGAACTACCGCAAGCGGGTCGCGCGTGACCAGGAGAGCCTGGTCGCGCGCGCCCACGAGCGGCTGGTGAAGGAGCTGCTGCCGGTGCTCGACGACCTGGAGCGTGCGCTCGCGGCCGCGGAGGAGCACGAGGAGGCAAAGCTCGAAGAGGGCGTCCGCCTCGTGCACCGCGAGCTCGCGGCGGCGCTGAAGCGCGAGGGCCTTGCGGAGATCGAGACGAACGGCCGCTTCGACCCGCACGTCCACGAGGCGCTGCTCTCGCAGCCGTCCGAGGCCGAGGAGGGCTCCGTGCTCGAGGTCGTGCAGAAGGGCTACCGGCTCGGCGATCGCGTTCTGCGCGCGGCGCGCGTGGTCGTCGCTGCTCGGCCGGAGGGCGATGGCGACCGTTAAGGATCTCTACGGGACCCTCGGCGTCTCGCGCGACGCGAGCCAGGAGGAGATCAAGAAGGCCTACCGCAAGCTCGCCCGCCAGTACCACCCGGACAACAACCCGAGTGACGCTGCGGCCGAGGAGCGATTCAAGGAGGTGCAGACGGCCTACGACGTCCTCTCCGACGCTGAGAAGCGCAAGCAGTACGACCGGTTCGGCGCCGCGAACGGGCGCCCCGGTCCAGGTGGCTTCACCTTCAACACCGAGGGATTCGACTTCGCCGACCTCGGCGACCTCGGCGACATCTTCGGCGGGCTCTTCGGAGGCTTCGGCGGCCGCGGCCAGCAGCAGCAGCGCGGCCAGCGCGGGCGAGACCTCGAGGTCGAGGTTCGCCTCTCTTTCGAGGACTCGCTCCGCGGCGTCGAGACGAAGATCCCGGTCGAGCTCGAGACCGTCTGCCGCGAGTGCGGCGGCTCGGGCGCGAAGCCCGGGACCGCGCCGCAGCTCTGCCCGGAGTGCCACGGGCGCGGCGTCAAGGCCGAGAGCCAGGGCCTGTTTGCGCTCTCGCAGCCGTGCCCGCGCTGTCGCGGGAACGGCACCGTGATCGAGGATCCGTGCCCGACATGCCGCGGCACCGGCCGCGAGCGGCGGACGAAGCGCTACACGGTCAAGATCCCGGCCGGCGTCAAGGACGGCTCGCGGATCCGGCTCCGTGGCAAGGGCGAGGCCGGCTTCGGCGGGGCCGAGGCGGGCGACCTCTACGTCGTCACGCGCGTCGCGCCGTCGGACGTCTACACGCGGCGGGGGGACGACCTCGTCGTGGACGTGCCGGTTGGGTACCCCGACGCCGCGCTCGGCGCTCGAGTCGAGGTGCCGACGCCCGACGGCAGCGTGACCGTGAAGGTCAAGGCCGGCACGACCGACGGGATGCTCCTGCGCGTCAAGGGTAAGGGCGCGCCGAAACTGAAGGGCTCCGGGAAGGGCGACGTCCTCGCGCGCGTGAAGCTGACGGTGCCGAAGAAGCTGAGCAAGAAGCAGCGCGATCTGCTCGAAGAGCTGAAGAAGGCGGAGTCGTGAGGAAGATCGCCACACTGATGCTCGCGTGGGCGCTTTCGCCCGCGACCACGCTGCTGAATGCGGCCTTTCTCGGGCTCGTGTTGCTGCTCGCCGGCGCCGACCCGCGCAGCCTGCTCTTCTGGCTGCCGATCGGGTTGTTCCTCGCGTTCGCTCTTCCGTACGACCTCGCCGCAATGGTCACGCAGCGGCGGAAGGGCCTGAGCTCGACCGAGGTCGCCGAGGCGGTCCTCGACCGCATGTGGCCGTCTCGCGCCCACGAGGCGGAGCGCTGATGGACGACCGCCCGCGCTACATGATCTCCGTGGCCGCCGAGCTCGTCGGAATGCACCCGCAGACGCTGCGCCAGTACGAGGAGAAGGGCCTCGTCAGGCCGCAGCGCACCGCCGGGAACACACGGCTCTACTCCGAGGCCGACCTCGAGCGGCTGCGCCTGATCCAGAAGCTGACGACGCAGCTCGGGCTCAACCTCGCGGGCGTCGAGGCCGTGCTCGACCTCGAGGAGCAGCTCCAGCGCCTGCAGTCGCGGATGGAGCGGCTCGAGCGCGACATGCGCCAGGCGATCGAGCAGGTGCACAAGCAGTACCGCCGCGAGCTCGTGCTCTACGACCCGACCCAGCTACCGGAGCGAAGGTGGACTTCAACAAACTAACCCTGAAATCGCAGGAGGCCGTCGCGGCCGCGCAGGAGCTTGCCCGCCGGATGGGCAATCCCGAGCTCTACCCCGAGCACCTGTTGCTGGCGCTCCTCGACCAGGAGCTGCCGCAGCAGCTCGTCCCGGACCCGGCCGGCCTGCGCGCGCAGGCGGAGGCAACCTTGCGGACGAAGCCGTCGATCGAGGGCGGCGCACAGCAGCCGCACGTCTCGCGCGCCGTCTCGGAGGTGCTCGACAAAGGCTTCGACGAAGCGCGCCGGATGGAGGACGAGTACATCTCCACCGAGCACCTGCTGCTCGCGCTCGACGTCGTTCCGCGCGAGCAGCTCGAGGAGAAGATCAAGCAGGTCCGCGGCGGCCAGCGGGTCACTTCGCAGGACCCGGAGGGCACCTACCAGGCGCTGGAGAGGTTCGGCCGCGACCTGACCGCACTCGCCGAGGAGGGCAAGCTCGACCCGGTCATCGGCCGGGACGAGGAGATCCGCCGAGTCATTCAGGTCCTCTCGCGCCGCACGAAGAACAACCCCGTCCTGATCGGCGACCCAGGCGTCGGCAAGACTGCGATCGTCGAGGGCCTGGCCCAGCGAATCGTCGCCGGCGATGTGCCCGAGGGCCTGAAAGGCAAGCGCGTCTGGGCGCTCGACATCGGCGCGATGCTCGCCGGCTCGAAGTACCGGGGCGAGTTCGAGGAGCGGCTCAAGGCCGTCCTCACCGAGGTGCGCAACGCCGAGGGCGACCTGATCCTCTTCATCGACGAGCTGCACACGATCGTCGGCGCGGGCGCAGCCGAGGGCGCCGTCGACGCGGGGAACATGATGAAGCCGATGCTGGCGCGCGGTGAGCTGCGCGCGATCGGCGCGACGACCCTCGACGAGTACCGCAAGCACATCGAGAAGGACGCAGCCCTCGAGCGGCGGTTCCAGCCGATCTTCGTCGGCGAGCCGTCGGTCGCGGACACGATCGCGATTCTGCGCGGCCTGAAGGAGCGCTACGAGGCGCACCACGGCGTGCGTATCCGCGACGCGGCTCTCGTCGCCGCCGCGGTGCTCTCGGACCGCTACATCGCCGACCGCTTCCTGCCTGACAAGGCTATCGACCTCGTCGACGAGTCGGCGTCACGGCTGCGGATGGAGATCGACTCGTCGCCGCTGGAGCTCGACGAAGCCGAGCGGCGTGTGCGGCAGCTCGAGATCGAGCTCGCCGCGATGGGCAAGGAGTCGAAGGACGTGCGCGAGCCGCTGGAGCGCGAGCTGGCCGAGGCGCAGGAGCGGCGCAACGAGCTGGCCGCGCGCTGGTCGCAGGAGAAGGGGCAGCTCGAGCGGATCAAAGAGATCACGCGGAAGATCGACGAGCTGCGCGGCGAGGCCGAGCGCGCCGAGCGCGCCGGCGATCTCCAGCGCGTCGCGGAGATCCGCTACGGGGAGCTGCCCGAGCTCGAGCGCGAGCTCGAGGCCCGGGCAGAGCCCGAGGACCCGATGGTCAAGGAGGAGGTCGACGAGGACGACGTCGCCGCGGTCGTCGCGCGGTGGACAGGGATCCCGGTCGACAAACTCCTCGAGGGCGAGACCGAGAAGCTCATCCACATGGAGGAGCGGCTGCACGAGCGCGTCGTCGGCCAGGACGAGGCCGTCGAAGCCGTCGCGAACGCGCTCCGCCGCGCGCGGTCAGGCCTGCAGGACCCGAACCGGCCGATCGGTTCGTTCGTCTTCCTCGGCCCGACCGGCGTCGGCAAGACCGAGCTCGCCCGCGCGCTCGCGGAATTCATGTTCGACGACGAGCGCGCAATGGTGCGGCTCGACATGAGCGAGTACATGGAGAAGCACGCTGTCTCGCGGCTCGTGGGCGCGCCGCCGGGCTATGTCGGCTACGAGGAGGGCGGCCAGCTGACCGAGGCCGTGCGGCGGCGCCCCTACTCTGTCGTGCTGCTCGACGAGATCGAGAAGGCCCACCCGGATGTCTTCAACATCCTGCTGCAGATTCTCGACGACGGTCGCCTGACTGACGGCCACGGCCGCACCGTCGATTTCCGCAACACCGTGCTGATCATGACCTCGAACGTGCGCTCGACCGAGGCGATGACCGAGGTCTTCCGGCCGGAGTTCCTGAACCGCATCGACGAGATCGTGGAGTTCAAGCCGCTCTCGAAGGACCAGATCGCCGAGATCGTCGGCCTCCAGCTGCGGCGCGTGCGCGGGCGGCTCGCCGAGCGCGGGCTGACGCTGGAGCTCGCGGATGAGGCGAAGGAGGTCCTCGCCGAGGCCGGCTGGGACCCGACGTACGGCGCTCGCCCGCTGAAGCGCGCGATCCAGCGGATGGTCGAGAACCCGCTCGCCCTGCGCCTGCTCGAAGGCGACTTCGCGGAGGGCGACACGGTGCGCGTCGATGCGAAGGACGGCGAGCTGGTCTTCGAGAAGGCCGGCGCCGCCGAGCCCGCTGCCGCCTGACGTGGCGCGCAAGGGCACGCGCAAGGCCGAGCCGCTGCCGCCGCCGCTGCCGCCTGAGACGCGGACCGTTGGCCAGGTCGTCGCGGAGACGCTGAACCTCTACCGGCGGCGGTTCTGGGCGTCGCTCGCGCTCGGGCTCGGTCCGGCCGCCGGGACCGTCGGCGTGACCCTGCTCAGCGGCTGGTGGGCGCTCGCCTTCGTCCTGACCGTCTTCTCGCTGCTGATGACCGCGTCATACGTCGGCGCGGTGGCAATTGCGGCGGAAGAGCCCGCCGATCGCCGCTCGCTGCTCGTCGCGGTCGCGGTCGGCTACCTGGTCTTTCTGCCAGCGCCGTTCCTCTACACGCTCTTCGTCCTTCCCGTTGTGGCCTGGCTGGCGCTGGTCGGGCTCGCCGTGCCGGCGGCGTTCATCGAACGGGTCGGCTTCCGCGCGGCACTGCGCCGCGGCCTCGAGCTCGGGCGGGCGGACTACATCCACGCAGCGGGCTCGCTCGCCACGCTCATGATCGTCGCGTTCCTGACGTCGACGGTGCTCTTCTTCCTCTTGCGCGGGGCGAGCGAGGTCGAGCGTGCTGCCGCCGCTTTCCTGTCCCTGCTCGTGATCTCGCCCATACTCTTCCTCGGCGCCGCGCTGCTCTACTACGACCAGGCGGCGAGAGTCCCGAAGAGGAGGAGCGATGCCGACCTACGTGATGCTCTCGACCCTGACCGCCCAAGGCGTGCAGACGCTGAAGGCGAACCCCGACCGGCTACGCGAGGTGAATCGTGACGTCGAGGAGCTCGGCGCCAAGGTCGTCCATCAGTGGGCGACGCTGGGGCCGTTCGACTTCGTGAACGTCGTCGAGGCGCCCGACGCCGAGACGATCGCGCGCGTCTCGGTCGCGCTCGGTGCGCGCGGGAGCGCGAAGCTGCAGACACTGACGGCGTTCTCAGTCGACGAGTTCCTCAGTTCGTTGAGCTGAAGTCCACCGCCACGTCCGCCGCGAGCCCGGCGTTCGCGACGATCAGCTCGCGGTTGACCTCGAGCGTGCGGCCGCCGCTCCGGTCGTGCAGGAACGACAGCACGAACGGAGTGACGGCTTGACCGGTGACGTTCTGGGCGGCTGCGGCCTCGAGAGCCTCCATGAGCAACGGCTCGACGTCGATGCCGTCGTCGGGTGGGCGCGCGACGAGGAGCGCGGCGCCTTCGAGGTCCCAGTGGTTGCGCGCGATCCGTGCCGCCTCCGCTGCTGACTCGACGCGTGCGGAGACCGGGGGGCCGCCCTCGGCCGTGTAGAAAAGCGGGAGCTCGTCGGTGCGGTAGCCGAGCACGGGGACGCTGAGGGTCTCGAGCGCCTCGGCGGTGGCCGGCACGTCGAGGAGCGACTTGACCCCCGAGCAAGCGACGAGCGCGGGCGTGCGCGCCAGCTCGGCGAGGTCGGCGGAGATGTCGGGTCGCTCCGCGTAGCCGCGGTGGACGCCGCCGATCCCGCCGGTGCCCATGAAGCGGATGCCGGCGAGCCGGCAAACGGCAAGGGTGCCGCCGACGGTGGTCGCGCCCAGAGCGTTCTGCGCGGTGCAGGCGGCGAGATCGCGCGGGCCGGCCTTAAGCGCGTCCGCGCCCGCGTCGCCGAATCGCGTGAGCTCTTCCTCGGAGAGACCGACCGCGAGCGCGCCGTCGAGCACGCCGATCGTCGCCGGCACGGCCCCGGCGGCGCGAACCGCCGACTCCGCCGCGAGCCCCACCTCCACTCCCACCCTGGGTGGGAAACCGTGTGCAATCAGCGTAGTTTCCAGCGCCACGACGGCGCCGCCGGTGTGGAGAGCTTCTTGCACTTCCGGCGCGATTCGCAGCAGTTCGGTCACACCGGCACCGCGCCCATCTGCGCAACGCAGCGTGCCGCCGCCTCGAGGCCGGGCTCGATTCCGCCCACCAGGAACCCGGCCGCGAGCGCATCCCCTGCGCCGGTCGTGTCGACGACCTCAGCCCCGAGGGGCGCATGCTCATCCGAGCCGTTCGCGCTCAGCACCGCCACGCCGCGCGAGCCGCGCTTCACCACCGCCGTCTCCGCGAGCCCGTACCCGCCGCCGACGAGCTCCCACTCGGGCTCGTTCGCGAAGACGACGTCGGGGGCGAGCTCCTCCAGCCGCGCGCGGAACCGCTCCGGTCCGAACTCACGGATGGTGCTCCAGGACGAGAGGTCGACGCTGACCTCGGCGCCTTCCGCTCGCGCGCGCTCCGCACCTGCGAGCGCCGCCTCTCCGATCGGGTCGGAGAGCAAGCTGTAGCCGGAGAGGTGGAGCCGGTCGCAGACGAACCAGGCGCTCTCCAGCTCGTCGGCGCGCAGCTTCGGCGCGACGCCGCGGTCGGTCGCCATCGACCGCTCGCCGTCCGGAGCGACGAACGCGACGACGACGCCGGTCCGGCCCTCGACCCGTGGCCCGACGACCTCGACGCCGCGCCGCTCGAGCAGCGACCGCGCCAGCTCGCCCGCGTCGTCGTCGGCCTGTTTGCCGACGAATCTGGCCTGCTCGCCGAGCGACACCACCCACGACGCGACGTTGGCCGCCTGGCCGCCGGTCGCCAGCCGCGTCTCGACCGGCGTGTCGGCGCCCGGCGCCCGTGGGCCCGAAGCCCGCACGATCACGTCCAGCAGCAAGTCGCCGAGGGTGCAGACCAGCACTGCCTACAATCGTTTCATGGACCGGGAACCGCGAGCCGAGCGGCTGCGCTCCTTCCTGCTGGGCGGCCTCGTCGGCGCTTCAGCCGTGATCGCCGCGGCCCGTCGCAAGCGGCCCCGCCGCCGGGCGACGCCGCCTGGCCTCGCCGCCTTCGAGGACGCCCCCTGCTTCCGCGAGACCCTCGAGCGCGAAAAACGGCCATAGCCACCCCCTGACCTATCCTTAGACAGCGATGCCGATCTACGAGTACCGCTGCCCGAACGGCCATCTCTTCGAGGTCTTCCAGCGCATGGATGACGCGCCGCCGGACACATGCGAAGTCTGCGGCGAGGGGCCGTTGGAGCGCGTGCTCTACCCGGTGGCGGTGCACTTCAAGGGCTCGGGTTTTTACTCCACGGATTACGGCCGCGGCTCGCGGAAGTCGAAAGACGGCGCCGGCCCGAGCGAGGGCGAGCCCAAGAAGAAAGAAAGGGAAGAGAAGAAGAAGCCCGCGGAGGCCTGAGGCTTACCTACCCCCGGGCAAGCGCGACCCGATGAAGCAGCCCGGCGGGTAGGTGTCACCACTCGGCGGCGGAGGCTGCACCGCCGACTTGCCGAGCACCATCAGGATCACCTTCGCGTTGTCCTCGCTCGGCGTGATGTCGCCGCCCGTCGAGATCCCGCCCAACCGGCAGTGGATCGCGCGATCGGCCCGGAACTTGTTCCAGCCGAGCTCGATGAACTGGTTCGCGGACAGGTCGGTCGCGAGCGGCTTCATCAGGTCGCCGCCGATGAACGGCATCCGGATGAACGTGCCGAACCCCGCGAGCTTGCTCATCAGCGCCTGCAGCACCTGCTGGTTCCGCTCGCCGCGGGTGATGTCGCTCTCGGCCGAGTCGAGCAGATTCTTGCGCACGCGCGAGTAGATGAGGGCGCGCTGCCCGTTCAGGTGCTGCTTCCCCTTCGCGAAGCGCCAGCCGGGCCAGCGGTCGCAGCGCACCGGCGAGGCGTAGGGGCAGTCGAACTTCGACAGGATCGGCTTCGGGACGACGACGTCGATGCCGCCGATCTTGTCGATCAGGTCGCGGAACTCGTGGAAGTTGACGACGATCACGTGGTTGACCGGGATGTCCGTGTACGAAGAGACGGTGCGGATCGCCAGACGCGGCCCCCCGACCTGGAAGGCCGTGTTGATCTTCGAGGCGCCGTAGCCCGGGATCTCGACGCGCAGGTCGCGGGGAATCGAGAGGTAGTAGAGCCGGCCGTGGTCGGGGTCGGTCCGCAGCAGCGTGATCGAGTCCGAGTGGCGGTCGCCGGCACGCGAGGTCGCGAGCGAGTGGTCGGTGCCTAGGAGCAGGATCGAGGTCGGGTTCGCGAATAGGGAGCCTTGATCGTCGGCGAGCGCGTTCCGCGACGCCTTTGGCAGCCGCTTGTTCGCCTCCGAGACCCCACCGCGGAAGGTGAGGTACCCGATCACGCCCCAGACGATGAAGAACAGAATCACGAGCCCGATCGCGATCGCGATCTCGCGCCCCCAGCGGATCTTGCGCGGCGCGCGTGCCGTCGGCCTCGGCCCCGGGCCGCGGTAGCGGCGCCTGCCGTCGCGGTCCGGGCGCGCTCGCTCCCGTTTCGGCGGAGACAGCGTCGGCACCCGGCCCTTGACGCGACCGCCACGGTAGAGGCGATACGGCTTCTCTCCGCCGGGCGACGCCATCCGGCGGCGTATGGTAGCCAGCGCGCGTGAAGCCGCTGCGGGTCATCGGGGTCGACGTGGGCGGAACCAAGACGCTCGCAGCCGTCGTCGGCCGGGACGGCGAAATCGAGGCGAAGTCCGCGCGTCCGACCGACGTCTCCTCCCAGGATGCCCTGCTCGCCGGCCTGGACGCGATCGTGGAGGAGTTCCGCGCCGGCCACGAGGTCGCCGCGCTCGGATTCGGGATTCCATCGCGGGTCGACCAGCGTTCCGGCCGTGCGGTCGCCTCGGTCAACATCCCGCTGGCAGGCGTCGACTTCCGGGATCGGATGCGTGAGCGCCACGGCCTTCCGGTCGGGGTCGACAACGACGCGAACGCTGCGACGATCGGTGAGTGGCAGGCGGGCGCGGCCAAGGGTGCTCGGCACGTCGTCATGCTCACCCTCGGGACCGGCGTCGGAGGCGGCGTGATCCTCGACGGGCGCCCGTACCGCGGCGCGACTGGGGTCGGAGCCGAGCTCGGTCACATCGTGATCGGCCTCGGCGGCCCGCCGTGCGGCTGCGGCGGCCACGGGCATCTCGAGTCGTACGCGGCGGGCCGGGTTGCGGACGGGGCTGCGCGAAAGCTCTACGGGGAAGACTCCGACGGCGCCGAGCTCGTCGCAAAGGGACACGACGGCGAGACCGAAGCCGTCGAGGCACTCGCCGAGATCGGGCGGGGCCTCGGCGCGGGGATCGCGACCTTCGTGAACGTCTTCGAACCAGAGCTCGTCGTCGTGGGCGGTGGCTTCGGCTCGGCCGCCGGCGAGCTGCTGCTCGGCCCGGCACGGGAAGTCGTCGCGCGCGAGGGGCTCGAGCCCGCCCGGGACACGGTGCGGATCGTCCCGGCCAAGCTCGGGGTCAACGCGGGGGTAATCGGGACGGGGATGATTGCCTTCGAGGCGCTGGAGGGCTGAGTGCCCCTCGCCGTCTGCGCGACGCCGATCGGCAACCTCGAGGACGTCACGCTGCGCGTCCTCCGCGAGCTCGACGAGGCGGACGTCGTCCTCTGTGAGGACACGCGCCAGACGCGCAAGCTGCTCGACCGCCACGGCGTTCGCGCGCGGCTGCTCTCGTACCACGAGCACAACGAGGCGCGGCGCACGGCGGAGATGCTTCCGCGACTCGAGGGCGGAGAGCGGGTGGCGCTCGTGAGCGACGCGGGCCTGCCGGGGATCTCGGATCCCGGCGCTCGGCTGATCGCGGCGGCGATCGACGTCGGCGTGCCGGTGACCGTCTTGCCCGGTGCTTCCGCCATCGAGACGGCCCTCGTTGCGAGCGGGCTCGTCGCCGGGCGCTACCAGTTCCTCGGCTATCTGCCGCGCGGCGAGCGAGCCGTTCAGGCGCTCGCGGAAGAGCTCGCCCGCTGGCCTGATGCGGCGGTCGCGTTCGAGTCACCTCAGCGGGTAGGCAAGTCCCTTCGTGTTCTCGCGCGCGTGATCCCCGGTCGGCAGGCGGCGGTCTGCCGCGAGCTGACGAAGCGCTTCGAGGAGGTGCGTCGCGGCTCTGTCGCGGAGCTCGCCGAGCAGACGCGCGTGGTGAAGGGCGAGGTCACGCTCGTCTTCGGGCCAGGGGAAACCATGGCGCCCGACGAGGGCGCGGCTGCCGCCGGCGTCGCCGAGCTGGTGGCGGCGGGGGTCTCGCGGCGGCAGGCGGCCAATCTCGTCGCGCGGCTGACCGGGGTCGCCCGGAACCGCCTCTATCGCGGCTCACTGTAGCCTGATTTGACAACAACGAGCGGCCTTGCTACGTTGGCCTGAGCGTTTTCATCTGTGACAACGGAGGTTGGTTCTTGCGCGTCTTCGTCTTCTTGATCGCAGCCGCTGCGCTGGTCCTCGCGCCGCCGGCATTCGGCTGGAGCTGGCCGGTTGCCGGGCCGGTCTTGACGCCCTTCTCGCTTGGCTCGGATCCGTACGCGGCGGGGCAGCATCGGGGGATCAACATCGGGGCCGCGACCGGGACACCGGTCGGCGCGCCAAAGGCGGGAGCTGTTTCGTTCGCCGGAACGGTTCCTCGGGGCGGTAAGACCGTCACGATCCAGACCCCGGACGGCTACTCGGTCACGCTGCTGCACCTCGGGTCGTACTCGGTGCGGCGGGGCGTTTCCGTCAGTGAGCGAGAGATCGTCGGGACGGTTGGCCCTAGCGGGGTCCCAGAGCTCGCAGAGCCGTACGTCTATCTCGGAGTGCGCGTCACCGCGGACTCGAACGGCTATGTGGACCCGCTCCTCCTCCTGCCGCAGCCGGAGCCGGCGCCGGTCGGCCCGCAGGACGTGACCGACGATCCGTCTTCGGTCGAGGCAGGACCGCCGGGGTCCGGCGCAGCGCCGATTGCGGCTTCGCCTCAACCTCCGGCTCCGCCGGTGGAGCCGGAGGCGTTCTCGAACATCGCGCCCGTTCCCCCACGGGAGCGAGGAGCGTTTCCGGTCGAAGCCCCACGAGCGAGCTCGTTCCCGCAACCCGTCGCCGAGCAGCCGCGGTCGCCGCGGAGCGTGCGCCCTCGAGTGGCCGAGCCGGCGGGTGTCAAAAGCCTCACGGTCTTGACGCCGCACGGGCCCCGTGCGCGGGTTCACGCTCATCCGAACCCGGATGCCCTCGGGCAGCCAACGCCTCGCCTAAGCCGCCGTCCGGTTGGAGCAGCGACGGACCAGCCTCGTCGGGCAGCTGTCGACGAGGGCTTGGCTGGCGTCCGGGATCGTTCCGGGGGAATGCAGGCACCGGTGTTTCCGTTTGCCCTCGTAGTCGGAGCCGCCGCGGTTGTCCTGGCATTTCTCACGGGCCGGCGCCGCGCCACGGCCAAGGTGGCCGGAAAGGCGGCTCGTATCATTGAGAAAGATGCGCTTCTACTTGACGACACCCATCTACTACGTGAACGCGACCCCGCACATCGGGCATGCCTACACGACGCTCGCGGCCGATGTGATCGTCCGTCACCACCGCCAGCGAGGAGACGAAACGTTCTTCCTGACGGGCACCGACGAGCACGCGTCGAAGGTGTACCGGGTCGCCGAAGAGCAGGGTCTCGACGCGAAGACGTACGTCGACCGGATCACCGAAGACTGGCGCGAGCTGCCTAAGCGGGTCAATGCCGAGTACGACTTCTTCATCCGCACGACCGACGAGGGCCACAAGCGTTTCGTGCAGGAGTTTCTGCAGCGCATCTACGACAACGGCGACATCTATCAGGACGTCTACGCGGGCCTCTACTGCGTGCAGTGCGAAGAGTTCAAGAGCGACGCCGATCTCGTCGACGGCCTCTGCCCCGAGCACGGGATCGCACCCGAGTACATCGAGGAGAAGAACTACTTCTTCAAGTTGTCCGCATACCAGGACCGGCTGCTCGAGCTCTACGACGAGCAGCCGGACTTCGTGCTCCCGCGCTTCCGCTACAACGAGGCCAGGAGCTTCATCGAGGGCGGGCTCTCCGATTTCAGCGTCAGCCGCGCCGGCCAACCCTGGGGCGTGCCGGTCCCCTGGGACGAGGAGCAGGTGGTCTATGTCTGGGTAGACGCCCTCATCAACTACCTGAGCGCGCTAACGTACGCACGCGAGGACGACGACCTGCGCGAGCAGTTCTGGCCGCACGTGCGTCACCTGATCGGCAAGGACATCCTCCGTTTCCATTGCGTCTACTGGCCGGCGCTGCTCCTGGCGGCGGGTTACGAGGTGCCCCGGCAGGTGTTCGCGCACGGCTACCTGCTGCTGGACGAGCGGAAGATCTCGAAGTCGCTCGGGAACGTGATCGACCCGCTCGACCTCGTGGACGTGTACTGCAGCGACGCGGTGCGCTTCTGGGCGTTGCGATCGGTGCCCTTCGGCCAGGACGGGAGCGCTTCGATCGAACACCTCCACGAGCGGTACGAGCGGGAGCTCGCGAACGACCTCGGCAACCTCGTCTCCCGGACGACTGCGATGATCGCCCGCTACCGCGGCGGCCGGGTCACCCCCGGCGCGCCGGACGATGAGTTGCGGTCGAGCCTCGAGCGACTGCGCACGCAGCTCGTCGAGCGGTTCGACGCGTTCGATCTCACCGGTGGCCTGGAGGACATCTGGGAGGTCGTTCGCTGGCTCAACCGCTACGTCGAGGCGACGGCGCCGTGGCAGCTCGCGAAGGACGAGTCCAAGGAGGACGAGCTCACCGCGGTTCTCTACGACCTCGCCGACGGCGTGCGCGCGCTCGCGGTCGCGCTCTCGCCCTACCTGCCCGAGACCGCTCCCCAGATCCTCGCCGCGCTCCGCCAGCCGGTCGAGCTCGCGCTGGACCGGGTTGCGTACGGGAAGCTTGGGGAGACCGACGGAATCGAGCCGGCGACTCCGCTGTTTCCCCGCGTCGACCTGCCGACCGCAGCGGCGTGACGGACACGCACGCGCATCTCGACGCGTGCGCGGACCCGGCGGAAGAGGTCATCGCGCGCGCGCGTGCCGCGGGAGTGGACCGGATCGTCGCGATCGGTTCCGGGATCGAGTCCTGCCGGGAGACGCTTGCGATCGCGGCTGCGGCTCAGGGCGTGTCGCCCGCGCTCGGGGTCCACCCCCACCAGGCGGCCGACGGGGACGCGGACCGGCTCGACGAGCTGCGCGAACTCCTGGCCGACGACCGCTCGGTCGCGGTCGGGGAGATCGGGCTCGACTTCTACCGCGACTACGCGCCGCGAGATCGCCAACGGGACGTCTTCGCGCGCCAGCTCGAGCTCGCCGGCGAGCTTGGCAAGCCGGTCGTCATCCACATGCGTGCCGCCGAGGAGGAGACCGCGGCGATGCTGAGCGACTTCGACGGCACGGTTGTGCTGCACTGCTTCTCGAGCCCGGAGCTGCTCCCAGTCGCGCTCGAGCGCCGCTACTACGTGTCGTTTGCCGGCAACGTGACCTACCCAAAGGCGGAGGAGCTTCGAGAGGCCGCTCGCCGGATTCCGGCCGACCGGCTGCTCGCCGAGACCGACAGCCCGTACCTCAGCCCGCAGCCGCGCCGCGGCCGTCCCAACGAGCCGGCCAACGTGGTCCACACCGTCGCAAGCCTCGCCGAGGCCAGAGGTGAAGACGCCGATGCACTCGCGCGGCAGCTGGACGACAACGCGAGGCGTGCGTTCTCGCTTCCGTGAGCCGGCCGGTCGCGAAGAAGGAGCTCGGCCAGCACTTCCTGGTCGACGAGAACATCCTCGGCGTCATCGGGCGGCTCGCAGAGCTCGGGGCCGACGACGTGGTGCTCGAGGTCGGGCCGGGCCTGGGAGTGCTGACCGCGTATCTGGCCGAGCGAGTCGCGCTCGTCCATGCCGTCGAGCTCGACCGCTCGCTCGAGGAGTCGCTGGCCGATCGCCTCAGCGGTCGCGAGAACGTCGAGCTCCTCTTCGCCGATGCACTGCTGCTCGACCTCGGTGCGCTCGCTCCCGCCCCCGGGAAGCTCGTGGCGAACCTGCCGTACAAGGTGGCGACCCCGCTTGTCGTCGAGAGCTTCGACCGCGTTCCTTCGCTCTCGCACTGGTGCGTCATGGTGCAGCGTGAGGTCGCGGACCGCTTTTTCGCAGAGCCCTCGACGAAGGCCTACGGCGCCGTTTCGGTGCTCGTGCAGCTCCACGCCGAGCGAACCGGCTTCCACCCAGTCTCGCGCGCGGTCTTCCGGCCGCGCCCGAATGTCGACTCGGCCCTCGTCGCTTTCCGCCGCCGGGAGCAAACGCTCGAGAACTCCACGCGCGTGAAGGAGGTCGCCACGGCCGCGTTCGCGCACCGGCGCAAGCGGCTGGCGAACTCCATCGAGCTCGCCCGGCTCGCCTCCCGCGAGGAGGCCGCGAGCGCGCTCAAGGCGATCGGGCGCGACGCAGGCGTCCGCGCCGAGGAGCTGGCTCCGCCGGAGTTCGTCAAGCTCACCGAGGCGCTCCCGCAATGAGGCGCGCGTCCGCGACGGCAAAGCTCAACCTGGCGCTCGTCGTCGGCGAGCGCCGCGAGGACGGCAAACACGAGGTCGCGACGGTGCTCCAGCGGCTCGACCTGGGCGACCGAATCGCCGTCGAGCCGGCCCGCTCGTTTCGCGTCGACGGGTTCCGCGAGGACACGCTCGTGCGCCGCGCGCTCGAGACGCTCGCGGAGGCGGCCAACGTGGAGCCGCTCTGGGAGGCGCGGATCTGGAAGCACATCCCAGTCGCGTCTGGTCTCGGCGGCGGGAGCTCCGACGCGGCGACGGCGCTCCGGCTCGCGAACGAGACACTCTCCGAGCCGCTCGCTCCGGCCGCCCTGCAGGAGCTTGCCGCCGGCCTCGGCGCCGACGTGCCGTTCTTCCTGACGTCCGGCCCGCAGCTCGGCGAAGGCATGGGAGCCGACCTGACTCCGCTCGACCTGCCGCAGGACTACTGGGTTCTGCTCCTCCTCCCGTGCGATGCGAGCAAGCAGTCGACGGCCGCGGTCTACGAAGCCTTCGACGAGCGGGACGGCGCCGAAGAGTACGCGGAACGCCGCGCGAAGCTCGACGAGGCACTCGCCGCGATCGAGCGTCCACGCGACCTCGCGACGCTTCCGCCCAACGAACTCGCGTCCTCGCCGCTGGCGGACGAGCTGCGCGAGCTCGGGGCCTTTCGGGCCGATGTGAGCGGCGCCGGTCCGACCGTGTACGGGCTCTTCCACCACCGCCGGCAGGCCCTCGCCGCCGAACGTGTCGTGCGCCGCCGCGGCCGGACGTGGATCACCGTCCCGACTTGGTACGGTTGATTCGTGGCCACCGACAGGCCAATCGAACCGACTGGGACGCTGGAGCCCGAGCCGAGGCAAGAGAGCTGGCTTCGCCGTCACAGAGTCCGGATCGCCCTCGTCATCGCCGTTCTCGAGGGGCTCTTCGTCGCGGTCTCGAACGACTATTCGCGCTGGTCGATCATCACAGTCGCGATCATCATCCTGGCGCTGTACGTGCTCTGGGGCCGCAACATGGAATCCGAAACCGGCCGGCAGATCTTCTGGATCGCGGGCCTCTCGCAGTCCCTGGCCGTGCTGGTCACCATCTTCTCGTTCATCGTCTTCTGGCTCTCGCTGATCGTGGCGGGGGTCTTCGCCGCGATCGCACTCCTGTTCCTGCTCAGCGACCGGGGCTAAGCTTTCTGCTGCCCTGGGGCGTAGCCAAGTGGTAAGGCAGCGGGTTTTGGTCCCGCGATCCCAGGTTCGAATCCTGGCGCCCCAGCCATTTCTCGCGTGAACGCCTCGAAGCTTGCAGCCGTCGTCCTGGCCGCCGGGCTCGGCACTCGCATGCGGTCCGACACGCCCAAGCATCTCCATTCATTGCTCGGACGGCGGCTCGTCGACTGGGTGATCGAGGCAGCCCGAGCGCTCGATCCCGAGCCGCTGATCGTCGTCACGTCTCCGGACCAGCAAGACGCGTTCGTGGGCGTCGAGGTCGCGGTCCAGCAAGAGCCGCGCGGGACCGGCGACGCCGCGGCGGCAGCCCGCGGCGCGCTCGACGGGTTCCAGGGCGACGTCCTGGTCGTGAGCGGCGACGCGGCCGCGATCCCATCGGAGATCCTGGCGCGGTTGGTCGAGACCCACCGCAGTGAGGATGCGGCCGCCACGGTGCTCTCGTTCGTGCGGGACGAGCCCGGCGACTACGGCCGCATCGTCCGGGGCGGCAACGGCTCGCTCGAGGCGATCGTCGAGGCCGGCGACGCCACCGACCACCAGCGGGCCATCACCGAGGTCACCTCCTCGATCGCCGTCTTCGCGGCGGACAAGCTCTGGCCCGCGCTCGAACAGCTCCGACCCGAGAACCGCCAGGGCGAGCTCTATCTGACCGACAC
>JBKPLR010000073.1:0-12927 GCA_046731695.1 Actinomycetota bacterium
CGGAGCCTGTTCGCCTTGCACCGGACGGGGTTTGGCTAGCCGCCGTGTCGCCACGACGCTGGTGGGCTCTTACCCCACCGTTTCACCCTTACCTTCGACGTCTCGCGAGATCCGTCGCCGGCGGTCTCCTTTCTGTGCCACTTTCCGTCGGCTTTCGCCGCCTGGGTCGCCCCAGCGCCCTGCCCTGCGGTGTCCGGACTTTCCTCGAAGCGCGTGAGCGCTCCGCGGTCACCCGGCCTGCGTCACACAGTGTAGCCGCGGTCGTGGGAGGATTGGCCGACCCCGAAAGGAGGAGCAATGAAGCGCATCGTTGCGCTCGCCCTCGCCGTCGCCGTCGCCGCCGCGGCCGGCGTGGCCCTCGCAGCACGCGGTGACAAGGGGGGCGGGCACAAGAGGCACGGAAAGGTGATCCACGTCATCGAGCATGCGACGACCGACGCGGTCACGAACACCGGCAACGGTGGAGGCGCCGACAACGCAGGCGACATCCTGACCTTCGCAAACCCCGTCTTCGACAAGAAGAACTCGAAGCAGGTCGGCACTGATCAGGGCTACTGCGTCCGCGTCGTCGTGCACGAGTCCTGGGAGTGCAACTTGACGACGTTCCTGCCCAAGGGACAGATCACCGTCGAAGGCCCGTTCTACGACACGAAAAACAGCGTCTTCGCGATCACCGGCGGCACGGGCGCTTACTCAAACGCCCGCGGCTGGATGGAGCTCAACTCTCTCGCCGGCGGCACGCAGTTCGACTTCATCTTCCACGTAATCGGCTGACCGGAACCGCGGGCTCGGCGCTCACCGCGGCGTCGAGCCCGCTCCCACACTCCGGGCAGAAGATGCCGCCCTGCGGCAGGTGCATGACGAACTCGCCGCACGCGAGGCACTCGAGGCTCGCGCCCCGGACGAGCGCATTCACCTCCTGCTCGAGCGTGCGGTTGAGCGGCTCCACCACCGTCACAGGCTGCGGAACACCCCCGTGACCTTGCCGAGGATCTGCACGTGGTCGGCGAAGATCGGCTCGAGCGCGTCGTTCTCCGGCTGCAGCCGGACGCGCGCGCCGTCCTTGAAGAAGCGCTTGACGGTCGCCTCGTCAGCCGCTTCGTCATCGCCGGCGAGCGCGACGACGATGTCGCCGTTCTCCGCTGTCTGCGAGCGGCGCACGACGACGATGTCGCCCTCGAGGATGCCCGCGTTGATCATCGAGTCTCCCTTGACGCGGAGCAGGAACTCTTCGCCCCGGCCCGCGAGCGGCTCCGGGACGGCGATGTAGTCCTCGACGTTCTCCTCGGCCAGCAGCGGGCCGCCGGCTGCGATCTCGCCCACGAGGGGCAGCTTGTGGACGTCGGCCGCGCGGGCCGGCTCCGGCTTCGGGTCGCGCCGCAGCTCGAGCGCCCGTGGCTTCGTCGGGTCGCGCTTGATCAGTCCCGCGCGCTCGAGGTTGGCGAGGTGGGCGTGAACGGTGCTCGGCGAAGCAAGCCCGACCGCCTCGCCGATCTCACGGACCGTCGGCGGGTAGCCGTGCTCGTCGACGTAGTCGGTCAGAAACTTCCAGATTTCCTGCTGTCGGCCGGTGAGCATTCGGGATCTCCTGGGTCGGGAGCGTGAGCGAACGTATGTTCGCCACAGAGGCTAGCCTCCCTGCCGGACAGCGTCAAGCCGCGGCCCCGGCTGCGGAGGGTCCGCGTCGTTCAGCTCCCGCATCGCGTAGCGGATCGACCAGACCATCAGGAGCAGCATTACCGGCGTCCCGGTGATGAAGACGACGGCCAGAAATCCTTCGAGGCTTCCCTGCAGCAGCAGCGCAAGGCGAATCGCGCTGCGCGCGAGGAAGTAGCCGCCCCACACGAGCGACTCGACGCCGAAGACGCGCTTGAACCGGTCCGTTTCGCGGTACGACTGCGGGAACGGGTACCAGGCGCAGGCCAGCGCGCCGGCGAGCGGCCGCCCGAGCGGAACCGACACGAGGAACATCGCGCCCCAGATCGCGTTGCCGATCACGGGCTGCGCCAGGTAGACGGTCTCGCTGTGCGAGAGAAGCCCGACGACCGACTGGACGGCGACGAACACGAGCGAGAGCCGGACCAGCAGGCCGTCGCGCCCTTGCCGGCGCTCGAAGAGGTAGATCCCGAGCGAGACCGCCGCGGAGACGCCGATCGCGGCTGCGAGCCCGTAAAGCCTCAGCGTGGCGTAGAAAGCGCCGAGCGGCAAAAAGCCCTCGCGGAGGAACGCGGGAAGCCCGTTGAAGAAGATCCCGCGGAAGGTGGGCTCGGTCAGGCTGCTTTCTTGCTCAGGCGTCTGAGGTGTTTCTCGCTCCATTGCGCCCCCCATTCGTTGAACTCGATTCCCCACTGCAGGACGAGGTCGACGAAGTCCGGATCCTTTCCGCCAGGCAGCTTCTCGATCTCGTGCAGGATCTCCAGGAACTCCTCATGGCCGCGCTTCCGGCCCTCGAGAAGCTGAAGCGCGGTCTCGCGCGGGAGCGAGTCCGCGAAGAAGAGCCGCAGGAGCGACTCGTCGCGGTACTCGATCGTGACCGTCGGACCGAGCAGCCACTCGGTCAGCGCGTCGCGGCCGGCCTTCGTCAGCTTGTAGACGCGCCGTTCCCGCTCGCCGCGCGGCGCGTCCTCTCCTTGGATGAGGCCCTCGGCCTCCAGCCGCCTGAGCTCCGGGTAGATCTGGCCGTAGCTCGCCGCCCAGAAAAATCGGGTCGAACGGTCCACGACGGTCTTCATGTCGTACCCGGAGCGCGGGCCGAACCTCAGAAGCCCGAGCACGACCGGGGTCACTGCTGTGGCTTTCATGTCTCGGGACGATATATCTTAACGATAGGTTTGTCAAATCGGCGAGGACAGGAGAACTGCGTGGCTACAATGGCCTGCGCGCGCTGGTGGCGGAATTGGTAGACGCGCAAGGTTGAGGGCCTTGTGGGGTTAACACCCCGTGGAGGTTCAAGTCCTCTCCAGCGCATAGCGCAGCCTCGTCCGGGGAAATAGTCTTTCCGAGATGCGAGAGCTCTGCGACGAGGCGGTCTCCGCGGCTCTCGCCGCCGGCGCGTCGTACGCAGACGCCCGCGTCGTCGTCCGGCGCAACCAGACCGTCGCCACTCGCAACCAGCGCGTCGACCGGCTCGACGACACCGAGACGGCAGGGCTGGGCGTTCGCGTCCTCGTCGACGGGGCCTGGGGCTTCGCCTGCGACCGGCGCCTGAGCGCGGACGGCGCCCAGGCGGCGGCCGCCAAGGCCTGCGCATTCGCGAAGGCGGCGCCGGGCGGGCACAAGCGCGCGCTGGCTCCCGTCGAGCCGGCCCAGGGCGAGTACCGTGCGGCCGTCGAGCAGGACCCGTTCGCGATCTCGCTCGCCGACAAGGTCGATCACTGCCTCCGCGCGGAGCGGGCTCTCGAGCACGAGGACGTGAAGGTGACCGCGGCGTTCGTGCGCGCGCAGCGGGAGCACAAGGTCTTCGTCTCGTCCGAGGGCGCCGCGATCGAGCAGGAGCTCGTGGAGTGCGGCGGCGGGATCGACGCGATGGCCACCGGCAACGGGCTCACCCAGATCCGCAGCCACCCGAGCGCCCACGGCGGCTCGAGCGCGCAGGCGGGCTGGGAGTACGTCGAGTCACTCGCGTTCGAGCGCGAGGCGCCGCGTGTCGCCGAGCAGGCGGCCGCGCTGCTGCGCGCCGACCCGTGCCCGTCCCAGGTGACGACCGTCGTGATCGACGCCGAGCAGATGGAGCTCCAGGTGCACGAGTCGGTCGGTCACCCGACCGAGCTCGACCGCGTCTACGGCACCGAGGCGGCGTACGCGGGTACGAGCTTCCTCAAGCCCGAGGACCTCGGCTCGCTGCGCTACGGCTCCGAGCACATGAACATCACCGCCGACCCAACGACGCCGGGCGGGCTCGGCACCTTCGGCTTCGACGACGAGGGCGTTCCTGCGGAACGGCAGCCGGTCGTTGCCGAGGGTGTCCTGCGCGGCTTCCTCACCTCGCGCGAGACCGCGGCCCGGATCGGCAACGGCACCGGCGGCTCGATGCGCGCCGACAGCTGGAGCCGAATGCCGCTCGTGCGGATGACGAACCTCCACCTCGAGCCGGGCGAGGGCTCGCTGGACGACCTGATCGCCGGCGTCGAGGACGGGCTGTTCCTGCAGACGAACAAGAGCTGGTCGATCGACGACAAGCGCCTGAACTTCCAGTTCGGGACGCAGGTCGCCTGGGAGATCAAGCAGGGGAAGCTCGGGCGGATGCTGCGCGACGCGACCTACACGGGCCAGACGCCGGTCTTCTGGGGCTCGCTCGACGCCGTCGCCGGGCCGGACGAGTGGCGGCTGCACGGGCTCACGAACTGCGGCAAGGGCCAACCCGGCCAGCACGCGCACGTCTCGCACGGAACCTCGCCCGCCCGCTTCCGCAACGTCCAGGTCGGCTTCCGGCATTGAGCGCTGCCGTCGACCTCGCGGAGCTGACACTCAAGGCTGCCGAAGGCGACGAGGCGCTCGTGCTCGTCCACCGCGAACGCTCGGGGCTCGCTCGCTTCGCCAGCTCGGAGGTGCACCAGCCGACGCTGATCGAGAACGAGGTGGTCGAGCTGCAAGTCGTCCGTGACGGACGGCTCGGGCTCGCAGCCGCGAACCGGACGGACGAGGACGGGCTGCGTGAGCTCGCGGCGCGGGCCGGCGAGGCCGCGGACAGCGCGCCCCCCGATCCTGACTTCCCGGGGCTCGCCGCACCTTCGGATACGCCCGAGGTCGAAGGCTGCGACGAGGATCTCGCCGATCTCGCCCCCGAGGAGCAGGCCCGCCTTGCGGCGGCAGCAATCGAGGCGTCCGAGCTCGACCTGTATGGGTTCTTCACGAGCGGAGTGACGGAGCTCGCGCTCGCCTCGACGACGGGCCTGGAGCTGTCGCAGCGGATGACAGATGCGTCGGTGCTGACGCTGGCTGCCGTCGACGGCGCGTCGGGGTACGCGGAGCAGACCGGGTGGCGCCTACGGGACATCGACCCCGCCGAGACCGCGCGCACCGCGGTCGCCAAGGCGGAGCGCACGCGCGGCGCGATCGAGCTCGAGCCGGGCTCGTACGCGACGGTCTTCGAGCCCTACGCCTTCGCGGAGCTGCTTCTGTACTTCGCGTACGACGCCTTTGGCGCGCTCGGGCTGCTCGAGGAGCGGAGCTACGCGTCAGGAAAGATCGGCGAGAAGGTCTTCGACGAACGGTTTTCGCTCGCCGACGACGCGCTCGACCCGCGCGGGCTGCCGAAGTCGTTCGACTTCGAGGGAACGCCGAAGCAGCGCCTCGACCTCGTCGAGAACGGCGTCCTGCGCAGCGTCTTGTGGGATCGCGCGACCGCGAAGCGCGCAGGCGGCGAGCAGCAGACGACCGGCCACGCGCCGCCGGCCTCGATGCGCCACTGGGGGCCGGTGCCCTACGCGCTGTCGGTCGCCGGCGGGGAGGCGGAGTCGACGGAGGAGCTCGCGGAGCTCGTGGGCGACGGGATCTACGTCACCCGGTTCCACTACCTCAGCATCGTCGACCCGCGCGAAGGCGTGATCACCGGGATGACCCGCGACGGCACGTTCCGGATCCGCGGCGGCCGGGTCGCCGACCCGCTCGTGAACCTGCGCTTCACCGTAAACGTGCCGGAGCTGCTCGCGGAGCTGCCGGGCCTCACCAAGGAGCAGGTCCTCGTGAACCAGAGCGCCTACTACGACGACCGCTATCCCACCGGGATGCTCGTCCCCGGGGTTGCGACCGCCCGCTTCGACGTCACCGGGACGGGCGCAGGACCGGGAATCTGACCCTCACGCCCCGGTTGACTCCCCGGCGGCACACCTCATAGGTTTACCCGTACGCGGGAGCAATCGTTCCTGCCCGACGTGGGAGGTTCACATGCGTGGACTCACGCTCCTCGGGGCCCTCGTCGCTGCGGCGGTGATCTCATCGGTGGCGTTGGCTGATCCGAGCCACAACATCCAAGGCCCCCAGACGCTGAGGTGCAGCGACGGCAGAACCGTCGTCATCAATCCGGGCACCGTGACGAATCGGAGCCACGAAGGCTTCGACGTCAACTCCAACAGCATCCTGGTCGTGAACTACGTGGCGTTCACCGACGCGACAGGGACGTTCGTCATCATCGACAACCCGCAGGCCCTCCACGGGCAAACCCTCGTCACCTGCACTGGTGACGTCGGCGGCGGGACGACGATCACGGTGCGGGGCTTCTTTACGCCTCCTTCCTGACCCGGGCGTAGTCGACCGCACCGAGCGCGTCCTCACGCCAGCCGCGCAGGCGGGGAGAGACCAGGCGGGCGTCGACGACCCACGCGATCGGGATCACCGTTCGGCCGCCGACGGCCTCGCGGAGCGCCTCGTCGCGCGGGTACGCGGCAAGCACGCGCTCGAAACGGGCATCGGGACGGCCGCGGCCGAAGTACGCCCCGAGCCCGATGTCCCGCCAGGCTGCTACGAGCAGGCCGGCGCCGTAGGCGAGGTCCGGGTCGGCAGGCTCCTCGAACCGCGTCGCGACCTTCGGCAGCGAGGCGATCTTCTTGCGCGCGCGGCGGGCGCCGAGAGCCGCGGCTCTCGCGTTCGGCGCCGGGCGGTTCAGGCTCTCGGCGGGAGGCGCCTCGAACTCGGGCACGAGCGCCTGGTAGTCCGCGCGGTCGGCGGTGTCGTCGTAGACTTGCCGCAGCTCGGGGCTCCCGTGGAGCCAGTTGACGAGGTCGACCGCGAGCAGCCTCCGGACGTGAACCGCGGGTGAGAGTCTCCGGTCCCTGAGGTAGGCGCGGAGGTCTCCGAGCGGGACCGGCGCCTCGTCGAGGCGGCCCTGTTTGAACAGCCGGGCAGCGGCATGCGGCTCGAGCCGGCGGAAGTCGAGTCGCAGGCCGCGGCGCTCCACGACGATCCGCTTCGGGCTCGCCGAGATGAGCCGGAACGGGCCGGGAACGCCGGACGGCGCGGCGGCAATCTCCGTCAGCCGGTACGGCACGCTCGGCGAGCGGCTCGAGATCGTAAGCGTCCCGTTCCGGGCCGTGGCCCCCGGCACGACGCGGGCGATCGCACCCGCATGCCGGCAGCGGAGCCGCCAGCCCGTGGCCGTCGACCGCCAGCTCGTGCAGAGGCCGGGCCGGAGCCGGCCCTCGGCGTCGGTTCGCAGCGGCGTCGCAAAGAGCGCCCGGGCAACCGCGATCTCGTCGCGGGTTCGCGCCCGCGCGGGATCGAGCGGCCAGAGCAGGTGCGGGAGGCCGATCCGGACGACACCGGGCGGTCCCCCCGCGGGCAGCGGCGGGGGCGCGGCTGACCGCGTCGACCCGCAGGCCGTGACGACGAGCGCGAGCGCGGCGAGGGCCGCGGCGCGGCGGATCGCCACCTACTTGAGCTGGTGGAAGAGCGCGATCGTGTTCGCGAAGAACAGGACCGCGACGAGCACGGTCAGGCGCGTGAGGTTGCGCTCGACGATATGCGTCCCGCCCTGTGACGCGGGCGTGAAGCCCATTCCGCCGAGGCCGGTATCGCGCCCGGAGTGCATCAGGATCAGCCCGATCAGGGCGATCGAGAGCAGAACGTGGATGACCGCGAGGAGCTGGAGCACGGCCGGGCCAGGATAGCTGCTATCTGCGGCTGCGCTCGCCGAGCTCCACGATCGCGTCGATCAGCTGCGAGGCGATCCGGTCCTTGGTCACGTAGGCGGAGGCGCCGGCCTCCCGCGCCCGGGCGACATCGGCGCGAGAGTTGGAACCGGTCAGCATCAGGATGCACGGGACGCGGCCGTTCGCCCGGATCCGCCTCGTGGCCTCGACGCCGTCGAGCTTCGGCATCCGGATGTCCATCAGGACCACGTCCGGGCTCGCCGTCTTCGCCAGGCTGACCGCCTCCTCGCCGTCGCGCGCGGTGCCGACGACCTCGATCCGGTCGTCGGTGGCCAGGAGCGCCTCGAGCGCCTCTGCGAAGAGACGCTGGTCGTCGGCTATGAGCACGCGGATCTTCGACGGCATCGGTTGCAGGAACAACGGACTTGCGGCTCAGCGCGTTGCTTGCTCCAGGACTGCTTCTACCCGGCGGGCCTGCTCTGCAACGTCGTGCCGCTCCGCCGCTGCCCGCGCGGCGTCGTTGGGGCACGGCAGCGCTGCGGCGGCGGCCAGCGCATCCGTGAGGGCCTCGACATCGAGCGGGTCGACGAGGATCCCGGCTTCCGGCGGGACGAACTCGGGCGGGCCCCCGATGCGCGTTGCGACCACCGGCCGGCCGCACGCCATGGCCTCGAGCACGGCCTGGCCGAAGGGCTCGACGAGGCTCGGCTGGCAGACGACACTGGCGGCGGCGATCCGCGCCGGGATCTCATCGTGTGCGCCGGGTCGAAGGAGCTCGACGCGGTCTCTTCCCTCCAACCGAGGGCGAAGGGGCCCGTCGCCGACGAACGTCAGCATGCCGGCCTCCAGCCGCCCGAATGCGTCAGCGAGGCGGACGACGTTCTTGCGCTCGGTGAGCGCGCCGAGGCAGAGGAAGCTCGGGTCGCCGTTCGGTGCGGGCTCGACGCGGAACCGGTCCAGGTCGACCCCGGAGTCGATCACCTCGGTCTTGCCGCGGGCCTCCGGCACCTTCGCCTCGAGCTCGCGGCGCAGGTAGTCGGAGACGGCGATCACCGCGGCGGCACGCCGAACGGTCAGGCGCGTGAGCGAGCGGATTCCCGGAACGGCGCCGACGTTGCGGACGTCGCGGCCGTGAGCGGTCAGCACGAGCGGCGCCCGCGAAGCAAGGCCCGCGAGCAGGCCGGCGGGCACGAGGAAGTGGGCGTAGACGACGTCGGGCTTGAAGCGGCGCGCCGCGCGCATGGCCCGCGCCGCCAGGGTCCCGTACCGGCGCTTCCCGCCGGTCCTCGCGTCCAGCACGGCCCGCTCGACCTCGTGTCCTCGGTCCTGGAGCGCGTGCTCGAGCTGCGCGACGAAGGCGCCGAGATCCGGGTCCTCCGGGCCGGGATACATCTGCGAAACGAGGAGGATCCGCACGCTGCGCTACGGCGAGCGCTGGGCGTCGTACATGCCGAACTCCTCGCGCAGGACGTTGCAGAGCTCGCCGATCGTGCAGCGCGCGCGGAGCGCTTCGCGGAGCGGCGGGAGCAGGTTCTCAGTCCCGCGCGCGGCCTCGCGGACCGCCTCGAGCGCCGTCTCCGCGGCTGCCCCCTCGCGCTCGGCGCGAACGCGCGCGGTGCGCTCGAGCTGCCGGCGCTCGGCCTCCGGGTCGAGCCGGTGCAGCTCGATCGGCTCGGGCTCGTGCTCCTCGTACCTGTTCACGCCGACGATGACGCGCTCGCCGGACTCGACCTGCTGCGCGTAGGCGAACGCCGCCTCCTCGATCTCGCGCTGGACGAAGCCCTGCTCGACGGCAGCGACCGCGCCGCCCAGCTCGTCCACGCGCTCGATCAGCTCGCGGGCGCCCTCCTCCAGCTCGTCCGTCATCGCTTCGATGAACCAGGCGCCGCCCAGCGGGTCGGCCGTGTCGGTGCCGCCGGCCTCGTGTGCCAGGAGCTGCTGCGTCCGGAGAGCGATTCGCGCCGCGCGCTCACTCGGGAGCGCCAGTGCCTCGTCGAACGAGTTCGTGTGCAGCGACTGCGCCCCGCCGCAGACCGCCGAGAGCGCCTGTATCGCCACGCGCACGACGTTGTTCTCCGGCTGCTGAGCGGTCAGCGTCGAGCCGCCGGTCTGCGCATGGAATCGCAGCGCCTGCGCCTTCGGGTTCGTGGCGCCGAAGCGGTCGCGCATGATCTCGGCCCAGAGCCGCCGCGCCGCCCGGAACTTCGCCACCTCCTGGAAGAAGTGGTTGTGCGCGTTGAAGAAGAACGAAAGCCGCTCTCCGAACTCGTCCGGCGAGAGCCCCGCGTCCACCGCCGCCTGCGCGTACGCGATCCCGTTGGCAAGTGTGAACGCGAGCTCCTGCACCGCCGTCGAGCCGGCCTCGCGGATGTGGTACCCCGAGATCGAGATCGTGTTCCACGACGGGAGCCGCTCCGCGCAATACGTGAACAGGTCCGTCGTCAGGCGCATCGACGGCCGCGGCGGGAAGATGTAGTTCCCGCGCGCGATGTACTCCTTGAGGATGTCGTTCTGGACGGTCCCGCGGAGCTGCTCGCCCGGCACGCCCTGCCCCTCGGCTACGAGCTCGTAGAGGAGCAGGAGCAGCGCCGCCGGCGCGTTGATCGTCATCGAGGTCGAGACCTTGTCGAGCGGGATCCCCTCGAAGAGCAGCTCCATGTCGGCGATCGAGTCGATGGCTACGCCGGTCCGCCCCACCTCGCCCGCGGCGCGCGGGTCGTCGGAGTCATAGCCGAGCTGCGTCGGGAGGTCGAACGCGACCGAGATTCCGGCCTGGCCGCGCTCGAGGAGATACCGGAAGCGCTTGTTGGTCTCCTCGGCCGAGCCGAAGCCCGCGTACTGGCGGATCGTCCACGGCCGGCCGCGGTACATGTCCGGATACGGCCCGCGCGTGAACGGGTACTCGCCGGGCGCCTCGCGCTCGGTGGGGGCGTCCTCAGCTGTGTAGACCGGGCGGATCTCGATTCCCGAGTCCGTCTCCCGCCGGTCGGTCGTCGCCATGCGTCAAATCGTACGGCTAACGCCTATGTCACCGGGCCGCGGATCACGACCATGCTCCATTCCGGCGCGGGAACGAAGCCGAGCTTCTCGTTCAGCTTCCGCATCGGCTCGTTCCGCTCTTCGCTCTCGGTGAGGAGCCGCTCGAAGCCGGCCTCCTTGGCCGCCGCGATCTCGGCGCGCTTGAGCGCCGAGGCGACTCCGCGTCGGCGCCAGTCTCGCCGGGTCACGGTGAGCCCGTGGAAGGCCTCCTCGCCGTAGTCCTGGAGCCCGGCGTACCCGATCACCTCGTCGCCCGCGAGCGCGAGGAACATGAGCTGCGGTTTCCGGACGGGCTTGTCGATCTCGTGCGCACGCCATTGCTCGAAGGTCTGGACACCGGAGTTGCCCGGGATGTCCTCCTCGCCCTGGACGGAGACGTCGTACATCTCCTCGAGGCGGTCGGGCTCCTCGACCCGCGAGACGATCCGCACGCCTTCCGGGGGGTCCACCGGAGCCGGCTCGTGGTCGCCGAGCTCGAGCACAACGGCCTTCTCGGCGCCGACCTGGACGAAGCCGCGCCGCTCGAAGAACGCACGCGAGTCGGTGTCGCTTTCCTTCACCTCGCCGTCCAGCGTGTCCCTGCCGAGACGGCGGGCGCGAGCGGAGATGTCGGCGAGCAAGGCCGTCCCGATTCCCTGCCGCCGTTGCGCCGGCACGACGGCGATGTCGGCCCGCGCGAAGTCGTCGTACGGCTCGACGAAGCCACATGCGACGGGCTCGTCGCCGATCCGCCCGACGATGTAGCTCAGACCTTTGGTCGTCTCGAGGTTGAAGCGAAGGTTCTCGACCTTCGGATGCGCCTCGGGAGTGACGAGGCCCCGGACGTGGATCATGGCCTCCAGGTCCGCGTCCGTGCGGACAGGAGCTAGTTCAAGCATGTGAAGTCCTCCTGGGTAGGTGGGTGCTAGGTGGTAAAGCGGGTTGTGGCCATACACACCACCTCCTCGCGGAGATCAGATCTTCATCCTAAGGGGAATGGGTGTCCACGTCAGGCTTTTCGCAGGCCTCCGCGAGCGCGCCGGGTGGTCGAGTCGCGAGATCGAGGCCGGCACCGTCGCCGACGTCTGGCCCGCGCTCGGGCTCGGCAAGGAGCCTGAGGGTCTGCTCTATGCGGTCAACCGCGAGTACGCAGAGCGCACCCAGGAGCTTCGGGACGGCGACGAGGTCGCGCTGATCCCGCCGGTCTCCGGCGGAGCCTTCCGCATCATTGGCGAGCCGCTCTCGCTCGACGCGGTCGTGGCCGAGGTCGCGGACGAGCGCGCCGGCGGGATCGCGACCTTCACCGGCACCGTGCGCAAGCGGTCACGCGGCCGCGACGTGACCCACCTCGAGTACGAGGCTTACCCGGAAATGGCCGAGGACGTGATGGCGAAGCTCGCGGCCGACCTCGAGAGCCGGTATCAGCTCTGCGCGGTCGCGATCCACCACCGGGTCGGGCGCGTCGAGATCGGCGAGGCGAGCGTCGTGATCGCCGTCTCGGCACCGCATCGCCAGGACGCGCTGGCGGCCTGCAAGGACGCGATCGACACGCTCAAGAACACCGTGCCGCTCTGGAAGAAGGAGGTCTACGAGGGCGGAGAGGAGTGGATCGGGCGCGGCTCCTGATCCCAGAAGTCGGTGTCAGGTCTTGCGTTCAGGCAAATATCCAAGTGGTAGGCGATTTGTCGGATGCAAGACCTGACGCCGTCATCTCCGCTCTCGAGCTCGTGCGGAAGGAATTCTCATAATGCGAGGGATGCTGAGCGCTTAGGGCGCAGTCACCGCCCACGTGCCCCAGTAGTACTGAAAGCCGGCGGCGGACGAGTACTCCCAGACGATCGCGCCGTCCCGGCTTGCGTGGTCGAAGCTCACGCCAGCGCTGCCGGGATCCGACACGCCCTTGCTCCCGCCGCTCGTAGCGTTGCTCGTCGTCTCGTAGACGCAGAGGTTTCCGGGCGCCGCTTCGGGGTCGGAAGCCGAGCCCGGGCACGGGACGGTGGGGGGACTGCCCGCGGCCAGAAAATGCGCCGTCGGCGCTGTGTGAAGACGGAAACCGAAGCTGATGTGGGTCGAGTTTCCGAGACCCCCGCTACTCGGATACCCCGAGTTCGAGAACGTACCGCGCACGGTCTTGCCGCTCGGAAGCTCGTCGACGAACGGCCCCGGCGGGCCCTGGAGACCCGTCGGGCCTCGGGTTCCTTGAAGCCCCTGGACGCCTTGTGTTCCTGTCGGCCCCCTGCGCCCGGCAGGGCCGCGGTTGCCCTTCAGCGCCCTGATCGTCTTCTTGTTGATCTTCTTCTTCGTCACTGCTCCGTTCTTGAGC
>JBKPLR010000074.1:0-20124 GCA_046731695.1 Actinomycetota bacterium
CATCTCCAGCTCGTTCGCCAACGGTCACGTCCGGCCGCTGATCGCGGTCGCGACCTCACCCCTCGCTGGAAGCTTCAATGAAGCCACCTTTACGACCACAACAGCACTCAGCTAAGCGATTGCCGGCCAAGTCGACACCAAAGACGCAAGCCGGCCTCCGGATCAAGGAAGCAGTCGGCGACCTTACCGGCGATAAGGACCTGCAGCGCGAAGGAAAGGTTGACCAAACTGCGGGCAAGGCGAAAGACGTCGTCGACAACGCAAGCGACAAGGTGAAGGACAAGCTCGATCGCGACTAGGCGCCTCGTGACGTCGAGAGGGCCCGCGGCGGGCCGACCGACGCGACCCCGCATCGCCTGCGGGCCGAGCTAGTCTCGCCGTCAACGGAATCAGCGGCGGAGCGCGCGGAACGGTCCCTTTCGCGCCGCCGCCGGCCGCGGGCTCCCGCTCGGACGGCCCAGGAACGGACGTAGTCGCCGACGCGGACGGCGTCTTAGCGCTCGCAGTGTCCGATTGCCCTTTCTGGCGGCTGGTGGGGCCCTCGAGACGCATGATCCAGCCTTGGGCGGACGAGCTGCCCGGTTTCCGCGAGCTGGCGCGGGGAGCGCCGGCGCTGAGCGCGACCGAGGCCCTGCAGGAGCTTTTGCTCTCCGAGCGGGAGGAGATGCGCCCGCGGGCAGCGATCGAGCTGCGCAGGTCGCGGCCCCCGCCCGCGCCGGACGGGGCCAGCGGACTCCACGATCGTGCACGTGCGCTTCGACGCCGACGGGAACATCTAGGGCGAGCCCGAGCCCGAGCCGGCCGCGCCGGCGCCTCAGACCACCCTCCCAACGCGGGCTCGCTCGCCGGGCGAGCGAGCGCACCAAGGTCGACTGGCCGGGGCGAACGGAGCCGACGAAGGCACGCTCGACGCAGGCGCAGGCGAGTGGGCCGAGCGCGTCCGAAGGACGCGGGCGGGCATCGCGCGCCTACTCGGCGGCGGCGATGACGAGCCACCTCGACTTGTCGCCGCGCTTCCCTAGCCGCGACGTGCTCAGTGGAAGATCGACTCGTCGGCGTCGGCGGGAGGTCGGCGGGCGGTGACAGCGATGGTGCCGTCCGGGGATGCTGCGGTGTGGGACGGGTGACGCCGTGGTGGCGCGCGAGGGTTGCCCGTCGCACGAGCGCCGGACGACGCAACGGCCAGCCGCCGGTGGCTGCGCCATGTCAAGACTTTCGTTTCGTCTTCGCGCAGCCTCGCGGAGGAGCCCGTGCCGATCGTCCTCCTCCGGCAGGTCGTCCGCGAAGAGACCGCCCGCCCTTCCCGGCGAGTCCCCGGCGCTTGGGGCAAGCTCGCGGAGGCGTTCGAGCGCGAGGAAGCAATCGCGCGGCGACGACGCCGGATCCGAGACGATCGGCCGCCCCTACGCTCGCGAGCCGACGAGCTGCACGTCGCACGGGACGGATGACGGCCGAGCGGCGCCACCACTCCCCGAGTGAGCCGCTGCACGACGTCGATGCCGTTGTGGGCGCCCCAGCAGATCGTCGCGAGCTTGGCCAGCCGCGCGAGCCCGCGTCCTCGAAGCGCATCATCCGCGAACCCGAAGATGAACGTGCCGGCGCGCGCTGGCGCGGCGAGCGCGAACGCCAGAAGGACCCCTCCCCGCATGCCCGCAGCCTGCGTGGGCGGGAGACTAGCCATGTGCCGCGATCGCCTCGCCGTACGGCTTAGGGCGTGACCGGTTCGGTCTGCGAGCGAACCGACTGCACGAGCCGCCCGTATCTCCGGCACACGATGGACGAAACGCCCATGAAGCGAATGCGGCCGCACGCCGGCGTCGCCCGTGACCAGGAATCCGACAGCTGGCTTCGTGACCTCCGCGCCGACGGCGGCCGGCGCGAGGACGCGGTGGCACGGCTTCACGCACTCCTGCTTCGCGGCGCCCGTTATACGATCGCGCGCCATCGCGCCCTGTTGCCGCAATTCTGGGAGACCGATCTGGAGCAGATCGCGCTGGAGAGCGCGGATGACGCCACGGTCGCCGTCCTCTCCCGCCTCGACGACTTCCGCGGCGAGAGCCGTTTCACCACCTGGGCATACAAATTCGCGTTTCTCGACGCGACCGCCAAACTGCGGCAGCGGGCCTGGCGTGGGCGAGAGATCCCGACCGAGCCGGAGAGCTGGACGCTGTTCGCCGGCAACGCCGACGCCGAACAACCGGCGGAGCTGGCCGAGCTCCTGGAAGCGATCGGGGCCGGTATCTCGGAAGTGCTGACCGAGCGGCAACGCGGGGTCCTCGTCGCCGTCGCGATCAATGGGGTCGCGATCGAAGTCGTGGCCGAGAGGCTCGAAACGACGCGCGGTGCTATCTACAAGACGCTGCACGACGCGCGCAGCAAGCTCCGCGCGTATCTCGCCGAGCGTGGACTGCGGCCGCTGGGGGATTCCTGATGGAGCGCCCGGACGTTCACGAGGCGCTGCGACGGCTGTTTGGCCCCGAGGCACCCGACATCGACTGCGATATCTGTTTCGCGGTGCTCGACCGCTACGTCGAGCTCGAGCTCGCCGGCGGCGACGCCGATCGGGCGATTCCGGGAATGCGGGCCCATCTCGAGGGCTGTCCGAGCTGCCGCGAGCAGCATCGAGCGCTGCACGCCTTCCTCCGCGGCGAACCGGCGACGCCATAGGGCTTCGGCCTTGCCTAGCGGCTCTTCAGGTACTGAACGAGGTCGCTCTTCTGCTGCGCGTTCAGCCGGAGGTTGAAGCAGCTGTCGTAATGATTGACGACGTCGAGCAGCGTTTTGAAGCGCCCGTCGTGGTAGAAGCCGCGCTTCGAACGGGTGAACAGGGCCTGCAGCGGCGCCGTCACGTAGCTGCCGTCGGGGCCACGGTCCGCCTGGAAGGCGTCGGTGCAGATTTCCGCGGGCCAGTGGGCGTTGTAACCGGGCTCGGTGCCGAGGGAGCCGATGTGGCAGTTCCCGCACCGACCGACGCGGAAGAAGACCTTCTTCCCGCGGGCGGCCGCAGCAGGGTTGAAGCTTCCCTTGGGTGGCCTCGGGACGGGCAGCGCAAGCTGGTAGAAGTGAAGCGCCCGCAGTGCTTCGGTCGCCTTGTCCGGCAGCCCGGTGCGCGCGCTCGGCACCGGCAGCACGCCTTCGCCGATGTACGGGTGCGTGTGTCCGAAGCGCGCCTTGCGGCAATCGGGAACCGACGCGGGTCGTCGAGGCGTGGGTCGTAGAAGTTGCCCAGGCCGTGCATTTCGAGGTTGGCGACGAAGGCGTTCCAGTAGGTGACGGTGCCCCAGCCGCCCTCCCACGTGTGCAGGTTCTGTCCGTCCTTGCCGAAGGCGCTGGGGATCCGCGTCGCTGCCGACTTGCCGTCGGGGCGGAAGGCCTTGCCGTCCAGGTCCAACTCGGCGTCGAAGATGCCCGGCCCCCAGCTCAGAAGGACCTTCTTCACCGTCGCCTCATTCGCATGCAGGGCGTCCTCGAGCGGCTTCAGATTCGGCGCGGTGGCAACGATCGCGCCGACATTCAAGTCCTGATTCGGCCAGCCGTCGAGCCGCTTGCCGATCCCGGGCGCAAACGAGTTGTCGACGGTCGAATGGCAGACGGCGCAGGTGATGCCGACTGACCGCAGGCTGCCGCTGCGATCGAAGAAGCCGCGGACGCCGACGACGGCATTGAGCTTCAGCAGCTTGAGGGTCACGCCCGGGTCGTCGAGGTTCACCTTGCCCGCCTTGATCGCGCGGGCGATCTTCTTCGGGATTGCCCGCGCGTCGACCTTCAGGCCGAGGGCGAGCGCCAGCTTGGGGCTAACGCCGGGCCCAACGCCGCCGTGCCTGGACCCTTCGATCGCCTTGTGCAATCCGAGTACCCCGCCCCAGACGGCCTGATCGCCAAACGTATTGAAGCGGAAGACACGGCGTCCCTGAACGACCAGCCGATCCGCTCGCGCCTTCGTCGGATCCGAGCGCGCTCCGCCTCGGCTCCCCGAGACGGTGCTGACGGTGCCGTACACGAGGACGGCTACGAGGAGGAGGAGCGCGCCAACGCCGGCCAGAGCGAGCGACGCGACCAGAGCCTTCTTGAGAGCGGCCAGCCGCCAGCCTCCTTCGCATGAGCGGAGCTACTCGCCGACCTATTAGTGTCGGCAGCCGCGCAGTTCTTACCTACGACGGCGCGTGGTGTCAGCTGCGCGCGACGGAATGAGTCACCGCATTCCTTCGCGCGCTCGTTGTCACAGCCGTCACTGGCGGCGATTATCGCCAGCGCCGCCGCGGTCGTTGGCAGAGAGCCCCGCGATCGTCGTCTTCGTGCCCCCGCTTTCGCCCTTCCGATTTCGAGCCGCTGCCGCCACAACCGGCGACGCCAGCCCAAGAACGGCAACAGCCGCCGTGATCAAGAACGCGCGCGTCATCAGTCCTCCTCTGCGCTTGTTGGAAAGGACTATCCGGCCCGCCGAGCGCGGCTTTCCTCCTCCCTCGTGCCGGCGAGGCGGATGGGCGGTGGGAGGCGCACCCTGGAGGAAGCCGCAAGCGCGCAGAAAACACAACTAGTCGATGCGGTGGTAGTCGGCGATCTGCGAGGCGCCGCATCGCGCGCACTCGAGCTGCGGTGCGGCGAGAGCTGATTGATCGCAGTCTGCTCAGCTAGGTGGCGCCGGATCTCCATTTTGCCTTCGTCCGTACGCGCCTCGAACGACGGCTGTGGCGAGGTTGCCGGCCCTTTGACGATTCTCCCGTCGAGTCGGAAAATGCTCCCGTGGCAAGGGCACGTGATCGTGTCGTCGGGATTGAGGTTGCCTTCGTGGAGCGAGCAGCCGCGATGTGAGCAGCGGTCGGCGAGCGCGTAAACCCGTGCGCCCTTTCGCACCAGCAGCACCCGACGCCATCGGCGCGCGCCGCGGTGAGCTTCCCGTCGAGGAGTTGGGCGTCATCGAGAACAGCCGTCCATTCGGTCGGCGCGTCTTCGAAGGCGGTCTGGTTGACGCCGACGCCCTTCGCGAACGAGAGGTGGCCGCCGAGCCAGGCGGAAAAGCTTGCGACGCCGTAGCCGACCACGCTGAGCGTTACGCCGCGCGCCCGGTCGCCGCGCCGCCGAGCGAACCATGAAAGCGTGTGAAGCAGGAGCGCGGTCGTGTTGCCGAGCGCGTGGGCCGTGCCGACACGACGGCTGCCTCCACCTAATTCGGCCCAGTCGGAGAGGCCCGCGCAGGCGGTCGGCACGGCCGCGAGGATGCCAGCGGCCACCAGCCGGTCGGCCGCCTGCTCGCCATCCCTGCCGACGAGCAGATCGAGCAGCAGTGCACTCGTCCAGGCGCCGATCACGACATCGGTCAGGGGCGGGTGCAAGGGGTGTCCGAGCCAGGTGCCGCTGAGGATGTCCTTCAGCTGCGACTCTTGCGGGATGGCGCTGCGCACCGCCTTTTGCAGCGGCTCTGAGACGGCGTCGAGCGGCTCGAGCTGCTCGATCTGGTCGGCGATCGTCTCGCGCGCGAGCGGCTTCATCCCTGTCCGTCGGTCGGCGCGGGCGGCGTTCGGAGCGACGTTTCGGCTGACATCTGCGTCTCCGTTCCGCCCTGTTCCCGCAGGCGCTGCCATTACACCTCACGATCGCCGCAGCCGACGGCGGCCCGGCCGGCAGGTTGATGCCGCTCTCCCGATACATGACGTGACCCTCGCAGCCCTGAAAGGGGCTGGCGCGAGTCACGGCGGATAGACCGTCCACTCACTGGAAGGCTCCGCCGATCAGGATCTGCTGCGAGGTGCTGATGTCGGGGAGCGCGCTGTAGACGCGGACGTCGTCGTTGGAGACGCCGAAGCGGCCCATGTTGTAGGTCGGCATCGTGCCGGAGCCGCCCCGTAAGGTGATCGTTCCGACCGGCTTGAAGTCGAGCGTCACCCAGAGGACGCTGCCGTCGGGGAGGTTGACGTCCTTGACCTGGGCGGATAGGAGGCTGAAGCCACCGCAGCCGCTGAACTTGGTCTCGTCGGCGCTGGCCTGACCGCTCGGCGCCTTGCCGTTGAACGACGGCCCGCTCAAGGGCTCCTTGAGGACGCCTCCGGTCTGGCAGCCGGACGGAGACGGCGGCGGCGGGTCGGTGACGGTGAGCGAGAAGGTTCCGGTCGCCGTCGTTCCGGCGGCATCGGTCACGGTCACCGTGAAGTTAGAGGCGCCCTTGACGCTCGGTGCGCCGAGCAGGAGGCCCGACGGGCGCAGCGTCAGTCCTGCCGGAACCTGACCCGACCACCGGTACGGCGGCGTGCCGCCGCTCGCGCTGAACGTGGTCGTGAAGAAGTTGTTGACGAACACGTTCTGCCCCGCGCCGACGTCGCAAACGCCGTTCGCGCACGTGAAAAAGCGGGAATCAATCGCCAGCGGCGGGTTCGTGCCGGAACCGGTCCCGGTGAGCGGCACAGTCTGCGGGCTGTTGGCGGCGTTGTCCGTCAGCGTGAACATCGCGGACCGCATGCCTGGCGCCGTCGGCGAGAAGGTGATCGAGACGCTGCAGCTCGTCCCGGCCGCGAGCGTCAGGCCGGAGCAGCCATCGCTCACCTCGGTGAAGTCGAGCGTGTTCGGCACAGCCGCACTGTTGATGAACAGCCCCGCGTTGCCCGTGTTGGTAACCGTGATCGACCGTGGCGCGCTGGTCGTCCCGATCGCCTGGGCCGCGAAGGTCAGCGACGTCGGCGTAAACGCCACCGCAGGAGCCGCAGACGGCGGTGGGGGCGTCCCGCCGCCGCCGCCTCCCCCACCGCTGCCGCGATCGCCCGCCGCGCCCGCGGGAACCGCCAAGGCGGCCAGCGCCACCAACACCAGAGATGCCCGTCGAACAGCCCGGAAACCGATCATCGCTCCCCTCCTCGGTCGACCCTCTGCGCTTGTACGGCTCGCCCGCCGGACCGGTTTTTGCCGTCGAGGGCGGCGTTGCCGGGGCGGCCGCCGACGGGCGCACATCGAGCATCGGTCGACGCGTGTGCCGGGCGCTCCGCGCGCTTCCCACAATGCGGGCACTCGTAGAACGCCATCTTCATCACCTCCCTGCGGGTCGGCACGGGAGTTGGAGTGCGAGTGCCAAGTCATCTCGTGGCCGTCTGGGAAACCCACCGCGTTCGATCCGAAGCGCTGCGAGCAAGAGCGCCGACCGCATTACAAAGGCAAGCGAGAGCAGCGCCTCCACCGTGGGTTCCTTGGCGGTTCGTGTGCGGTCTACGCCGTCGCCGCCGAGCTTTGTTTCCGATCTGGGGTGCGCTGTGGACGGTTTCGCTTGAGTTCGGGCGCGCGAGGAGCGCGAGTCGATGGGCGTGCAGCCGAGCCGGTCGCGAACGACTCACCGCGCCTCGCGCACCCGTTGCCGAGCCAGGCAAGAGGCGCGGCACCGGCCGTTATCGGGGTGATGGGGCGCGGCCGACTGGCGCGAGGCCGAGGACCGCAACGCGATCGTTCTGCCCCACCTCGCCCAGGCCCGGATCGGGCAGTAGCGGCCAAGATGCTGCCCGCTCTGCTGCCCGCCCCTTCCGCCGTCGCCCTGCCCGAAGAGGGAAGCCCCGCGTCAGCGGGGCTTTTCGTCATTCCGCCGAGTCCTGACAGCGGCTCAGAACGGGCTTTCTAGCGCAGCTGCAGCGTGACGATTTTGTTCGCGGCCATCATCGTGTACCAGGGGTCGCCGTTGGGGGCGACGGTGATTCCGAAGGGCCGCTTCCCTTGACCGCCTTGCCCTCGGTGATGACGCCGGCGTTGGTGATCCTGGCGGCGTTGCCTGTGGTCTCCTGCGTGAACCACACGCTGCCGTCGGGTGAGGCGGCGATGCCCGAGGGTCCGGTGTTTGTCACGGGGAAGATCGTCACCGAGTTGTTGGACGGGTTGAGTCGCCCGACAGCCTGGGGCGTGAACCGTGCGGTGCCCATCGGAGGCGACGGTGGTGTCGCGCGGGGCCACCGTGGTGGAACCGTCGGTGGTTGGAGTTCTCGCGGTGATCGCCCGCGGCTGGCTGTTGGCCGTCGGCACCTTGAACTGCTTCAGCCCGCCAACCGGCGCGGCGACAGCCGCGCTTCCCAGTGACAGCGCTAGGCCGCCCGCCAGCACCGTTGCCATCGTGCATCCAAGTCGTCTCGACATCGTCCTCCCCCTTGAATGGATAAGCCCTCCAAAGTCAGTCGTACGACATACTGGGCAACCGAGCGAACGGTTTCCGTCTGGGAAAGAGGGATTCGCGGGAAGCGATTCGCGAGGGGACGATCGGTGCACAAGGCTGTCCGGCCCGGCTGCGAGCGGCCCCGGCTGTCGCCTCATCGAAAATGAAAAGCCCCGCCCGAGCGCGGCTTTCCGTGGCGGAGCCTTCGGGATCCTGGCAAGCGCGGCGGCAAGAGCGACATTCGTTCGACGCGCTTAGTCGTCAACCTGGGCTGCGCAGCGAGCTACTGCGGTGCGGTCGGACACGTCGTCCGCGACCCCGAGAAACCCTGCCGGTGACGACAACTCTTCCACGACATCCGCCGGAAGTGCCTCGCCGACGCCTCGCATGAATTGCGCACCCCGATCGCCGCTCTCCAAGCGAGCGTCGAAACCCTCCTGCGCGAACAATCAGAACGGCCCGAACGCGACCGCCTCGAAGCAGCAGTTGGCAGGGAACGCGTCGGCCGCTTCGTCAACGACCTCCTCGGACTCGCCCGCCTCGAAGCACACCCGACCCGAACAACGGTCGACCGCCACGATCGTACGGCCGCTCGTCGAAGACGCACACCCGCGCGCACCCCACGCGGCTATCACCCTCACTTCCGACAACGACGGTGTCAGCGTGCAGCGCCGCGATTCTCGGCGGGGCAGGCGACGGCCGCCCCGGCCGCAGGCGCCGCGCAGAGTCCCGGCCGGTGTCCCTCGGTTGAATCGGCAGGCGTGCAGCGAATAGAGTGCCCGATGCCACCTGGGCCGGGGAGGCGGCCTCGAGAGGGATCAAGGAGGGAGCATGACTAGAGTTCTTGCCGGTGCGGCCGCGGCGATCGCCGTTGTCGCGATCGGGCTGTTCGCGGGATCGGCGCGCGCTGCGATCCTGCAGTGTGACGAGCCGACGGCGCTCTGCGCGGAGCCGCTCGACTCGATCGGCTACGGCGGTGAGTACACGGGCCACGACGAGCCGTCGCTGCTCTTCTATTCTGGCCAGCCGGGCTCGGGCAACTCAAGCCTGTACCACCTCCGGCTGCCGACGGACCCGAAGGTGTTGCCGAATCAGGCGGGCACCGCGGGCACCTGGAACTTCCAGCTGCACATCGCCTTTTGGTTCGGGATGGCGCTCTGCGACAACGAGTCGGCGCCGGAGTACACGCACGCCGCGTGCGTGCCAGACAGTGACTCGAACATCTTCGACGGGACCCATCCGGCCGGTCCCGACTACATCGGCAAACATCCAGGCACCGCGTTCCTCGAGGTGCAGTTCTACCCGCCGGGCTGGGCGCCGTGGCCACCGGGCGTCAGCTGCGACGCCACGAAGTGGTGCGCTGCGATGGCGATCTTCAGCCTCAACCAGGATCAGAACGCGGGCGTGCTCAATAACGCCGACTGTCTCGATAGGGTGGGCCTGGAGCCGGCGAACTTCGCCTTCCTGACGACGAGCGGCGAGCCGCACGCGCCGCCGGGGCCGCTCGACCAGACGCTCGACACGTTCACGCCCGATCCCGCATCCGACCTGTTCATGAACTCGGGCGATCAGCTGACCGTCAACATCCACGACGGCCCCGACGGGCTGATCGTGGTCGTCCACGACCTGACGACGGGCGAGACTGGCTCGATGACGGCGAGTGCCGCGAACGGCTTCGCGCACATCCTCTTCCAGCCCGGCGCGGCGAGCTGCGCCGAGGCGCCGTACACGTTCAGGCCGATGTACTCGACGTCGAGCGAGCACACGCGGGTGCCGTGGGCCGCCCACTCGTACAACGTCGCCTTCTCCGACGAGATCGGCCACTTCGAGTACTGCAGCGAGGTCTCAGAGGAGGGCGACTGCACGAGTAATGGCGAGGACAGCCTCGACGATGACGACACCGGCTGCTTCAGCCCTGCCTTCTCGACGTTCGTTCCGATCGGGGGGTGTATCGCAACCGACAATGACTTCGACGGGGTGTCCTACCAGCCGGTCTGGCCGGGCACGAACCCCAACCGCGGACAGGACGCGAAGTACCACCCGACGCCGATCACCTTCACGAGCCCGCTGTTCAACGGCAGCCGGAACTACGACCGCGTCGCGTTCGAGGCTGACCTGCCGCGGATCGAAGCCGCAGACTTCGGCGGCAACTGCGACCGCTTCACGGGCGCAAACTGCGTCAACCCGCCGCCTGGCGCGAATTTCTACCCCATCTACTCCACCGGGACGTCGACGCAGACGCCGAGCGCCACGGGCCACTGCGTCTGGCAGTTCGGCGGCCCGTACATCAAGGGAACGACGAACACGTTCGGCGGCGACTCCGCTGCCGAGTTCGGCCCGCTGCTCTTCAGCTTCTACCCGAACCCGAACCCGGCGCTGCGGCTCCGGACCAACAACTTCCGCAGGGTCCTGAGCTCGAACCCCTGTCCCGCCTGATCTGAAGGTAGGCCTGGCGACGAGGGTGCCGCACGGCGCCCTTGTCGCCGCCCTCGGCTCGGTGCCGGGATGACGACGCGCCGCACGTTCGACCACCTCGTCGGGCAGGGCTTAACGCGCGTGCAGTCGAGCGCGACGACCCCCGACACTTCGACGTAGTACCGGCCGGGCGCCAGCCGGTGGCGCGTCCGCCAGCGATAGCGGTCGCCGTCGGGCTGCGCGCGGCTCAGGTGCTCGCGCACGCGAACATTGGCGGCCAGGATCGCGCCGCTGCAGGCGAGCACCCCGAGACCTCCGTGCGTTCGCATGCCGCCGCTGGAGCCTAGCTCGTCCGTACTCGTCGCCGCCGGCGGCGGGACCGTCAACCGGCTTGCACCCGAGGTCGTGAGACCGCGGGCGGCAGGCGACCTGCGCGCGGGTCGTCACAGACTTGCGCGAAAGGGCGTCTGTTCGCGTGGTCGGGCGTTGTTAGCGTCGCCGTCATGAGCGCAGTCGTCCTTCGCGCCGGGTCGGAGTCGGCGACGCGCGGCTTCCTCGAGCGGCACCTCGGCTCGGGCGCTGTCTGCCGCGGCGGCGTCGAGCCCGTGCTCGGTAGCGCCGGCGGGAACGGCCTGGCTGGCCCGTGTTGGCTGGAGGGTCGATGGGCCAACAGGTGCCGCTTGATAAGCACGCTCGTCCTGGCCCGGGGCCGGTCGATGGCGAAGCCGCAGCGCCATTCTGGACGTTCGGCAGAGTTCCGGGTATCTTCCCGTCCGCATCGGGGGGCTGGGCTCGGTCGGTTCGGCCGGGCTAGGAGGTCTACGGAAGGGGAGAGTATGCGTTTGAACCGCCTTTGGAAAGCCGTGCTCGTCGTGTCTCTGTTAGCGGCCGCCGCGCTGACGGTCGCCGGCGTGGCGGGCGCTTCTGGGCTGCAGTCGGCGGCGGTGTCCGCCTCGCCTGAGAGCAACATCATCGATCCGCTCAGCCGGCGCGGCGAGGAGGCGCCCGCCGATCGGAGCAATTCCCAGCGTCACGGCAAGAGCAAGAAGCACAACGGTGTCGCCACGCCGGTCGTCATTCCGACGGCATTCACATCGTCGTCGAATGCGGTTGCGGGTCAGAGCTTCGAGGGTGTGAGCATGTGGGATCAGCGGACGCTGAACGGGTTCTACCTTGAGCCGCCCGACCAGGGCATGTGTGTTAGCACGGACGCGCGCGTCGGGAGTGGCGGCCGTGTGCTCGAGGTCGTGAACGACGTCGTTGCCGTCTACAACACGGCCGGCACGCCGCTCAAGGAGCAGACGCTCAACCGGTTCTTCGGCTATCCGGACTTGCTCGCCGGTGGCCCGGAGCTCACCGACCCGAGCTGCTATTACGACTCGCAGACGGGGGCGTGGTTCGTCGTCGTCCTGACGCTCGAGCTGGGGAACCAGGGCAACTTCACCGGCGAGAACCATGTCGACATCGCCGTCAGCAATCCGAGCGATCACGATCCGAGCACGACCACGTGGAAGACGTACTCGATCGACACGACCGACAACGGCAACAACGGCTCGCCGAACCACCATTGCGCGCCGGACCCAAGCCCGAAGCCGGACGAGTCGATGCCGGATGCATGTATCGGCGACTACCCGCACATCGGTGCCGACCACTACGGCTTCTACGTAACGACGAACGAGTACCCGTTCTTCACCAATGGGTTCAACAGCGCGCAGATCTATGCGTTGTCGAAGCGTAAGCTCGCGGCGAATGATGCGTCGGTGCCGTGGGTGCAGTTCTCGAACACGAGGCTGGAGAAGGAGGCGCGCGGACCGGTTGGTTTCACGATCTGGCCTGCCGTCGTACCTGGCACGGCGTACGACGAGGACAACAACGGGACAGAGTTCTTCCTGAGCTCGGACGCCGCCGAGGAGTCCGGCAACGTGACGGGCTCGTCGGACACGATCGGTCTGTGGGCGATCACGAATGCGGCGTCGCTGGACCGCGCGCGTCCGGATCTGCATCTCAGCAGTCGCGCGCTGTCGTCTGAGGCCTACGGCGTTCCACCGCTGTCGGACCAGCCCGGTAGCGGCACCCAGGATGCGTCGCAGAACTGGCCGCTGGGACAGTGTCTGAACGACACGCCCACCGCCGTTTTGCCGGGTCCTCCGCTCACGCCGACGTGTTTTCAGTTCTTCCTGATGAGCACTGCGCCCGGCGCTCCGAGTGAAGACCCTTACAAGCCGGAAGTGATCGGCCAGCTCGACAGCAACGACAGCCGGATGCAGCAGGTCTACTACGCGAACGGCAAGGTCTGGGGGGCTCTCGACACGCGCATGAGCGTCGGCGGAAGCGAGCAGGCCGGCATCGCGTGGTTTGTCGTCAAGCCGAGCATGATCGCCCCCGGTAACGGCGGGAAGGTCGGTCCGCAGTCTGCGGTCGTCAACCAGGGCTACATCGGCGTGACGAACGCCAACGTCAACTACCCCGCGCTTGCCCTCACGTCGGCGGGCGATGGGGCGATGGCCTTCACGCTCGTCGGTCCTGGCAACTACCCGAGCGCGGCCGACATTCTGTTCGCCAACTCGGGCCCCGTCGGGACGATCCACCTCACGGCTCCTGGTCTCGGCCTCCAGGACGGCTTCAGCGAGTACAAGTACTACTCGCCGTTCGCTCCTGGGCCCAACGGCGAGGCGCCGCCTCCACGTCCGCGCTGGGGTGACTACGGTGCCGCAGACGAGGACGACGGCTCGATCTGGATCGCATCGGAGGAGATAGACAACAACTGCGACCTCACGACGTGGGAGTTGACCACAGGGCACTGCGGCCCGCAGGCGGACCGCAGCCCGCTGCCAGCCGGCACGGTGACGTTCGACGGCACGCCCGCCCCGATGCAACCGGAGGCCCGACGACTGCTCGGCAACTGGAACACGCATATCGCGCACATCGCCCCGTAACGAAACCGGGCAGCACGCATGCAGAGAGGCCGGCCCTCGGGGCCGGCCTCTCCATCTCGCAGCGCGAACCTCCGGCGTGCTTGCGCGCGGCGAGCATCGGCTCGCCCTAGGCGCGGCGCCACGCACGCCTAAACGACCAGCAAGAAGTAGGGCTTAGCGGTGCGCGCGAGCTTCGTGTCCGCGACTTCGTAGAACCCGTCCGGCTGCCTCTTGAGAAAGTCTGCGATCCCGCGCCACCCGGAGGGATCGACGAGCACGGTTCCTCCTTGGCGGGGACGCGCCCGACCTGGCCATGAGCAGCTGCGGGCCGCGTTCGGCTGACCTCTAGGCAACGGGCACGTCGAGCTCGGCCAGCGCCGCCCTGGCGTCGACGACGTCGGGATCGTCGAACCCCTCGGTGAAACTCTCGTAGACGCGCTGCAGCTGCCCGACCGCGTCCGGCTGCCGGAGGCGGACGAGCAGCGTGGCGGCGCGCAGCTCCGGCGTGCGCAGGCCCAGCCGGCGGCCGGAGTCGATCGCGCCCGGAGCTCCGTGACGGCCGCCCCAATGTCTCCTAGGCCGTGGAGGAGCTCGGCTCGGACGAGCGAGAACTCGGGATGGAGGATTGCGTCCGTGCCAACGATCTCCACGGCGTCCTCGATCAGCGGAAGGCCTTCCTCCGGCCGGCCCGCATGCCCGAACCCGCGCGCCCTCGTGGAGAGGACGAGCGGCCAGAAGACCGCCGGCGTCGTCAACCCCTGGTAGAGCTCGACGCCGCGAGCCATGGACGCGACTCCCTCGTCGGGACGGCCGAGGCCCGCGGCCGCCGCGCCCTGGACGATGAGCGCGACCGCCTTCCAGATCTGGTAGCCCTGCTCCTCGGCGACGTCGAGCACCACACTCGCGCGTTCGTGCACGAGGGCGAGCCTTCGCCGCCAGAGGTCGAGCACGGCCGCGTGGAAGAGGATGTACGCTGTACTGTACGGGTGGTTGAGCTCGTTCGCGAGCTCGATCGCGCGCTCTGCGAGCTCGGTGGCGCGATCCGGACGGCCGCGCAGCCATTGGACCAGTGCCGAGGTCGTGTACGCGATGGCGCCGGGACTCGGCCCGAAGCGCAAGCCCTCGAGATGCTGCCGGGGATCGAAGAGTGCAACCGCCCGCTCGATGTGCTCTATCCCACCCGCGACCTCTCCGAGGAAGGCGATGCTCGTCCCGTAGACGAGCTCGGCGTCCACCCGGAGCGGCGCGTCCCCGCACTCCGCCGCTAGGTCGAGCAGTTCGCGGCCGAGCGCCGCCGCCCGGTCGAACTCGCCGCGGTAAAAATAGAAGCTGGCGAGGCTGCGGACCACGGGCGCCCGCTGCGGCAGATCCCCGGTCTGCTCTGCGAGCGCGAGGGCCCGGTCGTAGGTCGCCTCCGCCTCCTCGGTGTAGCCGCGGATGGCAAGCAGCCCACGCGCAAGGCTCGTGCGCAACGCGATCTCCTCCTGCAGGCGGGCCGGCGTCGACGGAACGGCGGAAAGGACGCCGAGCAGGTCGTTCGCGAGCTCGATCGTCGCGTGATACCAGCCGCGATCCTCATTGAGCACCCAGAGGCCGTCAAGAAGCGAGTTGAGCCGCTCCGGCTCGCGCTCGTCGACCCAGTACCGCCACGCGGCGAGGAGGTTGCCAAGCTCGGCTCCGAGCTCGTCGAGCACGGTCTCGCGTTCGGGCCCGTAGAGCAGATGCCGATGGCTGCGCGTGAACTCGCAGAAGTACTCGGCATGGGCGCGTCGCGCGGCGGCGGCGAGCTGGGGCTCGTCGTCTAGTCGCTCGTCTGCGTACTCCCGGATCGTCTCGAGCATCGACAGCCGGCGCTGGCCACCTTCGTCGGTGCTGCGGAGCAGGCTCTTGTCCACAAGCGAGACGAGGCGATCCACCACGTCGATCCCGCGGAGCGGCTCAAGGCCCGCCGCGACCGTCTCAATCGCTTCCAGGCGGGAGCTGAAGAAGACGGAGAGCAGCCGGAAGATGGTGCGTTCGTCGTCGTCGAGGAGGTCGTGGCTCCACTCGATCATGCTCCGGAGCGTCTGCTGGCGGGCCGGGAGGTCACGGGGGCCGCCGCGGAGCACGTCGAGCCGCCGATCCAGCCGGTGGAGCAGCTCCTCGGGCGAGAACAGGGTGAGCCTGGCGGCCGCCAACTCGATCGCCAGCGGCAGGCCGTCGAGACGGGCACAGATCTCCGCGACGGCGGCCGCGTTCTCGTCCGTGAGGGCGAACTCGGGTTGTACTTCGCGGGCCCGCTCGACGAAGAGGCGGATCGCGTCATACGCGGCGAGCAGCTCCGCCGCGGTCTCCCCGCGGTCGGGCAGCGCCAGCGGCGGGACGGGGAACAGGTGCTCGCCTCGTACCCTCAGCGCCTCCCGGCTCGTCACGAGTGCCTTGAGCTCGGGACACCGGTGGAGGAGGTCCGTGACTCCGTCGACCGCTTCCATGACCTGCTCGAAGTTGTCGAGCACCAGCAGCAGCTGCCGGGTGCGGAGCGCCTGCGTCAACACCGCCAGCGGCGGCTCGTCGGTGGTTGCGCTCACGCCGACCGCCCGGACGACGGCCTGAAAGACCGCGTCCCGGTCGCGCACCGGTGAAAGGTCGACGAAGTAGACGCCGTGCTCGAAGCGGCCGATCTGGTTGGCCGCCGCTTGCAGAGCCAGCCGCGTCTTGCCGATCCCTCCCGGCCCAGTCAGCGTCAGAAGCCGGACGCGGTCGGCGTCGAGCAGATCGCGGATCGCGCTCAACTGGATCTCGCGGCCGAGGAACTCTGAGGTCTGCGTCGGCAGGTTGTTCGGCCGGTCGCTGAGAGTCGCGAGCGGCGGCAGGTCGCGCACGAGCTCGGGATGCGTCAGCTGGAAGATGTGCTCCGGCTGCGCGAGGTCCTTGAGCCGGTGCTCGCCGAGATCGCGGAGGCCTGCGTCCGCGGGAAGCCGATCCGCCAGGCGGGCGGCGTCTGCCGACAGCAGCACCTGGCCTCCGTGGGCGGCCGCCATGATCCGGGCCGTCCGGTTGACGGGTGGGCCGTAGAAGTCGGCGGCCCGCTGCTGTGCGACGCCCACGTGGATGCCCATGCGCACACGCAGCGGCCCGGTTTCGCCCCAGGGCTCGCGCTGTAGCGCGCGTTGGGACTCGAGGGCAGCCGCGGCGGCCGCCGAAGGAGACTCGAACACCGCCATGAGGCCGTCGCCGGTGATCTTGACGACGCGACCGCCTGCGCTGTTCACAGCCCCGCGTAGGATCTCGTCGTGGCGCTCCATCGCGCCCTTCATCGCATCGGGAAACCGGTCCCAGAGACGGGTGCTGGACTCGAGGTCGGCGAAGACGAATGTCAATGGCTCACCGGGCGTGTTTCTCATGACCGGGCGCATTATCGTCGGGCGCGCACCGGCTCGTCCACGACCGCCTCCGCTCCTGCGGTTGGGTCCCGACGCCGCGAGCTCATTCAGGGGGAGGGCGGGCAGCCGGCTGGCTCACTCTCGAGAGTTCTGACGTCACGTTTTCGACGCCGCCGGTGGGCGAAGCTCGATCTCGGAAGCCGGGATTACCGTAGGCCATGCTGCCGAAAGCGGCACAAGACGAAGTGAGAGGCATTGGCTCGAGCCCCGCCGGCTGGCCCTTTATGGCGGCGCCGTCTCTCGTGCTTGCCGCGCAGGAAGGCTGCCTTACGTCTCGCTGCCGGCCATCGTTGTCGCCGTCCAACCCGTGGGGATCACCGTGAACTTCCGGTAACTCATGTCGCCGCAGTTGAGAACGGGCGGCGAAGCCATTTCCGGCGCAGAGGCGCTCGTCGCGAGCGCTGAACTCGACCTGGTGCTCCTCGACGCCTCGATGCCCCGGCCTTGCCCGATCGAAGAGGTCCAGCGCCGGCGACTCAGTGACGAGCGGTCTCAAGTCGAGCTGCGCCCTTCTCCGTCCGTGTTCAGGCCCTGGGGTTCATGCCGACGAACACCGCGGCCGGCTACCCATGCGACCCGGCAACAGCGATCTCTGCTTCTCTGTAGGAGGGGTCGATCGACAAGGCCGTCGAACCTCTCGCTCGCCAGGGCGCCGGGGTCGGCTCCGAGTGCCGTTCGCGGGTTAGGTTGGGGGCGCCGGGAACGGCGCCCCCACGTGTCTTGCTCGGTTACGGCGTCGGGTCTGGGTAGCTGCCGCCGTAGATGTCGCTGTTGCCGAAGGTTGCCGGGCAGTCCTGCTGCGGCGCCGGCCTCGGTACGGACGTGTCTCCGGTCTCGAGTGCCATGCGCCAGGCGTCGATCGCCGGGCAGTCGGCCGCGTTGCGGACGTCGTTCCAGACGGCCGCCCCGTATGTGCGTGTGGCGGCCGCGTACACGTAGTCGCCGAGGAATTCGGCCACGAGGTTGTTCTGACTGGAGCCGCGCGGGTCCCCCGGCGCACCGCGGTGGAGCGTCGTCCATCCGACTGGCGCGCCGCCGTCGATGTCAGCGTGCAGCACGACTCCGACGAGGCTGCGCGGCGTGAACGTGGTCGTCCGGTATGGGGTTGTGAACGCGTTGTAGACGACGTAGAGATCGGTGCCGCTCGGCGACAGGGCGGGCGCGGCGTAGTAGCCGCGATCGCCGGCCGATTGCACCGGCGCCGGCGTCGACCAGGTGCGCCCCTGGTTCGTCGAGTAGCTGATCCGCACTTGCTCCTGGTTCAGGCTGCCGTTGCCGTCGGCCCAGGCGTCGACGATCTCGTCGGTCGCGTCGGCTCCGGTCGGGGCGCCGTTCGCGATCGTGGCGCTGGGAGCGGCCGAGAGGTCGTTGCGTGCGCCGGCGATGCCGTCCTCGACGCAGCGCTGGAGGACGGGATCGACGTTGTAGCAGGCGTCGTTGACCGGGAACAGCGTCTGCGGCCGCGTCCACGTGTGTCCGCCGTCATACGACTTCACCAGCTCGTGGGCGCCGATGCCGGGCGTGCCGAACGCGAAGTGCGCGAAGAAGACGTAGACAACCCCTTGGCTGTCGGTCCGCACCGAGCAGGCGCGCACGAAGCCCTGCTCGATGTTCGACGCGGCCGGCGTGATCTGATGTTGCGTCCACGTGTCGCCGCCGTCGCGCGAGACCGACACCGTCACCGGCACTGGGCTCGCGTTGCCGCGCGAGCGGCTGCGGAAGGCGCCCTGGCACACGTAGACGTTGCCGAAGAACGGACTTGATGCCGCGTTGTCGGCCCAGATCTGCTCCTTGTCCGAGAACAGGGAGGCGTTCTGGTTGGTTACGATCACCGGCGCACAGTTCGTGTTGTTCGGCCCGACGCACCACGCGTTCTTGTCGCCGGCAGCCGCTGCCTGCACGTTGTCGCTGCGCGAAACGGCGACCGCCTCCACGCCCTTGAACGCCTCCTCGGAACGCTGCGACGAGAAGTTCGACGTCAGGTTCGCGTAGTACAGACGCGAGCCGTTCGCCCACGAGAACGTCCCGTCCGCGCCCGGACGCGGGCCGAAGGCGACGGCCGGGTCACCGTCGGAGACGAGCCCGTTCTCGTAGTACCACGGCAGCGTGCCGATCGGCCCGACCTGCGGCGAACACCCCGGATCAAGCCCGGGGACGCCAAGACAATCGCGGGCCGTCCAGCCCGTGTACGTCGGCTGGGTCCACGTCGTGCCGCTGTCGAACGAGAAGTAGACGCCCGAGAGGCCGACCCCCTCGGTGAAGGGACACGTGGTGTCGTCACCGGCGTTGCAGGCCTCCATGTCGATGTTGTCGTTTGCGCCCGCCACGAGAACATTCGGGTGATTGGCGTCGACCGCGATCGCCGGCTCGTTCTGCTTGTTCTGCGAGAACGGCGTCGGCGGGCTGCCGTTGCTCACCAGCACGTCCGGGTTGAACGCCCAAGCACCCGGCACCGCAATCAGCACCACGGCGACCGCGCCCGCGAACAACCATCGGCGCGACCACCCACGAGACGTAAGCCGCATTACGTCCTCCTTCCTCCGACCCCGCGAAACGCGGAAAGTATGGATCGTCGTCGCTCGATGCGCAAGCAACGTGACGCCACTGAGGCCGTGACCATGCCTGCTCTTGGTCGCGGTCGGAAATCTCACTTGCGCGTGGGGACGTGACGCGAACCGTCGAGTGCTGGCGCCGGCCGCCGAGATGCTCGCTGCAGGCGGTCACCGGAACCGCAAGGAGCCGGTTTGGGTCCCGACGACGCGCGCTCATTCAGCGGGGAGGGAGGGCAGCCCGGGCCCGTCGGCGATCGCCTCGCCGTTGTCACTCTTCGGGTCCCGCGAGGCCATGTGGGCGATCGTGTCCAGTACAAGTTGCGGCCGGCGATCCGCCCGATCTGGAAACTCACCGTCATCTGCACGGACGCTCCCTTCGCCAGCGAGCCCACCGGGCAGGAGAAGACCGCGTCAATCTCCTCCACCTTCGGCTGCTTGCAGGGTTGCCGCTACTGAGACTCACAGAGATAGGACTGGGCAGGAACCCTCCCGGGACGGCGAATCGCCTGAGCTCCTAGGCAGATGGCACGTCATATTGAGGTGAGGGCAGGAGCGCGCCCGGCTGATCGAGCGCGCCCCTCACCCTCGATGCTTGCCTGTTTAGAAGGCCCCGGTTCCCTTGGGTGTGCCGAGCCCGGAGGGGCCGTCGTATCCGACCTTGCCGGTGCACAGGTAGCTGCTCCCGCAGGAGCCGTTGCTGCCGC
>JBKPLR010000075.1:0-11164 GCA_046731695.1 Actinomycetota bacterium
GGCCTCGAGGCTGTCGTCGAGAGGCTCGAAGGACGGCGCCTCGCCCGTACGGCGGGCAACCGCCTGTGCGAGGAGCCAGTCGGCGAGCCACGGGTTCCGCGGGAGGAGCGGCCCGTGAAGGTAGGTGCCGATCGCCCGGGCGACGCGGCAGCCCTCGTAGCCGCTCTCGCCGTCGTTGCCGAAACCCGCGACCACTCGGCCGAGCGGCGTCGCACCCTCGTCGAGATACGTGCGTCCCGCATGGTTCTCGAACCCCGCCAGTGTCCGCTGCTCGCCGGGCTCGAGCTCGCACTCCAGGAGGACGTCGCCGATCATGCGCCGCTCGCCGGCGACGGTGTGGAGCGGGAAGACGCCGACACCCGGCAGTTCGTCGCCGCTCTGGTCACGGTAGAACCGGCCGAGGAGCTGGTAGCCGCCGCATACAGCGAGCAGGGGCACGAAGTCGGCGACTGCCTCCTGGAGCGCGGGCGCGTGGGCGGCGAGCGCCGGCGCGATGAGCTCTTGCTCGCGGTCCTGCCCTCCTCCGATGTAGATGAGGTCGTGCACGCCGGGAGCGAGGGCGTCGCCGACGCCGATCGCCTGCACCTCGAGCTCGTGCCGGCGCCAGGCCGCGCGGCGGGCCAGGACGGCCATGTTGCCGCGGTCGGCGTAGATGTTCAGGTAGTCCGGAAAGAGGTGCCCGACGACGATCTTCACGCCGCCGCCTCCTCCCAGTAGGGTCGCGCGAACCCGCGCCGGGCCACGAGATCGCGCAAGGCGAGCATCGCCGTGTAGGTCGGCAGCGCGACGAGCTCCGAGCCCGGCGGGGCCAGCACGAGCGCGTGGTCCAGCGCGTCCTCGAGCGAAGGGATCACGTCGATCGCCGACTCCGCAAGGCCTGCATACTTGAACCGCAGGGCGAGCTCGGCCGCGCGCTCGCCGGTCGCCACGAGTCGCTGCAGGCCGCCGAGCAAGGGCTCGAAGTCGACGTCCCAGATCCACGAGACGTCGCGGCCGTCCGCAATCTCGTCGTTGAGCGCGACCAGAGCGAGCGAAGGTGCGCCGCCGGCGACAAGGGTTCGCACGACCTCGTTCGCGCCTGCCGGGTTCTTGATCAGGAGCACGAGAAGCGTCCGCTCCCCGACCACGATTCGCTCGAACCGCCCAAACGCAGCCGAAAAACCCTGCAAACCAGCGACGATCGCATCGTCATCAACACCGAGCGACCGGGTCAGGGAAGCAGCTGCGAGCGCGTTGTAGACGTTGTAGAGCCCAGGCACCCCCAGCGCGACCCGCCGGGCTCCGTCCGGGGTGGCGAGCTCGAACGAGACGCTCTCGAGCCCGGTCAGCTCGATCTCGCGGGCAACCACGTCCAGGTGGGGCCGGGCGTGCCCGCATGCGGGACAGCGGTAGTCGCCCAGGTGCCCGATGTACGCAGCCGCGTAGACGTACGGGGTGCCGCACCGCACGCACCATTTGGAGTCGGCGGCGTGTTGGAGCTCGCCGGAAGCGTGCCGCGGATCGTCCAGGCCGAAGACGAGCGCGTTTCCATGCTCGCGGGCGAGATCGCCCACCTGTGGGTCGTCGCCGTTGACGACGAGCGCGGCATCCGGAGCCAGCCCGGAGACCGCTTCTCGCCACCGCGCGGCCACGAGCTCGAGCTCGCCGTAGCGGTCCAGCTGGTCGCGAAAGAGGTTCCCGAGGCACACGGCGCGCGGCCGAAGCCGGCGGGCGACCTCCGGTAGCGCCGCCTCGTCGACCTCGAAGAGCCCGAGCTCCGCGTCCCGGGCAGCCAGCAGCGCGGACGCAACTCCGGAAACGAGGTTCGCGCCCGAGCGGTTGTGCGCCAGCCGGACGGACGGCGCCAGGATCCGCGCGGCCATCGCCGCGGTCGTCGTCTTCCCGTTCGTCGCCGAGACGAGCGCTGAGCCCTGCGGCAAGCGTGCCGCGAGCCGGTCGACCGCCCCGGGATCCAGCTTCCAGAGCAGCTTGCCGGGCACCGTCGTTCCGCCCCCCGTGCCCGCCAGGCGCGAAAGCCGAGCGGCTGCGCGCGCCAGGAGAATCTCCGCAGAAAGCGGGATCAAGCGTGCCATCGGCAAGACGCTACCGCCGATCCCTCTATCGAGTGAATTCCGCAGGCCCTCCCCCTGGAGGGGGATGTAGGGCGGCCCAGTCGACGCCTAGTTTCCGCCAGGTCTTTCCAGCGGCTCGCGGCGTAGAGACCGCTCTTGAAAATGACATGCGGCCCGCGCATGAGGGCGCGGAAAGGAGAACGGAAGGTGCGGACGGACAGCGGCAAGCGAGGAGAAACGCGGTCGAGCGCGCTGTGGGGCACGGGCAACCGTGGCGGCGAGTCTCGCTCGAACGCACTCTGGGGCAAGGGCGGCCGCGGGATCGTCACGGCACTCGTAGCGATGTTGGCGATCAGCGTTCCGCTCGCGTCCAGCGCAGGCAAGCAGAACGGCCTCCGGGCACGTCAGATCGCTCCGAAGCGGACGTGGATCTCGCCGGGGCTCTTGCACGCAGCGAAGAAGCATCCCGCCAGGCTCGTACACGTGATCATCCAGAGCACGACGGGCTCGGCGACGACTGCCATGCAGGCATTCGCCAAGGCGGACAAGCTCGACGGCATCGCCGACCGGGAGAAGATCAACCGGCGGCTCGGCTCGATCGACTCAGTCGCGGCCACGGTCAGGCTCGACAAGCTCAACAGGCTCGCGAACAGGCCGAACCTGATCATCACCGCGGACGCGCCGGTGCAAGTCAGCGGGTACAGCTCGAACCAGCTGTGGCCGTACGAGAGCGGCGTGGCCAAGAACTGGACGGGGCCATTCGCCCCGACTGCGGGCCCGAACGCGCCGACGATCGCGGTCGTCGACTCCGGGATCGAGAACCGGGCCGACTTCGGCACCCGACTGCTCGCGAGCGTGAAGCTCGGAACACTCCCGGGGGACTCGGCAGGTGACGGCCGGGGGCACGGCACGTTCGTGGCCGGCATCGCGGCCGGTGGGAGTGCCGGATACACCGGCGCAACCCCGCAGGCGAACCTCGTCTCGGTCGACGTCATGGACGACCACGGCGTCGCGCGCACGAGCGACGTGATCGCCGGCTGCCAGTGGATCCTGGCGAACAAGGCGAAGTACAACATCCGGATCGCGAACTTCTCGCTGCACTCGGCGACGAAGAGCAGCTTCACTCGCGATCCGCTCGACAAGGCCGTCGAGAAGCTCTGGTTCAGCGGCGTTGTCGTCATCGCCGCGGCCGGCAACTACGGCAGCGCGACGGGGCCGAGCGGTGTGCTCTACGCACCCGGCAACGACCCCTTCGTGATCACGGTCGGCGCGCTCGACATCGGCGGCACGAAGAGCCGAATGGACGACTTCACCGCCCCCTGGTCGGCCTACGGCCGGACGCCGGACGGGTTCATGAAGCCGGACATCGCGGCTCCCGGCCGGTACATGATCGGCCCGGTGCCGGCAGGGTCGACGCTCGCCGTCGAGAAGGCGGACAAGATCGCGGCACCTGGTTACATCCAGCTCTCCGGCACGTCGTTCGCGGCGCCGGTGATCTCCGGTGCGGCGGCGCAGATCCTCGCGCAGCATCCGACGTTCACGCCGGATCAGGTCAAGGGCGCCTTGATGGTCTCGACGAAGCCCGTTGCCGACGCGGCGCCCGGCTCGGTGGGCGTGGGCGAGATCCAGATGACCAAGGCGGTGAACATCGTTGCTCCGCCGAACCCGAACAAGGCCTTGGGAAGGTTCCTGGTCGCGGACCCGAGCGGCGACACGCTGCCGGTCTTCGACGGGGTCAGCTGGTACGACAAGGCCAAGTCCGACGTCTCCTGGGACTCCGTCTCGTGGGATTCGGTCTCCTGGACCGACGCCTCGTGGAACGTGGTGTCCTGGGCGGACGTCTCCTGGGACTCGGCGGCGATCAACGACGTCTCGTGGGCGGACGTCTCTTGGGCGGACGTCTCCTGGGCTGACACCTCGTACGAGGACGCGGCCGAAGGCGACACGACCGGAGACTCCAACGGTTACGAGCTGACGCCGGAGCAGGCGGCCGCGGTGATGGCCGATCCGGACCTGGCACCCGATCCGTCGACCTTGCCGGCGGATGCGACCACCCCGGGCACGACCGTCGCGACGCCCTGATTTCGACGGACGGGAAATAGCCTCACCGAGGGGCCGGACACCCCCGGCCCCTCACTCTTTTGGGGGATTTGAGGGGTGTACTCAAAAAGGGGGATGTGACCGCTCTGTGAGCGGCTTAGCTTGCGGAAGTGGTGATCCATGCGGCGTGTGCGTCGCCACGACCGGCACCTCCGGTCTGCGGCCCCGCGCAATACGCGGAGAAGGGACGAAACTTGCAGGCGAACTCGAGCGGTGAGCTCAACCTCACTCGCAGGAGCGAGAGGCCTTCGTGAGCACGTTTCCGGCGCCGATGAACGAGGACATCCTCGTCGGCACTTCCGGGCCGGAGGCGCCGAAGCTCGCGCCCAGGGCCGCCGCGTATTTCGTGGTGGTCGCAGGAGCGTTCGCAGTGGCCGCGATCCCATCGCTCGCGCAGCTGAAGGCGAGCACGAACGGCTGGGCGACGTTCGCGATCCTCGTGGTGATCGCCGCAACCGCGCAGCTGTTCGTCGTCCGGACGCCGCGCAACCAGTCGTACCACACGACGATCGTCTTCCTGATCCCGGCCGCGATGCTGCTACCGCCCGAGCTCGTCGCGTTGATGGGGATCGTGCACCAGCTCCCGGAATGGCTGAAGACTCGCAGCGCTTGGTATATCCAGAGCTTCAACATCTGCAACTGGACGCTCGCAATGCTGGCCGCGTGGAGCTGTTTCCACGCGGTCGACGGCGCCATCTCCGGTAACGGAAACATCGCGTACGCGCTCGCCGGGCTCGCCGCAGCGGCATCGATGGTCGCGGTGAACCACGTCCTGATGGCGCCGATGCTGCACCTCGCGCGCGGCCACTCGATCCGGGAGTCGGGGCTCTTCTCGTTCCCGAGCCTCTCGACCGATCTCGTGCTCGCAATGCTGGGCGTCGCCATGGCCGCGTTCTGGCGCGGCAACCCCTGGCTGATCGCCTTCGCCATCGCGCCACTGCTGCTGATCCACCGGTCGCTCTCGGTGCCGCAGCTGCAGGAGGAAGCGAGGGTCGATCCGAAGACCGGCCTCTTCAACGCGCGCCACTTCGCGGTCGCGCTGAATGAGGAGCTCACACGCGCAGCTCGGTTCGAGCGGCCGCTGTCGTTGATCATGGCCGACCTCGACCTGCTCCGCGACATCAACAACACGTACGGCCACCTCGCGGGCGACGCCGTGCTGCAAGGGATCGCGGAGGTCTTCCGCTCTCAGCTGCGCCACTACGACGTCCCGGCGCGCTTCGGTGGCGAGGAGTTCGCGATTCTCCTCCCGGAGACACCGCCCGACCAGGCCTTCGAGATCGCGGAGCGCATCCGCCGGACGGTCGCCGACCGGGCCTTCGACGTGGAGACATCGAGCGATCCGATTCGCGCCACGGTATCGATCGGCGTCGCCGGCTTCCCGCGGGACGGCTCCGACGCGAACGAGTTGATCCACCAGGCCGACCTCGCGGTCTACCGGGCGAAGCTGCAGGGCCGCAACCGCGTTCTCGACGCCAGCTCCGAGCCGCTGCTCCTTCCCGAGAAGCGCCAGACCCGCCTCGTCGCGGTGCCGGAGGACGGCGACCACGTCGTCCCGTTGCCGCCGGCGGCCGAGTCGCTGCCGGACCAGGAGCGGCGCCATCCCCGTCCGCATGCACTCCACGGGCCGCGCTTCGTCTCGCAGTCGAAGCGCTTGATCGCTTTCGTCAGCTTCGTCAGCCTCCTCGGTCTACTTGGAGGCCTTCTCGGCGCGATCTACGGGCACAGCACGGACTGGACCGGCCTCGCGGCGATCGTGGCCCTGGTCGGCGCCGGGCAGGCGCTGGCCCTCGAGGTCGACGACGGCTCGATCTCCGTCAGCGCCGTCGGCGCCATCGCCGGAGCGGCGCTCTTCGGCCCGCGCGCCGCGTTGGCCATCGCGATCACCACCGCGGCGGTCGAGTGGAGCGCAAAGCGCTACTCGTTCCACTACGTCGTCTTCAACGTCGGGGCGCTCTCGCTGGCCTCGCTCGCCGCGGCCGCAGTCTTCACGGCGGGCTTCCATGGCGACATCGGGCGCCTGGTGTACGTCGCAGCCGGTATCGCGGCGGGGGGTACGTACTTCGCGGTCAACATGACGCTCCTGAGCCTCGCGGTCGCAATCGAGGGTCACGAACGCTGGTTCTCGGTGTTCAGGGAGCGCTTCGCCTGGCTGGCGACCCATTACCTCGTGTACGGCTTCATCGCGGGCGTGATCTGGGTCGGCCACGACACCGCTGGCCTGTGGGCGCTCGCGGTCTTCGCCGTCCCCCTCCTCCTGATGCGCAAGACGCAGGAGGCCTACCTGAGGCACACCCAACGCAGCGCGCAGAAGCTCCGTCAGGCGGCCGAGACGATCCAGACCCAGAACGTGTCGCTAGAGCACGCGAACCGGCTGCTCAAGGAGCGCTCGACGGCCGCGATGGAGAGCCTTTCGGCCACGGTCGACGCGCGCGACGCCTACACCGCGGGCCATTCGCGACGCGTGCAGCAGCTCGCGCTGGCGATCGGACGGGAGCTCGGGCTTTCGCAGGCCGAGCTCGACCTGCTCGGGCACGCCGCGCTCTTCCACGACATCGGCAAGCTGGCGATCCCGGACGCGATCCTGCTGAAGCCGGCGAGCCTCACCGAGGAGGAGTGGGACCTGATGCAGCGTCACGCAGACGAGGGCGCCCGCATCATCGACCGCCTCGGCTTCCTGAACGACGCCGTGCCGGCGATCCGGCACCACCACGAGCGTTACGACGGCACCGGCTATCCGGACCGGCTCCTGGGCGAGGAGATCCCGCTCGGTGCCCGGATCATCCACGTTGCGGACGCGCTTGACTCGATGCTCACGACGCGCATCTACCGGGCCGCGAGGCCCGCCACGGAGGCGCTGGAGGAGCTCAGGCGGGCCGCTGGAACCCAGTTCTGCCCGCGTTGCGTCGCTGCGCTCGAGCGCATCCTGCCGATCGAGGGCTTCTCGGACGACGAGGCCCGGCAACGCGTGCTAGCGGCGTCGTAAGCCTCAGCTAGCAAAGAGCCGCAGACGCTAGCCCCCCGCTTGCATTTTGCTTCCGTTGCTCTACCATTATTGTCTCTCGTGCCCCGCAAGCCCCAGTATCGCGCGCTGGCGGGGATCGACCGGAAGGCGCTGGAGGCCTTCCAGGCCGGCATCCGCAAGCGCTACACGAACGAGCAGATCCTCGAAGAGCTCGCCGCGTCCGCGAAGCGGCTGGGGAAGTCGCCGACGATGCGCGAGTTCGCGGACGACCCGAAGACGTCGGTGCACCCGCAGACGGTGATCGAGCACTTCGGCAGCTGGAACGAGGCCAAGCGCAAGGCCGGTCTCGTCCCGCGCCGGTTCGCGACGAGGGAGGAGCTGCTCGAGCTGCTGAAGGAGCTCGGCGCGGAGCTGGACCGGGTCCCGACCGCCCGCGACATCGAGGAGCACCGGGGCAGGATGCCGTCGAAGTCGCTCTACTGGCACACATTCGGCTCGCTCGCTAACGCGCTGCGGGAGGCGGGCTTCGACGTGCCGGTGGGGGAGGAGAAGCTCGAGCGGGCGCTGGAGCAGGGCGTCGCGCTCGCCGCTCGGCTCAAGCGCCTGCCGAAGTTCGCGGACTGGGCCGAGGCGCGGAAACAGGACGACGGCCTCATGACCGAGTGGCAGATCTACCGGATGTTCGAAGGCCGCCGCGGAGCGTGGTCGACGTTCCAATTCCTGATCCGGGAGCGTCTCGTGGAGGCCGGAGCGGACGTAGCCGCTGACGGAAGCCTGGGCTAGACGCCAGCGTTAGCTAGAGCGCGGCGAGCGCTGCGAGGCGCTGGAGGCAGGAGAGACCCTCGTGGGGCGCGCGGACGGCCGGTAGCGTTCGCTCCTCGAAGTTGCGGTCCGGCCGGAACCGCTCGCGGCGGAGCTCGGCGCCGTCCCCGAGCAGCACCAGCGTTCCCTCGCCGACCTCCCGCTTGCGCAACTTGATGCGGAGGTAGCGCTCCAGTACTTCGAGCGCGGCCTTCGTCGAGGCGAAGAACGTCGCTTCCCGTCCCTCTCCGGTCCAGAGCGGACGGCCGACGCCGCGCGCGAGGAAGACCACACCGGGCCGGCGCTCGTCGAGCCAGGCCGTCGCCATCGAGCCCCGAAGCTGCTGAAGCACCGGCGCCGACCCGCTCGAGGCCTCGGCCAGCGCGAAAATCGCCTCGGAGTCGACGGTCATCATGGGCTCGGCTCGCTCGAACCCGTGCGTCTCCATGAGCTCGTCGTCGTTGAAGATGATCCCGTTGTGCACGCCGACCACGGCGCCGTGTCGGATCGGGTGGTTGTTGGCCTCGATCCGCGGATGACCCTTCGTGTAGTCGCGGACGTGCACCAGCGCCTCGGTGACGGTCTCGGGGAGCACGACCTGCTCGAGGAGGGCGCTCGCGCCCGAGCGCTGTTTGTGGATCTCGACCTCGCCTTCGCCTGAGCGGTACGCGTACCCGACCGCGTCAGCGCCGCGCTCGGCGATTCCGGCGAGGAGCGCCTGCGCAGCGAGCGTCCGCTCCACGTTGCTGGAGGCGCTCAGGCTGTATCCGGCGATTCCACACAAATTCTTAATAAGCCCCTTTGACGAGACAAAGCGACCGTCCGGGCCGCTAAGGAGTCTGACGTTGCCCTCGGCTAAGAGTTAGTGCCCCGTGATCCCTCGTGCGGGTGGAGGCGTACCTCAAGCGAGGGACTCGGCGTGCCGATGGTGTTCGCGTATGGCGCAGCGGCCGCTACCTGACGCCCTCCCCGAATCCGAGGGCCCGGAACCCGAGCCCAAGCTCGAAGTCGTTCCCGCGCCCGAAGAGGTTGAGGAGGAAGAAGAGAAGGAAGTCACCGAGCCGCAGACTGCGGACCCGCTCAAGCTCTACGTCCGCCAGATCGGCGACGGCCCGCTCCTCACGGCGGCAGAGGAGCGCGAGCTCGCCCGGCTCAAGGACGAGGGCGACGAGGCCGCGAAGCGCAAGCTGATCGAGTCGAACTTGCGGCTCGTGATGTCGATCACGCGGAACTACACCAAGGCCGGTGTTCCGCTGCTCGACCTGATCCAGGAGGGCAACCTCGGCCTGATCCGGGCGGTCGAGAAGTTCGATTGGACACTCGGCTACAAGCTCTCCACCTACGCGACCTGGTGGATTCGACAGGCGATCACGCGAGCGCTTGCCGACCAGGGCCGCACGATTCGCCTCCCCGTGCACGTCGCCGAGCAGGTGCGCAAGGTCATGCGCGCCCGGCGCGTGCTCGCCCAGAAGCTGAACCGCGAACCGCTGCTGCCCGAGATCGCCAAGGAAAGCGGCTTCCCGCCGGAACGGGTCAGGACGCTGCTGGAGCTCGTCGAGGACCCCGTGAGCCTCGAGACGCCCGTCGGCGACGGCGAGAGCCTCTACGGCGACCTGATCGAGGACACGAACTCGGATCGCCCCGACGCCGCGACCGCCGAGACGCTTCGCTCGGCCGAGCTTTCGGACGCCCTACTGTGCCTTTCGCCGCGCATGCGCCACGTGCTTAGCCGGCGGTTCGGGCTCGACGGCGAGGCCCCGCAGACGCTCGAGGAGGTCGGCACCGACCTCGGGATCACCCGCGAGCGCGTGCGCCAGCTCGAGTCACGCGCACTGCGCGAGCTACGTTCGGTCGCCCCTGGCCTTCAGCTCTACCTGCGCGGCGAATAACACCGCATCGATACTTTCAGTTGGGTGGGGTTTGTCGACTGCCACTCGCACGTCGTGCCTTCTGGCGACGACGGGGCACAGACGCTTGCGGAAGGGCTCGAGCTCTGCAGGCTCGCCCATGACTCCGGAACGGAGGTGCTCTACGCGACGCCACACGTCTGGCCGCATCTTCTGCTGGGAGCCGAGCGCGAGCGGCGAATCCGCCTCGCCTTCGAGGAGCTGCGCGAAGCGGCCCCGCTCGAGCTCCGCCTCGGCTACGAGCTGACGCCCGCGCCGGAGCTGCTCGACGAGGATCCGTCCCGCTACTTTCTGGAGGGCACCGAGATCGTGCTTGTCGAGATTCCGTTCGCCGGGCCGGCGGACGGCTTCGTGGAGCTCGCGAAGCACATCGAGGCTTCCGGCCTCACTCCGCTCGTTGCGCACCCCGAGCGCACGGAGGCAGTGCAGAGCCGCGTGGAGCTGGCCGACGAGCTCGCGGAGCTGGGCTGGCCGCTACAGGTGAACTCGACGAGCCTCGTCGGCCGGCACGGGGAGGAGGCCTCGCAGATCGGGTGGCGGCTCGTGGAGCTCGGCCATGCGAAGGTCATCGCCTCGGACGGCCACCGCTTGACCCGACCGCCGCGAATCGACGACGCCTACGAGCTCGTCAGACAGAGAGTGGGGGAGGACGCGGCGCTGCCGCTCTTCGACGGCTCGGCGCTCGTCAGAGCCGGGCGACCGACTCCATCTCGCGCAAGCGCGCGAGACGCTTGAGCGCCTCGGTCTCGATCTGACGAACGCGCTCGCGCGTGAGCCCGAGGCGCCGGCCGATCTCCTCGAGCGTTTTCGGCTCGGCGTCGTCGAGGCCGTAGCGGAGGATCAGGACCTTCTGCTCGCGATCGGAGAGCGCGGCCAGCGCCTCGGCGAGCGCCTGGCAGCGCAAGGAGACCTCGACCTGTTCGTCGGGCAGCGGCCCCTCGCCGGCTACGAAGTCCCCGAAGACCGCGTCCTCGGTGTCTCCGACCGGCTGGTCGAGGCTTGTCGACGCGCGTGCAGCGGCCTTCACCTCGTGGGCCTGGGCGATGGGGAGATTTGCTTCTTCGGCGATCTCTTCGAGCGTCGGCTCGCGTCCGAGCTGGGTCCAAAGCGTCCGCTCGGCGCGGTTCAGCTTCTGCATCCGCTCGACGATGTGGACAGGCATTCGGATCGTCCGCGCCTTGTCTGCGAGCGCCCGGGCGACCGCCTGCCGGATCCACCACGTCGCGTACGTCGAGAACTTGTAGCCGCGCCGCCAGTCGAACTTCTCGACGGCACGATTGAGGCCCAGCGTTCCCTCCTGGATGAGGTCCAGGAACGGGACACCCAGGCCGCGGTAGCCC
>JBKPLR010000076.1:0-8120 GCA_046731695.1 Actinomycetota bacterium
CGCGACGGGCGGGGGCGCCGGCGGTGCGGCCGGCGGTGGAGTCGGCGGCGGTGGCGGCGGAGACGGCTGGGGAGAAGCGGCCGGCGGTGGGGGCGCGGCCGGCGGTGTTCCGTACGTCGTCGGACCGGAGTACGTCTGCGAGTACGAATTCGAGTACTGGTCGGACGACGAGCCCGAGTACTCGAACGCACCGTGCCACGAACGGTACGAGGGCCAGACCGTCGGCAGCTGCCAGCCGTGCGGCGACGTGTTGGCGAGCGCCGGCTGCATGAAGCGGTGCCAGATCTCCGCCGGGAACGTCGGGCCGGAGACCGCGATGCCGTGGACGTTGTCCATCGGGATCTCGGCCCGCGGGTACCCGACCCAGATGGACGTGGCGAGCTCGGGCGTGTAGCCGCAGAACCACGCATCGGCGTGGTTCTCGGTCGTCCCGGTCTTGCCGGCAGCCGGGCGCCCGATCGCGGCGCCGGTCCCCGTCCCGGACTGGATGTTCTCCTCCAGGATCTTCGTCACCGCGTAGGCGACGCCGTCGGGAATCACGCGCTTGCGGACAGGTTTGATCCAGTGCTCGTCCACGGCGCCTCCGGGGAGGACCACCTTCGTGATCGCCTGCGGCCGTGAGTAGATGCCGCGTGCGGCGAGCGTCGCGTACGCAGAGGTCATCTCCAGCGGCGAGACGGCGATCGAGCCGAGGCCGAGCGAGGGCACCGGCGGTAGTGTCGTGCGGACGCCGAGCCTGCGGGCCATGTTCGCGACGTTCTTTGGCCCGACGTCGAGCGTCAACCGCGCATAGACGGTGTTGTCCGACGCGAGGGTCGCGCGCTCGATCGTGACGGTGCCGAGATACGAGTGGTCGTACGTTGTCACGTCCCACGGCTCCGTACTTGCCTTCCCCTCGTAGTGGAACGGCGCCGACAGGTACGTCGTCGAGGAGGGGTCGATCCCGCGCGCGACGGCGGTGGTGAGCACGAATGTCTTGAACGTTGAGCCGGCCTGTCGACGCGCCTGCGCGGCCAGGTTGAACTGGTTCTTCGCGCGACCCGGGATCACACCGGTCATGGCGCGAATGGCACCCGTCCGCGGGTCGATCGAGACGATCGCGGCCGCGGGATCGGTCCGGTAGTAGAGGGTGTCCCGGATCGCGTGCTCGGCTACCCGCTGGAGACGCCTGTCGATCGTCGTGTAGACGCGCAGGCCGCCGGATTCCACGCGGCGCTCGCCGTAGCGGTCGACCAGCTGCTCGCGCACGAAGCTGAAGAAGTACGGCTCGCGTATTCGCGTGTACAGCGTTCCCGCGCGCAGGTGCAGCCGGCGGTCCGCAATCGCGCGGCGGTACTCGGCGAGGCTGATTTCGCCGTTCTTCAGCATCGCGCGCAGCACGACGTCGCGGCGCAGCAGGGCAAGTCGCGGGTTCACGAACGGGTCGTATGCCGACGGCGCCTGCGTGAGACCGGCGAGCACGGCTGACTGTTCGAGGTTCAGACTCCGAGCGGGGCGCGAGAAGTACGTCTGCGCCGCGGCCTCGATTCCATAGGCGTGGTCGCCGTAGTAGACGTGGTTCAGATAGGCGGTGAGGATGCGCTGCTTCGACCACGCCTCGTTGAGCTTGATCGCCAGGCAGGCCTCCTTGATCTTCCGAGACAGCGTGCGCTTTCGCGTTGGGATGTAGAGCAGGCGCACCAGCTGCTGTGTGATCGTCGATCCGCCCTCGACCACCCGGCCCGCGCGGAGGTCGGTCCAGAACGCTCGGGCGATGCCCTCGTAGTCCACGCCGCCGTGGCGGTAGAAGCGGCGGTCCTCGATCGAAATGGTCGCCTTGCGCATCCAGGGACTGATCTCCTGCAACGACACCGGCTGTCGGTTTTTCTCTGACGGGATCGAGCCCAGAAGCTCACCGTTGGCCGCGTAGACGAACGAGTTGTGGCCGAGCGACGCAGGCCGCAGCGACGCCAGGCTGCAGCTCGAGCGAAAGGCAGCCGCGCCGCCGAAGCCGACGACGGCTATGAGCAGGATCACTCCCAGCAGCCCGGCGACGACAAGGAGCAGCGCGCGGTGCTTGCGACGGCGATTCGAACGGCGGTGCCGGCGCCGGTACTGAAGGTAGGCGCGCTGGGGGGCCGCCCGCTTCGGCGATCGCCCGGGCGTCACCCGAGCATCCCGGCCGCCCGCAGCCGCATATGGGCGCGCAGGCGAAGGTCGCTGGCACGCCGCTGGGCCGAGAGGCCGTCGTCCGACGGCACGCGGACGGTCACGATTGCCGCCTCGTCCAGCGCGGTCACCAGAACCTCGGCCTCTGTAAACGTCTCTCGAAGCAGACCGACCACCGCCTCCAGATCAGCCGACAGCGGCACCCGAATGGTCGCCTCGGCGAGCTGCTCGCGGCTGACGATCGTCGTGTTGCGAATCGTATCCGAGGCGAGCTTCTCGTTCGGAATCACGAGCCGCGACTCGTCGTAGAGCCGAATCCACGTGTAGGTCAGCCCGATCTCCTCGACGACCCCCAGGCCGTCGTCGACTTCCACCCAGTCCCCGAGCCGGATCGGCTGGGCAAGCGCAATCAGGATGCCGGCCACGAAGTTGGCGAGCGTGCTGCGCGCAGAGAGACCGACGATGAGGCCGATCACCGCCGACGAAGCCAGGATGCCGCCGGCGACGGCGCGCACCTGGGGGATGACGAGAAGGGCCGAAAACACGCCGACGAAGACGATCCCGGCGACGAGGGCACGGCGGAGCACCCGGTACCGCGTCACCGCTTCGGGTGGGAGCTGACGCCGCGCCAGGCGGCGATCGACGACCTCCGCAACGATCGCGGTAACGAGGAGGACGGCCCCGAGGACGGCCAGGCGTTGCCAGGACGGCATGGCGGCCTATTCGACGGCGGTCGCGGCGCTCCTCAGGGGTCTCAGCCGTCGGGATCGAGCGGTAGTGGCCGCCGGCCGGCGAAGCCCTCCTCGGTGCCGTGCCAGTAGGCGATCCGGTCCTCGCCGACCTGCCAGCAGAGATAGACATCCTCGTCGCCACGGCGAGCCAGGAAGTCCACCAGGCCCTGCTCGGGATCCTTGACGACGGCACCCAGCTCCTGAATCGCCTCAGCACAGCGCGCGAGCGCCGCGGTCTCGCGCTCGACCCGCTGCTGAGCGCCGGCGAGCTCGCCGGGACGAAGCCCGCCGTTTCCGGCCACCGCTCGGAGCAGTGCCGCATGTTTTCTCTGCAAGCGGGCGAGCGTCCGGCGGTGCTCGACCATTCGCTCGGCAAACGGCCGAACGGCGGCGAGCAGCTCGTTCGCCTCGTCCGGCGTGAAGTAGCGCGGCGGCACGTCCTTCGCTGCCAGCGTACAGGGCCGGCGCCGGCGATCCTTATATTGGCGGCGCGTGAGAACCGTCCTGATCGCGGCGCTCCTTCTTCTCGCCGGATTCCTGGCCACCGGCTGCGGCGAACGAACCGAGCCAACCGGAACGACCGTCGCCCTCTATCCGGTGTCCGTCACCGACGCGAACGGGACGCAGACCACGCTGACTGTCGAGCCGCAGCGCATCCTCGCGGTCGGCGCGGACATGGCTGCCGCCCTCCCGGCACTCGGCGTCGGAGCGCGCACGACGACCGCGGGCTCACCGCGCGCGGGGCGGTTCGACCTCGTCGTCGCGTGGGCCTCCAGCCCGGGCGCCCGCAGCCTCTCGCGCCGAGCTCCCGGATCGGCGCCGAGCTACGTCGCCGCCGACAGCACGGTCGGCGACGTCGAGCGTTCGCTCACGGATCTCGCCGTCCTCGTCGGTCGGCCGCTGAGCGGCCGCCGGCTCGTGGCAAAGATCGACCACAACGTCGACCGGGTACAGCGCCGGCTCGAGAACGAACGCCCCGTCTCGGTCTTCCTCGACAAGGGGTTCTCGACGACGGTCTCGAGATCGAGCCTGCAGGGACAGATGCTCGCCCTCGCGGGTGGCCGAAGCGTGGTCACCTCGGCCACGGGGCCGCTCGATCCCGGCCAGTTACGCCGCTTCAACCCCCGGTACTACATCGCAACGTCGCGAAGCGCGACCACCCTGAAGCAACTCCAACGCGACCCGGCAACGAAGCACCTGGGCGCGGTTCGCGCCGGCCGTTTCGGCATCGTGCCCGACCGCCTGCTGCAGCCGGGGCCCGAGATCGGTGCCGGGATCGTGGCCATCGCGCGCATCCTTCACCCGGATGCGTTTCGCTGACCGGGACGCTTTCGCAGACCTCGACGCGGTCACCGTCGACGGCTTCGGAACCCTTGTCGAACTGGTCGACCCGGTGCCCGAGCTGGCCGCCATGCTGCGCCGCCACGACGCCGCGCGTCCCGACGACGTCGTGCGATCGGCGTTCGCGGCCGAGGCCGACTACTACCGCGCGCACAGCCTGACGGCCGGGACGCTCGAAAGCCTCGGCGCGCTCAGGCAGCGGTGCACCGGGGTCTTCCTCGACGCGGCCGGCGTCTCACTTGACGCGGCCGCGCTGGCGGCCGAGTTCGTCGGCGCCCTCAGGTTTCGCGTGCTGCCCGGCGTCGAGCCGGCGCTCTCGTCGCTTCGCTCGCGAGGGCTGGAGGTCGCGATCGTCTCCAACTGGGACATCGGCCTGCACGAGCGCGTCGACGAGCTCGGCCTGCGACCGCTCGTCACGACGGTCGTCACGTCCGCCGAGGCCGGGACCGAGAAGCCCGATCCACGCATCTTCGAGCTCGCCCTCGCCCGGCTGCGCGTCCGGCGTGACCGCGTGCTGCACATCGGTGACAGCGAGGCCGACGAGCGAGGCGCAGCCGCGGCGGGAGTGCGATTCGAGCCGGCGCCGCTTCGCGAGGCGTTGAGCCGATGGAGGTGAGAAGCAACGCGAAGCTCGCGTACTGGCTTGCCTTCGTCGTGGTGCTCGCAGCCCTGAATTACGGGGCCCGGTTCGGAGGCGGCGAGTCGAATGACAGGGACCTCCTCTACACCTGGGGCGCGGCGATCAGCGGTGCCGTCCAGGCGGCCGTCTTCGTGGGCCTCATGCTCCTGATCGCGCGGGGGCTGCCGAAGCAGCCGGCCTTTGCGCTTATGCGACCGTCCTCCTGGGGCACGGCAATCGGCCTCGACGCGGCAGGGCTCGTCGGCATCCTCGTGCTCGGCGCCGCGATCAGTTCCTTCTCCAACCCGGGCAAGGAGCAGGGGCTCGTGCCCGACCGTTGGGACCCGTCGCGCGCCGCGCCGTTCGTTGCGAATGCCATCGTCGTCATCGTGCTGGCGCCGATCTCGGAGGAGATGACCTTCCGCGGCCTCGGCTTCACGCTGTTGCGGCGCTTCGGCAACTGGGCGGCCGTGTTCATGGTGGGGTTCACATTCGCGCTCGTCCACGGCCTCGTCGAAGGGTTTCCGATCCTGTTCGCGTTCGGATCGGCACTCGCATTCATCCGTTGGCGCACGGGGAGCATCTACCCGACGATCCTCCTGCACGCGAGCTTCAACGCGATCGCGCTGATAGCGGGGGTCGCATAGAGACAGTGGGTGAGCACTTGATTTGAAGGGAACACCCGCCAGGGAGTAGAACCATGGCGCGTATGCGTCGTCTCCTGCCGCTACTTGCCCTCGCGGCACTCGCGTTTCCGGCATCGTCCAGTGCCGCGCCGACGATCTCCGTCCAGGCGTCGGCGACGCGCGGCGCCGCGCCGCTGCAGGTCACGCTCACTGCCTCGGGAGACGCCGTCTCCTACCACTGGGATCTCGGCGACGGCACGACCGCGGACGGGACAACCGTCCAGCACGTCTACCAGCGGGCCGGCGCCTACCGGGTTGTTCTAACGGGAACCGGCCTGGACGGGACGTCGAGTACGGCGGCTGCGACGATCTCCGCGCTCGGCGTCACGCTCACCGCACCGCACATGGTCACGTACGGCCGCCGCATCCGGCTGCGCGGACGGATCACGCCGTCCGTCAGAGGCGCCGGGGTGGCGCTCCGACAGGGCGACCGGGTCATCGGTCACGCGCACACGAAGGTGGGCGGGCGGTTCAGCGTTCGGCTGCGCCTCCGGTCGACCGGGCCGCTCACGGCTGTCTACGAGGATGCGGTGTCGCCCCAGGCATCCGTGCTGCTGCAACCGATCATCCGCGCATCCGTGCCCGGGTCGCATCTCGTCGGGCGGCCGCTCGTCCTCACCGCGCGCCTGATTCCGGCCGCCGGCGGCTCGATCCGCGTGCGCGTCTACGACAAGGGGATCAAGCGAATCGATCGCGACTTCGGCGGCCGCGTGCGGCTCAGGCTGACGCCGATCGCCTCGCGTCCACTAATGGTGCAACTGACCACCAAGCCGGCAGCGGGCTTCGCCTCGGCGCACAAGCGGCTTCGCGCACTCATCCGTCTCCCGGTGCTGGGCATGGGAGCGCGCGGCGCGAGCGTCGCACTTCTGCAGCGACGGCTCGTCGACCTCCACTTCGCGCTTCCCAGCGTCAACGGCTACTACGGCTTCCACACCTACGAAGCGGTGCTCGCCGCGCAGAAGTACCTCTGGCTACCGCGAACCGGCCGCGTGGCGCCTGGCCTCTGGTCGCGGCTGCAGACGATGCCCGTGCCGAAGCCGCGCTACCCGGGCGGCAGCCACATCGAGGTCGACAAGGCGCGCCAGATCCTTTTCGACGTCGTCGACGGGTCGCTCCGCCGGATCGTCCACGTCTCCACCGGCGCCACCGGCAATACGCCGCTCGGTGTCTTCCACGTCTACAGCAAGGTGCCGGGGTTCAACTCCGAGCTGATGTTCGACTCGCTGTTCTTCCTCCGCGGCTTCGCCGTCCACGGCTACCCGTCCGTCCCGCCCTACCCGGCAAGCCACGGCTGCGTCCGAACTCCCATCTGGGTAGCGTCGGCAATCTACGCCGAGCACGGCTACGGCACGACGATCTACATCTACTGGACTTGAACCGGGGGAAATGGGGTTTCCCCCGGTCGCCCCCTCCCAGACCCGAAGTAGACGCGCCTGCGCGCGACGTGGCTCCGGGGAGCCAAGCTCCCCTCCGCCGATGTGTGATTGACGGAGCCGGGCTTTGCCCGGAAGGAGCAGCGCGTCAACTCAAAGCGACCGAGCCGAAGGCGACAGGAGCTAGGGAGGGGGGTCAATGGGGGAAACCCCATTTCCCCCATTTACTCCTCTTCCTGGTCCGCGAATTGCTCGGGTGTGACGTTCTCGAGGAACTCGCGAAACTTGATGCTCAGCTCCTGCTGCTGCTCCGGCGTCATCTCGTTCGCGTCGAGCGGCGCTTCTTCGTTCTCGAACTCGATTGCGGACTCCTCGATCACATCGTCGGCGGCGAAGATCGGCGCGTCGGCGCGTAGGGCGAGCGCGATCGCGTCGGAGGGCCTGGAGTCGATCTCGAACTCCTGGCCGTCCTGCTGCACCGTGATGCTCGCGTAGAACGTCGAGTCGCGGAGCTCGGTGACCGTGATGCGGATGATCTCGGCGTCGAGCGTCGACAGCAGCTCCTGGACGAGGTCGTGCGTCATCGGGCGCGGCGGAGCCGGCCCTTGCAGCTTCATCAGGATCGCCGCCGCCTCCGGATGGCCGATCCAGATCGGCAGGAACTTGTTGCCGTCAGCGGTCTTCAACAGAACGATCGGCTGCTTGCCGACGAGGTCGAAGCTCACCCCGTAGATGACCATGAGCTGCATCGGCACCAAGGTACCCCTAGGCAGCCCAGTCTAGCTCCTCGACCTTCCGGGAAAGCTCACACGAGCAGCACGCAGGACTGTCGTGAGGTGGGCGATCCTGGATTCGAACCAGGGACCTCCGCCTTATCAGAGCGGCGCTCTAACCGACTGAGCTAATCGCCCGCGGAGCCCATCCTAGCCCATCGTGGGGGAAACCAGGTTTCCCCCACGAGCCCCCTTCTTAACCAGCAGACGCGCTAACCGCGCTGTGCCTCCCGCCGGGCGCAGCCCAGCTCCGGCGATGGAACTTCGGCGGACGCAGGTGCTGCTATGGGCCCCGCCGGCCGCCGTCAGGCGGACGGTGGGAGCCGAAGGCTTCCCCCATTGCACGGTTGGCGCGCTCGAGCGCCTCGGCGATGTCGCCGAGCTCGACCTCGTCACCGAATGCGATGTCCACCCGGCCCTGGCGGACCTTGACCGGCACACCGAAGACC
>JBKPLR010000077.1:0-23019 GCA_046731695.1 Actinomycetota bacterium
CTTCGGGAGCGGCGCCTGGGGCCGGCAATTCGCCGGCACCGGCCCCTACCGCAAGCTCGTCGGGAAGCGTGTCTCGGCGCCGGCCGCCGCTGCGACGAGTGGCTCTGCACATCTGGACGCCGTCGGCAGCCGAATGCTCCGGAGGTTCCCGCGACACTCGCCGCTCGTGCCCTCGCCGCTCAACGGCACGGTGAGCGGCGTGCGTCAGGGCCAGACGATCGCGGTTGCGGTCGACGGCAGGATCGCGGCGGTCACCGTCGCCTACCGCGACCCCGGCGGGGGGCCGCTGCGTTTCTCCGCCCTGGCCGGCGAGTCGTCCTTCCGGCCCGGCCGCAATTCGGCCCGCGTTTTCGTCGTCAGCGGAAGCCGGGCGAACCCGCGGCTGACGGCGTTGAGGACTGCGCTCTCGGGCTAGTCTTCCTCGACGTCTTCGGCGCGTTCGAGGGGAACGAACAGCCTGCAATGCGGGCACTTGAACCCGCGGGAGCTCGGCGTCGACGGGTCAACGAGAAGCTCTCCCTCGAAGGTCTCTCCGCAGTGGGGGCAGACGACCGAGTGTGACTTGGCGGCAGGCTCGGCGATGTCGTCAAGCTAGCAGCTAGGCGGCCGGGTCGAGCCGGTCCAGTTGCTCGCCCGTCAGCGTTGCGATCTGCTCGGCGACCTCGGCGTCGCCCTCGTTGAAGAACTTCTCGTCCGCGTAGGCCTCCACGAGCCCCCAGCAGCCGTTGGAGGTGGGGAGGCAGACCATGAGCAGCGACTCGAAGCCGAGCTTCTTCAAGAGCGCTGCCTCGTTCGGCTCCGGCGACTCTTCGAGCAGCGAGACCGTGCGGGCCTCGCCGCGCTCGATGACCTCCTGCGTGAGCGGATACTCGGAGATCAGGTACTCGTGACCGATATCCAGGCGGCGCTCGCCCGGCGACAGCTCGACGAGGCCGACGAGCAGGTCGCCGACGACGCGCGAGATCTCGCACGCCGACGCGTCGAGCGTCTCGACGAGCCCACGACAGGCAGTCTCGAGCACGCCGCGGATCGTCGTCTGCTCGCCGAGCGCGGCGGCGACCCGGTCCCACTCGATCGTTGGCCATTGGACGAAGCGTAATCGCGCACGGCCCGAACTCAGATCGGTAGGTTGCACGGATGCTCGAGCGCCTCGCCCACATGATCGCACGCCGCCGGAAGATCGTGATCGCCATCTGGCTGGTGCTGACGGTCTTCGGCGTCTTTTCGGCCCAGCAGGTCTCCAAGCGCTGGTTCCAGAGCTTCTCGATCCCGGGCTACTCGGCCTACGAGGCGAACCAGCGGACGCTGAAGACCTTCGGAACCGGCGAGCAGGCGCCGATGATCGCCGTCTTCCACTCGAAGGGCGACGTCACGAAGGCCACGGGGATCGAGCGCGCGATCACTGCTGCGGCCAAGGTCAACCCAGGCTCGAGGACGTCGTCGTACTTCTCGACCGGCAACCGCGTGTACGTCTCGAAGGACGGCCACACGACGTTCGCCGAGATCTATCCGGCGGGAATGCCGAACTTCAGCTCGTCGGTGCACGTCAAAGAGGTGCGGGCGCGGCTCAGGGCCGCAACGCCCGCCGGCGTTCAGGCACATCTCACCGGGCGCGATCCGCTGTACGAGGCAAGCGCCGGAGACACCGGCGGGCCGAACGTCCTCACCGAGGCGCTGATCGCCGGCACCGGGGCGCTCATCATCCTCTTCTTCGTCTTCGGAACCGTGCCGGCCGTGTTGGTGCCGATCGTCGTGGCGGCCGCGTCGATCCTGAACACGTTCTCGCTGATCTGGGCCCTGACCTACATCACCGACGTCTCGATCATCGTCCAGTTCCTGATCGCCCTCGTCGGTCTCGGGGTCGCGATCGACTACGCGCTGCTGATGATCTTCCGCTTCCGCGACGAGCTCCGCGAGGGCGAGGACGTGGAGACGGCGCTCGTCGAGACGATGACGCACGCCGGGCGCTCGGTGATCGTCTCGGGGACGACCGTCGCCGTCGGCCTGCTGTCGATGATCGTGATTCCACTGCCGTTCATCCGCTCGATCGGGATCGGCGGGATGCTGATTCCGGCGGTCTCCGTGCTGACTGCGATCACGCTGCTGCCGGCGCTGCTCGCCCTCATGGGCGAGAAGATCAACCGGCTGCGCCTGCTCCCGAAGCGGCTCCTCGACACGGGCCATCCGGAGGACGGCTTCTGGGGGCGCTGGGCGAACGTGGTCACCCGGCGCCCGGCGATCGTCGCCGCCATCGGCCTCGTGATCGTCGGCCTGCTGGTCTTCGAGGGGCTGCGAATGAATCCGGGCGAGGCTCAGGCGAAGAACCTTCCCGGCTCCGGCGACGCCATCGTCGGCCGGGACGCGCTGACCGACGCCGGGATCTCGGCCGGTGTGCTGAAGCCGTTCGTGGTCATCGTCGAGAACGGGGGCAACCCCCAGGCGGTGGCGGCCAAGCTGCGAGCGACTCCGGGCGTGATGGGCGCAGCGGCCCCGCCCGAGTGGCGGCAGGACGGCACCAGCCTCGTTGAGGCATTCGCGAGCTCGGACGGCGCCTCGAACGATGGAAAGCACACGATCGCGGCCGTCCAGAAAGAGCTGAAGGGAAGCGACGCGACCCTCGGCGGTGTCGCGGCCGAGGATCGGGACTTCAAGAACGCGGTCTACTCGAAGTTCCCGTACGTGCTCGCGTTCGTCGTCCTGCTGACGTTCATCCTCCTCGCTCGCGCATTCCGCTCGCTCCTCCTGCCTCTGAAGGCGGTCATCCTCAACCTGATCTCACTCGCCGCCGCCTACGGGATCATCGTGTTCATCTTCCAGCAGGGGCACGGCTCGGACGCGATCTGGAACGTGCAGGCGACGGGGGTGATCATCTCGTGGATCCCGCTGATGATCTTCGCCTTCCTCTTCGGGCTCTCGATGGATTACGAAGTGTTCATGCTCACGCGCATGCGCGAGGCCTACGACGAGGTGCACGACACGAACCGGGCGATCTCGCTCGGCCTCGCGCGGACGGGGAAGCTCATCACGAGTGCGGCTCTCGTCCTCATGTTCGCGTTCTTCGTGCTCTCGATGAGTCCGGGCGTCGACGTGAAGCAGTTCGGGATCGGGCTCGCGGCGGGGATCATCTTCGACGCGACGGTGATCCGGGCCCTGCTCGTGCCGTCGGTGATGTGCCTGATGGGTCGCTGGAACTGGTGGCTGCCCGAGTGGGCGGCGAAGGCGCTCTTCGTCAAGCGCAGCCGGATGCCGCCGCCGGCCCCCGCTCCGGAATCAGCCTAGGCCCCAGAGCGCGAGCGCTTGTCGAGCTAGTGCTCCCGCTCGCGGATCGGGAGGTCGGGAAGCGCCCGCAACGGCGCGGGAAGTGAGAACGCGGCGCTTCGAGGTTCAGCGTTCGCCAGCTGCCGAGCTCGATCGGGTCGTTCGTGTCCCGGGCCATGAAGGTCGTCGCGAGCAGCCAGTGGGCGCCGGAGCGGCGGAAGTTAGCAAGCGCCAGCTCGATGTCGTCGTCCGGAAAATGGACGAGCACCTCGCGGCAGAGGACTAGGCCGGCGGGCGGGAGCTCGTCGCAGGTGATGTCCATCTGGCGGAAGCGGCGACCGGGCCGCGTGTAGCGGCGCTGGTTTTCCGCCGCGAGCCCCACTCGTTCCGGTGGTAGATCCTGGTGAAGACGGCCTCGTGGCTCATCAATAGCGGCGGATCTCGGCGTTCGTCCCGATCACGATCAGCGGTTTGCTCGCGGGCCGGAGCCAGCGCAAGACGGCGACGAGCTGGGGCCGCGGAAGGCTGACGCAGCCGAGGGTCGGCCTGCCCGTGCTGACGTGGAGGAAGATCCCCGAGCCGCGCCCCGGCACGATCGGGCTTCTGTTGTAGGCGATCACCACGAAGTGCCGGTAAGCCGTCGGCGAGCGCGAGAGGTCCTCGCTCGTCACATGGAAGGGCGGCTTCGAGCCGCATGGCACGTGGCGAAAGCGGTTGTACCAGCGCGAGCTCGGATCCTCGACCCACCAGTCGCCGCAGACAACCCGGTGGTAGCGGTAGCGGACGCCCGGGCTCGGCGCGATCCCGTACATCGTCGGCACGAAGCGGAACGCGCCGGCAGGGGTCTTTCGGTCGCCCTCGCGCTTGTTCGGCGAGGCGCCTCGCCGACCGAGCCAGGCCGCCCACGGGCCGGCGGCGGCGCGCCAGCACCCTCGGGTCTTCACCCAAAGCCGCAGCGTGCCGCTGGTAGAGGCGCGCGTCGGCGCAACGACGGTGACGAGCTGCGTCGCGGTGCGGGTCGAAGCGAGCTGGTTCGCGAGCGTCGGCGGGCAGGCTCCGGCCGCCCGGTGGCCACCGGCCGCGGACGCTGCCGCGAAGAGGGCCACGCACGCTGCCGCCAGCCATCGCATCGCGCCTGCAGACTATGCACGTGCAGGTTTTCCTCGCGGCTCTGGCTTTTCTCCAGCCGCCGTTCGCGCACTCGGTCTCGCGCGTCACCGCGGCGCAGCTTCCCTACTCGTGGCACCGCGGTTGCCCGGTCGCGCCCACGCATCTCCGTCGCTTGCGCCTGACCTATTGGGGCTTCGACCGCCGCGCGCACACTGGCGCGCTCGTCGTGAACGCCTCCGTCGTGGGTGACGTGGTGCGGGCCTTCCGGCGGCTCTACGTCTCGCGCTTCCCGATCCGCCGGCTCCGCCCAGTCGACGCCTACCGGGCGATCGACGAGCGCTCACTGAACGCCGACAACACCGCCGGGTTCAACTGCCGCTATGTGGTGGGCCCGGGCCCGAGGCGCTGGTCTGCCCATGCGTACGGGCTCGCGATCGACGTCAACCCGGTCGAGAATCCGTACCTCGAGGGCGGCCGGGTGCACCCGCGGGCCGGGCGCGCCTACCTGAACCGGTCGCGCATGCGGCGCGGGATGGCGGTCTCCGGCGGCGTGCTGGTGCGTGCTTTCGCGTCGGCCGGCTGGAGCTGGGGCGGCCGCTGGACGCCGCCCGACTACCAGCACTTCTCGAAGACCGGCGGTTGAGGCTCAGGTGGGGAGGGGGGCCGGATCAGAAGTCGGCCCCCCTCGTGTGGCGTCGTTAAACCGTGGCCACGCAGTACACGTACACGGTGCCTGAAAGGGCCGCACCGCTGGACTGGATGATCGTCCACGCCGTGCTACCAGTCGGGTCGCCGCTGGCGTCGGAGCGGTAGCTGGCGGTCACGCTGCCTTGGATCTTGAAGCCGCCGCTCAGCGCGATGTAGCCAGCTGGGCACGAGACGGTGAACTGCTTGTCACCGCTCGCGGTGCCGCCTGCGACCGTGACGATCGCGGAGCCATCGAGACCGGCAGGACCGGTCGCACCCTTCGGGCCGGCAGGACCGGTCGCACCGCGCGAGCCGGCGGGGCCTTGAACGCCCTGCTGGCCCTGCGGGCCCATCGGTCCGGTCGCACCCCGTGCGCCGTCCTGACCGTCCGCTCCCGGGGCCCCCTGGGCTCCAGTCGCGCCGGTTTCTCCAGTCGCGCCGGTTGCTCCGGTCGGGCCAATCGGGCCCTGCGGGCCCATCGGGCCCATCGCGCCGGCAGGACCGGTCGCGCCCGTTGCACCCGTTGCACCCGTCGCACCCGTTGCGCCGGTCGCTCCGGTGTCACCCTTCGCGCCGGTCGCTCCGGTTGGGCCCATCGGGCCGGTGGCCCCGTCAGCGCCGTCGGCACCGGCCGGGCCCATTGGGCCTTCTGGACCCATCACGCCGGCGATGCCCTGCGCGCCGCGAGGTCCAGCGGGACCGGCTGGCCCCGGATTGCCCTGCGGCCCTTGCGGGCCCCGAGCACCAGGACGACCCTTTGCGCCCCGCCTGCCCTTGCCGAACAGATCGGAGACGCGGTACCGCTTCCAGCCGCGCTCGCAGCGATTGTGCTGCTCACGCGAAATGACCTTGATCAGGCCGTTCGACTTGTTCACACAGACGAAGGAGTTCTGAAAACGCTTGTTCGTCGAACTCCCGAATGCGGTCGAGCTGATGCCCAGCACGAGCAGGGCTCCAACCACGACCCACAACTTGCCTTTGACCTTCATTTCCCCTCCCGGTTTACCTCTCGCAGAGTGTGTGCACCGGGAGCGTCTGATCACGCCAGTCCGACTAGGTCGGTTCAGCCGATGGTCTGGGTGCACTAGCCGTCGATTTCCGGCGCGGCCTTAGGTCTAGGCCGCACTGACGGTTCGAATAGCCACGAGCGTGTCGCGCGCTGCTACGAACAGCGCATGCGACTGCGCACGCGCTTCGTGACGCTGGCCGCAGCCGACATCGCGGGCCTCTTGACGGCCGCGATCCTCGTGCTGCCGTTCTTGCGTCCGGCTTACCGGAGCGCGCCACTCCATGCGACTCTGGAGACGGCGAACGGACTGATCGCCTTGCTGGCCGCCTTCCTCGTCTACGGGCGCTTTCGCCGCACCGCGCGCACGGATGATCTCGCGCTCGCTGCCGGGCTCGGCTTCCTCGCGTGTGCGAGCCTTGTCTTCTCGGCCATGCCCTGGGCGCTCCTGAGCGTCGACTCGATGCGGTTTGCGGCCTGGACCTCCCTGATCGGGACCGTGGCCGGGACGTTCGCGCTTGCGCTCTCATCGCTGATGCCGAGCCGGCAGCTGTGGAACCCCGGGCGTGCAGCGGGCATCGTGCTCGGCGGAGGTGGTGCGGCCTACGCGGTCTGCGCGATCTTGATCGGCGTCTTCGAAGGACGGCTTCCGCTGGGCTTTGCGCCGACGACTCCGCTACCGGACGCGGGAATTCCGCACCCCATCGGAACGCATCCGTTGCTCGCGGCCCAGGTTCTGTGCATGGTCTTCTACGGCGTCGCGGCCTTCGGGTTCATGCGAAAGGCCGAGCGCACCGGCGACGGACTCCTGAAATGGTTCGCCCCCGCCGCGGCACTGGCCGCGGTGGCGCGGGCGAACTACAGCCTCTTCCCGTCGCTCTACACGCAATGGGTATACGTCGGAGACATCCCGCGCTTTCTCGCGCACCTGCTCCTTCTGGGCGGGGTCGCTCGGGAGATCGGGCGCTACCAGCAGGGGGTCGCCGAGCTGGCAGCGCTGGAGGAGCGCCGCCGGATCGCCCGCGAGCTCCACGACGGGGTCGCACAGGAGCTTGCATTCGTCGCGACGCAGGCCCGCCTTTTCACTACCAGGCCAGGCTCGGTCGAGGTCAAGTACCTCGCGGCGGCTGCCGAGCGCGCGCTCGAGGAATCGCGGCGTGCCATCGCGCTCCTCGCTCATCCCCAGGAGGAGTCGCTCGACGCGGCCATCGTGGAGACCGTGGAGGAACTGACCAGTCGTGCCGGGTCGAGTGCGCGTTTCCTCGTGGATTCCGACGTGACGGTGGCGCCGCAAACGCGCGAGACCTTGCTCCGGATCGTGCGCGAGGCGGTCACGAACGCGCACCGCCATGGCCAGGCGAAGACGATCACGGTCGAGCTTTCGAACAGCGAAGGCCTTCACCTGCGGGTCGCAGACGACGGCCAAGGCTTCGACCCCATGGCCGTCGACGACACGCGGGGCTTTGGGCTCTCGACCATGCGCGCGCGGGCGCGCGCCCTGGGCGGCGTCCTCTCTGTGGAGTCACGGCCGGCGCTCGGCACGACGGTCGAGGTGGTGCTCCCATAGCCGACGCGCTTCGTGTCCTGCTCGCCGACGACCATCCTTTGGCCCGCTTCGGCGCGCGCAACGCGCTGGAGAGCGGAGGGTTCGTCGTGTGTGGAGAGGCCGCCGACGCGGACGACGCTGTGGCCGCCGCGCTCCAAGAGCGGCCGGATGTCTGCTTGCTCGACATCAGGATGCCGGGCGGCGGGATCCAAGCCGCAGCGGCGATTGCGGCCGAGCTTCCCGACTGCGCGATCGTGATGCTGACCGTGTCCCGAAGTGACGCCGACCTCTTCGACGCGCTCCGCGCGGGTGCGGTCGGCTATCTGCTGAAGGACATCGACCCCGAGCGCCTGCCGCTCGCGCTGCGCGGTGTCCTCGAGGGCGAGGCAGTAATGCCGCGACACTTGGTGGCATTGCTCGTCGACGAGTTTCGCCAACGTAGCCGTCACAACCGTATGCGTCTGGTCCGACGCCACGGCGACGGCCTGACCGCCCGCGAAGAGGACGTGCTCGAGCTCATGCAGCTCGGCCTATCGACCAGCGAGATCGCCGAGCGCCTCGAGGTTCCGCGAGTGATCGTGAAGGCGGACCGCGCCGCGATCCTGAGGAAGCTGCGCACGTCCGACCGCAAGGGCGTCATTCGGCTGTACGACGAGTAGCGCGCCTCCGGCGCGGGCCAGGCTCAGAGAAGGATCAGCAAGGCGACGTCGTGCGGACATCCACGGCCAACGAGGTCGACCGCCTGATGGAGATCGACCTCGAGCCTTTGAGACAGGACACGCGCCTGATGACGTTCGTAACCCACTCGCAGAAGCTGCTCGAACCGCCAGTCGAGGATTTCCTCTTCCGCCGTTTCTCGCTGTCGGACGTCTGTGGTGTTCACGCTTTCCTCGCACCCAATTTCACAACAGGCTGGCGCTCGGGCCATCACCGCTCCGGCTAGTTGGCCCACACGATTCGTCCTGGTCTCGCGCCCGCCTCGGTGAATCCCTCCGGCGCGGTCGGACTGGTCGAACGGCTCGTTACGCGGTGCCCGCGTGCGCTGACGATGAGGTCATGGTCACGTGCCCGGTCTGCGGATCCGAATACGACGAGCGCGCCTACCAAGTCGTGGTCAAGGATCTCGGCTCCTTCGACTCGGTCCAGTGCGCCGATTCGGCGCTCCGGCGACACACACGGCGCGACCTGTCGGACGAGCTGATCGATGTGATCTCGTCGGCACGGACGCGTTCGCAGGCCCCGCACGAACCTATCCGAACGGATCGGTCGCATTAGCCGGACCGCCAGTCGAGCCGCTGCCGACTGTTGACGATGAACCTCTCATGCGAATCTCGTTGAACAATCCAGAGCGTGCGCGGGAGCTTGCCGTTGCGTTCAAGGACGCCGGCTGTGAGGTCGAGCGTGTCGGGGCGCTGACGGTCGTGGTCCCGTCGCACGTGCCACAAGCGGATGCGGCTTTCTTCGTCCGCGCCTGGCGCATGCGACGTCCCGGACTACGCCGAGAATCTGTCGGCGATCCCGTGCTCGAAGGCGTACCCGGCCGCGTCGGTGCGTCCGCTGACGCCCAGCTTCCGGTAGACGTTCGTCAGGTGGTACTTCACCGTGTGCTCGCTCAGCCAGAGCCGCTGCGCGATCTCCCGGTTCGAGAGGCCTGCGGCCACGCGCTTGAGAATCTCGGTCTCTCGGGCGCTGAGGCCGTGCTCGGCGCCTGAGCCGGCACCCTTTCGCGCGAGCCCGAACGTCTCCATTGAGAGCTCGCCGTCCATGATCTGGCGGAGTGTCGGAGCGAGTGCGGACGGGTCGACCCGCTTGCCCAGGTACGCGACGGCGCCGCGCTGGAGCGCCTGCTCGGCGACGTCCGGCTCGTCGATCGCCGACAGCATCGCCGTCTTCACCTGCGGGTAGTCGGCCCTGACCAGCTCGAGGACCTCGAGCCCGTCGAGCCCAGGCATCTTGATGTCGAGCAGCAGCAGGTTCGGACGGGTATCGCGCACGCGCTCGATGACCTCGTCCCCCCGCCCGGTTTCACCCACGACCTCGATGTCGGGCTCAGGCCCGAGCGCCAGGCGGATCGCCTCACGAATCAGTCCGTGGTCGTCGGCAACCAGGACACGGATTGGCCGCAAAGTCTCGTTCATTTTCCGCAGTGAGACCCGGGGGTCTCCATTGACATAGATGCCGTTCAGGCGAAACCCCTACGCGCCGCACGACAACTTGGTCTAGTTCGCACGTTCCGGCCTTTGGCGACCCGGTCAATCCCTCGAACGAGTGCCCTGGCGCGGCGACCGGGCATCAGCCGGGAGTACGGGCCGACCTGGCCCTACGGCGGTTCTGCCCGCGGCCGGCGGCGCATTGACTAGGCGTGCATGGAAACGGGCCCGGTTCTCTCGGTCGTCGTCCCGACCCGCAACGAAGCGGAGAGCGTAGGCGCGCTCATCGCGGAGCTCGGGCCGGTGCTCGCAGGCGAACCGGCCGAAGTCATCTTCGTCGACGACAGCGACGACGAGACTCCCTCGCGGGTCCGCCAACACGCCGATCTCGCTGCGGTCTCGGTGCGGGTCGTGCATCGCGAACCGGACAACCGAGCCGGCGGGCTCGGAAGCGCGGTCGTCGAAGGTCTCAACAGCGCGCGGGGACCGTGGGTTTGCGTGATGGACGCGGATTTGCAGCACCCGCCCACGGTCGTCCCCCGACTCATGCGGGCCGCCGAAGACGGTCGTGACCTCGTCGTCGCGACCCGGTTCCGCAACGGTGGTTCCCATGTGGGCCTCGGCGCGCTGAGAAAGCTCGTCTCACGGGGGTCCGCTCTTGCCGCACGACTGCTCTTCCCGCGTCGCCTGCGCGGCATCAGCGATCCGATGAGCGGCTTCTTCCTCGTTCGCGGCGCGGCCGTCGACGTCGCCAAGCTGCATCCGAACGGATTCAAGATCCTGCTCGAGTTGCTCGTCCGCACGCCGTTCACGTCGGTGGCGGAAGTTCCATACGCATTTGCCGAGCGGCGCGCAGGTGAGAGCAAGGCATCTCTACGCGAGGGACTGCGGTTCCTGGCCCAGCTCCTCAGGCTCAGGCTGCCCGACGCGAGCGGCCGGCTGGCGCGCTTCGGCCTGATCGGCCTCTCCGGCCTGGTCGTCAACGAGTCGCTGCTCGCTCTGCTCACGGAGCGGGCCGGCCTCTACTACCTCGCTGCGGCGGTCATCTCCACCCAGGTCTCGATCGTGTGGAACTTCACGTTGACTGAGCGGTGGGTGTATTCGAGCCGCAGCTGCCGGCTCGGCTGGAGGGCGCGGCTGGGCGCCTTCTGCCTCGTCTGCACGACTGCCCAGGTGCTCACGATCCCGCTTCTCTACCTGCTCGTCGACGTCGGTGAGTTCCCGTACCTGATCGGGAACCTGTGCGCGATCGCAGCGTCGACGCTGCTTCGGTTCACGATCGCGGAGCGCGTCATCTGGCGGGCCCACCCTGCGGTTCTCGCGTCCGCTCGAAGGTCCGGCACGAGCTAGCCCTGGGTGGGTGTTGGCCCTGCCCGCCATTTCGCGACGCTGAGAGCGTTATCGCAGGCTCGAAGGGGAAACTCGTAGGTCTCGCGGTGGTCGCGGCTGCGGCCGCGTTCACGTTCTCGCCGAACGCGTTCGGACGTGCGGACCGTGCCGCGATTGCGCCGCCACATCTGCTCAGGCCGACGGTCTCGGCCGTTTGGAGGCTCCCAACGTTCGCGTGGACGCCCGTGCGGAAAGCCGCCCACTACGAGTTCGAGCTTGCGGCCGACTCACAGTTCAACGCGCCGGTCCTCGGCGGCGACGGCTCGTTCACCACCCGCAACACGCGCGCGACCATCCGGAAGGCGCCGCCTGATGGGCGCTATTGGTGGCGTGTCCGCGCCGTGACCAAGAAGGGCCGGGTGTCCCGCTGGGCCACCGGCTCCGTGCGCAAGAACTGGAACATCGCGCCGGTAATCGTCTCTCCGGCCGACGGGGGAACTTTCAACTTCCCGACCGACCCGCTCGTGCTGTCGTGGAAGCCGGTTCCAGGAGCGGCCCGTTACAAGGTGTCGATCGCCGCGGACCCGACATTCACGAATCAGGTCGCCGGGTCGCCGCTCGAGACGGCTGGGACAAGTGTGAATCCTCCGTCGTCGCTTCCGCTCGACAAGCTGTATTACTGGCGAGTCACCCCTCTCGACGCCGAGCGGAACCCTGGAGCTGTGTCCAGGGCCCGGCGTTTCGGCTGGAAGTGGCCGTCGGGCACGAGCACGTCGGTGCGTGATCTCGCCGACGCCTATCCGGAGCTCTACGATCCCCAGCTCTCCTGGCAGGCTGTGCCGGGGGCCGCCCGCTACGAGCTCGACATCAATCTCTCGGTCGACTTTGCGCCGGGTTCCCGCATTTGCTGCGGTAACCCAACGGTTGCCACCCAATACACGCCAACGCGGCTCCTTCCGAACAACACCTACTTCTGGCGTGTGCGCGCGGTCGACGCCCACGGGTACAAGGGCGTCTGGGCCGTCGGCTCGCCGTTCGTGCAGACGTTCGACAACGTGGGCTTCGGCTTTCCAGTGCTCCTGCCGCCGAGCATTCAGAACATCCACATGGCGGACAACGAGAACGATCCCGGAGTCGACCAGGATCCGATCACGCCGGGTTACCAGACCAAGGTGCCGATCATCGAGTGGAACCCGGTCTGGGGCGCCTCCGCATACGACATCTACTTCGTCAACGCTGACGCGACGGCTTGCAACTGGAACTCCCCCGCATTCCACACCACTTCGCCGATCCCGGTCTGGACTCCGATCGCAAACGGCACCAATCCGCCGTATCCACCCGGCGCGGCCGGGGTCGAGCGTGGCGACCCCTTCTTGGCGGGCCACTACTACTGCGTGCGCATGCGCGCGCTCACCGATACCGATCAGACAAACCACAGGGTTTATGGCGACTTCACGTACTTCGACCATCCATTCGAGGTGACCGGGTACGAGCCCGCAGGCTCGGAGACCCCGTCCATGAGCGGAGCGGATTACTTCAGGCCCCTGAGCCCTCCCGCCCAAAAGTTCACGCCGTTGTTCACCTGGCGCGCGATACCCGGAGCCACGAGCTACTGGGTAATCGTCTCCCGCGACCCATCCTTCACGACGCTTGTGGACTACGCGTTCACTCGGGTTCCCGCCTATGCGCCGCGCTACAGGACGTACGTGGACGAGACGACGCACTACTACTACGCCGTCCTGCCGTCGTGTAGTCCCACGGGCGCGAGCTGCGTCGCCACGGACCCGCGGCTCACGGCCTTCGCAAGCTTTGACAAGCGCTCGGACTCGCCTTCGCTCCTGTCGCCGGCCCCACAACCGGTCATCGGCGCCAAACAGCCGACCTTCCAGTGGACTCCGGTAAGAGGAGCACGCTCCTACACGTTGCAGATCTCGAGCGATGCGACGTTCGGCTCGCTGCTCGACAACATCCAGACCGATTCGACGGCGTACACAAGCAATACCACCTATCCGCCGGATTCGACGATCTACTGGCGCGTGCGGGCGAACGACGAGTTCGGCCTCGGGCTGACGTGGTCCTGCTCTTTGAGCCCCTGCCAGCCAGGATGGGGGACGTTTGTACACACCTTGCCGGCGCCGACCCTTTTCAGCTCGAACTCGCGGATCGGCGAGAACATCCCGGTATGGCTCTGGACCGTGCTTCCCGGCGCAGTCGCATACGACCTCCACGCGACGCTGCCGGACGGCACAACGCGAGCTATCGGCGGGCTTCCGTCACCCGCGTTCGTGGCCGCTCTGATCGCGGGCAACGGGTACTTCACGTGGAAGGTGCGAGGCGAGTTTCCGACCTCCGGCGGGGTGACACCCGGTCCTTACTCGCAGCCGCAGGTCTTCACGAAGATCCTCACGCCGCCGGTCAACCTGCGCGCGATCCGCGGCCGCAAGAGCCTCGTGTTCGCCTGGGCGGTGAAGTCGACCGCGCGGAAGTACCGCTTCCAGATCGCAAGAAACCCGGACTTCAGCAAGATCGTCGATGCGGTCACCACCGAATCAAACGTCTACGCGCCCCTGCTGCAGCAGGGCGACTACTGGAAGGGCGGCAGGTTCTACTGGCGCGTCGCTGGCATCGACGACTACGGGAACATCGGCAAGTACAGCAAGTCGCTCGTGCTTCGGCTCCGGCGCAACCTGCGCTGACCCGGACCAAAGGTACGGGTGAACCGTCCGTTCGGGCGATGAGTGGACACGCCGGGCTCGCTTACAACCAGAGAAACCGTCGTTACGAGCTGCCGAAGGGAGGTTCCGTGATCTACGTCGTCCTGGTAGTGGTCTTCGTCGCGCTGCTTGTCGGACTGATGATGTATCGCCGGCGCTCCGCGTCCTAGAACGGACGTCGAAGCGTCGCCTGCAGCTGCCGGATCGACCAGATCGTGCTCAGCAAGACCCAGGTCAGCACAGGGAAGGCAACCGAGAAGACCGCGACGAGCACGGGGCTGCGGGCAAGCGCAGCCTCCCACACGGGTGGGAAGACGACCTGGCTCACACCGAGCGCGATGAGCGTCCGGAGCACTGCACGCGCCAGATTCGCGGGGGCGATCTCCGGGAAGCGCGCGTCCACCCAAAGGGCAACCGCACTCGCCCCGAGGAGGAAGAGGACCCCAAAGGCCTGAATGCTCACGGAATCCCTCCGCAGCCGCTCACGCCAGCCATATCGGCTTTTTCCCGCCGGACCTGAATCGGAAACGCCCGGCGACCTTACTACGTTCGTCGGACGGGCGCGCACGGGCCTCGCGCGGCTGACCGTTCCAGCCGTCGTGCTCGCGGCGGCTCTCGTCGCGGTGGCGGGAACGATCGGGCCGGACGCGCGCTGGCTGTCCGCGCTGGGCCGCTCGATCGTCCGCGTCGGCGCGCTGCCACACGGGATTCCCTACGCGGCCGCTCCCTCAGAGGGGTGGCACAACGTGCCCGTCCTGGCCGAGCTCGTCTTCCGCGGCCTTCAGGCGGGGTTCGGCGATCGTGGGCTCCTCGGGGCACAGGTGCTCGCGGCGGTTGCGGCCGTCACGCTGCTCCAGCGGGACGCGCGCCGGCTCGGGGCTACGGACGCGGGGGTCGCGGCGGCAATCGTCGTCGTGCTCGTCGCCGGATTGCTCGCGTTCGCGGGAATCCGCGCGCAGCTGTTCTCGCTCGTGCTCTTTCCGGCCGTCGTGCTGCTGCTTCGCTCGGACGAGCGCCAACCGTCGGGCCGGATCTGGCTGCTCGTCCCGCTGCTGGCCCTCTGGTCGAACCTTCATGGGGCTGCGCTCGTCGGCCTCGGGGTCGCGCTTCTCTATCTCGTCGTGAGCCGCGCCCGCCGGCGGCCGCTCGAAAGCCTCTCGGTCGCCGCCGCCTCCACGCTGGCGCTCTGCGCGACGCCCGCCCTCGCCGGGACGCCTGCGTACTACGCCGACGCGCTGACGAACGAGGCTGCCAGGCGCGGGTACGGCCTGTGGGCGCCGCCGTCGTTGAGCTCGGCGTTCGACGTCGCGCTGGTCGCGGGCGCAGTCGTCCTGCTCGTGGCCTTCGTCCGCGCACGGCCGGCTCTCTGGGAGCTCGCGAGCGCCGCTGCCCTCGCGGTCTTCGCCGCTCACGCGGCGCGGAACGGGATCTGGCTGTTGCTGTTCCTCGCGCCGCGCGCCGCGAGTGCCGTGCGATTCGCTCCCCGGCCCCAGGCGGCTGCCGTCCACTGCGTGGTGCTCGTGCTCGCGGCGGGAGCGGTCGCGGGCTTCGTCCGCGGGCCGCTCGAGCCCGGAGCGAGCTCAGCGTTGATCGCACGGGCGCTCGCCGCCGCGCACGGGCGGCCGATCCTGGCCGAGCCCGCGACCGCGGAGCAGATCGCGCAGGCCGGTGGAAGGGTCTGGATCTCGAACCCGCTGGATGCCTTCCCCAAGGCGGACCAGCGGCGCTATCTCGACTGGTTACAAGGGCGCGACCCGGGCGAGCTTCAGGGCAAGGCCGTGGTCGTGGTGTCGCGCAATTCCCAGGTGGGCCGGCAGCTCTCCCGCGACCGCCGCTTCAGCCGAGCCGCGACGGACGCGAACATGAGCCTGTTCGTTCGCGCCGGCTCATAGCTTCTCGAAGACGACGATGCGTTCACCGCGGTACAAAACGCGCAAGTCCTGACGGCCTGAGAACGTCTTCACCACCTCGGCGTTCTCCTGGGGGTCGAGCACGAACATCCGGTAGCCATGCGCGACTCGCTCCCACTCGGGCGTGCGCTGGAACAGGAAATCGACGACCCCTTCCATCTGCGCCGAGGTGAGGATCTCCCAGCGTCCGTCGAAGGCGATGCGGCCCCGAAGCTGCGGCTCCCGGAAGAGCAGCCAGTCCGCGTACGCCTGGTTGGCGAAGATGCGGAGCGACCGATCGCGCCGCGCAGCGTCTGCAGCTGCGCTCGCCGCCTGTGGCGGCCATTTGGCGCCAAGGTTCTTGACGGGCTGGAAGAGAAGTACCAGGCAGAGCCCGAGCAGGGCCGTGCTGACCGCTGCCCGCGACGCCGGGCGCACCCGCGTCCGCTCGCGTGGCGGCCAGAGCTCCTCGAGCACCGCGGGGACGAGGACGAGAACCGCGTAGACGAACCAGATCGCCGAGCGCACCGCGAACAGCGCGCTCACCAGGGTCAGCGCGAGGATGCAGAGCTCGAAGCCGTTCAGGCTCCGCGGCCGTCTCGCCACGATCGCGGTCGCGAAGAACGCAGCGACGAAGAAGGTCGCGCCCCACAGAGTCGGGAACGTGGGCGGTTGCCACTCGGTGATGTACTTGGCGAACGCCGGGTGCACCAGGGTCGCGCGGTAATAGGACAGCACGTCGGCGCCGTACGGCGTGACGAGGAGGCACGGCCAGGCGGCGAAGACGAGCATGAGGGAACGGCCGACGCGTCGGTGCCTCGCGCGGGCCAGCTCGACCACGCCGAGCAGGCTCACCATCGTCGCGCCCATCACGGCAGATCCGTGCACGTTCCCCCAGAGGATCACGAGCGGAAACGCCAGCAAGACCCGCCGGCTGGGGCGGCGGCTCTCGGCGATCAGGAGGACGAGCAGGAGCATGAAGAGCAGCTGTGCGGGGACCTCCGCCCGGACGAAGCGCGCGGTCAGAAGAAGCGCAGGCAGCGCGCACACCAGCACACGCGAGGGTGAGGCGCCTCTCCGCCTCGCGGCGACGAGCCCGATGCCCGCCGCCGACGCGAACAGCAGGACGTTCGCGTGGCTCACGAGGCTGAGCCCACCGAGCTTGTAGAGGCCGTAGTAGAAGAGCTGGGCGAGCCACTGCTGGTCGACCCACGCGTGGCCGTGACTCAGGATTGCAAGCGAGTCATGGTGCGGAAATCCGTGAGCGAGAAGCTCGCGTCCCCCGAGGAGCGTCAACCAACTGTCGGCTGCGAACCCGCCCCCGACGAACAGCCACAGCCCGGTCATGAGGCCCCAGGCGACGATCAGCGGCGACTCCCTGCTGAGGAAACCGTGAACCCCTGCAATCCGGTCTGCCCAAGGCGTGGCCGGCGCGCCTACGCGCGCAGGTCGAACGACACCCTCTTGGCCGACGGTGGACACTCTTCGGCGTAACGATCGCGCTCTGACCCGCATTGCACCACCCCCGAAGGAGTGGGTCGTTCAGCCCGAGAGGCTGGGTCCCAGGCGGCCTCAGCCCTACGTCTAGCCGCCCCTAGCCTCTCGGCCGTTGGCTGGAACGGCCCCCTCGACTTGCATCTCACGAGACGATGGGGAAGTACCTCGAGGCAGCCGCGGCGGCTCCAGCTCGAGTCGCGCCGCGATCCGGTCATGCAGAGCTTCGCCGGGCCTGGCAGGACCGCTTCGGCGCAGTCACGGCGCGGCTCGAGAACGAGGCCTTCCTCATCGTCCTCTTCGCGATCTATCTCGTCGGCGTCACCCGCAGCATGCCGACGCAGATCGCGTCCGACACCTGGATGACGCTCGCCTACGGGCGCGAGGTCTTCCAGCACGGCCTTCCGAGCCACGACACGCTGACCGTCTGGGCCCACGGCCGGACCTGGGTCGACCAGCAATGGCTCGGGCAGCTCTTCTACTACGGGCTCTACGCCCTCGGGGGGATCCGCGCGGTTCTCGCCGTGAACGCGCTCGCGCTCGCGGCGGGAACCGGGCTGGCCGTGCTCGCGGCCCGGCGGCGCGGCGGCTCGGCACGGGCCGTCACCTGGCTCGTGCTGCTGTCGTTCATCGTGATCGCGTGGAGCTCGTGGACCGTGCGCGTCCAGAGCCTCGTCTTCGTGCTGTTCGTTGGGCTCCTCTGGCTGCTCGCGGAGGACAGCCGTCGTCCATCCCGTCGCGTCTTCTTCGCGCTCCCGCTGCTCGTCCTCTGGGCGAACGTGCACGGCACCGCGTTCCTCGGCGCAGCGCTGATTGCTCTCCGGGGCGCGTCGATGCTGCTCGAGCGCGAGCGCGCGCTCCGGGACCGGCTGCCGACCGCTGTGGTCTTGCTCGCATCGCCCGTGCTACTCCTCGCATCGCCCTACTGCTTCGATCTCGTCGGCTACTACCACCGGCTCCTGCTGAACCCCGCGTTCGGCCACTACGTGACGGAGTGGGCGCCCACGAGGTTCGGCATCGCGACGGCGCCGTTCTTCGTGCTGGCGCTCCTGGCGGCATGGCTTGCCGGGCGCTGCGCGTCTCGCCTCACGCGCTTCGAGCAGGCGACGCTACTGATCACCTTCGCGCTCGCGCTGATGGCGGTTCGGAGCGTGATCTGGTTCATGCTGAGCGCGCTCGTCCTCTTGCCCGCGACGCTCGACGGCGTTCTCGACTCGCGCTGGGGCAGCCCTCGCTACCGCTATGTGAACCTGGCTCTGGGCGCTGCCGCCCCTGTCGTCTGCGCAGTCGTCGTGGTCGGCTCCTTCCTGCATCCGGCGAGCTGGTTCACGCGTGACTTTCCGCCGGCTGCCGCAGATCGTGTCGCCCAGATCGCCGCGCGCGATCCCGGCGCCCGGATCTTCGCCAACGAGCGCTTTGCCGACTGGCTGGTCTTGGAGCACCCCTCGCTGGCGGGACGAATTGCCTTCGACGGGCGCTTCGAGCTCCTGACGGCGAAGGAACTCCAGCGAGTCGTCTACTTCCGGGCGCGCATCATCGGCTCGCAGAAGGTGATCCGAGGCTACCGCCTGCTCGTGCTGTACCCGGCGAAGAAGTCGGAGGAGAAGGTGACGAACGAGCTGCTGGCCTCGCCGAGCCGGCGCGCGGTCTATCGCGACAGCCGCATCGCCGTGATCAGCCAGCCCGATGAGAGAGGGGCTTTCACCAAAAGGCCAGGGCGGCCTAGCCGCTCGGCCGTTTCAGGCGCGCTCCCCAGCGCTTATCACCGGGGGAGAGAGCGAGTAGGAGGTGAGCCGGAGCTACGACACGTCTTTTGCTTGATCTCTGGGCGCAACCGTCGTGTTCTGTCCGCTGCGTGCAGCGCCCACACGCAGCAAGAGGGGAGCCGGCACCGACCGGTGTCGGACTCAAGGAAAGGGAGGTAACACAAGATGCTCGCACTTAAGAGCTTCTTTGCCGCCCTTCACGCTCGCACCGAGCGGGAAGAGGGTCAGGCACTGGTCGAGTACGCACTCATCCTCGGCCTCGTTTCGGTCGTCGCGATCGCGCTCCTGAGCGCCGTCGGGACCGACATCACGTCGCTCCTCGCGCGCGTCACGGACGCTCTCGCGTCGGCGCTGTAGTTCGAGGGGGTGCGGGAAATGCTCCAAGTGATTGCTAAGAGACTCGCTCTCACGAGCAACAGCCTCCGTCGCGAGGACGGCCAGGCGCTGGTCGAGTACGCACTCATCATCGGCCTCGTCTCCGTCGTCGCGATCGCGCTGCTCTCCGCGACCGGCAATTCTGTTATGTCGCTACTCGAGGCGGTCACTTCGGCGCTCAGCTCCGCGCTCTAGCGACCTACATGGCGATGAATCGATCTCCGGCGAGCAATGTGGCTTCGGACTGCACTCCGCGGCCACGGCTCGCCGGGGATCCCCATCGCGTGCTCAGGTGCCGCCGCCCCGGCGCCGTTTTCTCACGTCTCCGCCGAGAAGAGCGCGGAGCGGCCTTGACGGAGCTCGCGCTCGTCATGCCGATCCTCCTGCTGCTCCTTCTCGGCCTGATCGATTTCGGCAAGGCGATCAACTACTGGATCGACGAGACGCATCTCGCGAATGAAGGTGCCCGCCTCGCCGTCGTCAACAACAACCCGGGATCCGGGCTCCCGACGCCGAAGAATCTCCAGCAGTACCTGCTCTCGCAGGCCGACTCCGCCGAGCTCCACGGAGATGTCACCGGGACACAGCGAACCAGGCACGGGGCAACCGTCGCGGTCTGCTTCTACAACGTCAGCACGGGAAGCTCGACCTCGAGCCCGACCGTCGGCGACACCGTCGAGGTCATCGTTCGCTACGACTACAACTGGCTTCGCGGCTTCCCGTTCCTCGGCAGCCCGTCGACGACGATCACCGGCAGGTCGGCGATGCGCCTCGAGGCGGTCCCCACCAACTACAGCACCTCCAACAACACGGGCACGTGTCCGAGCGCAGCATGATCCGGCTGGCCCAGACAGTTCGCGGCGAGCGCGGCGCGATCCTCGTGATCGTCGCGGTCTTCATGGCGGCCGCCGTGGCCCTGATGACCTTCGTCGTCGACGTCGGCCACTGGTTCGAGCACCGCCGGCATCTGCAGACGCAGGTCGACGCGGGGGCCCTGGCCGCCGGGGACCTATTCAACAAGTGCATGAGCGCGAGCTCGGCCGACCGGGGCAACCCGAGCTCGAGTGCGAACCAGGCGCTGATCGCGGAGGCCCGCAAGTACTCCGGTGACACGAAGAACTACTCGGGCGCGCTCAACGCGCAGGTCAACAACCAGGCGAACGTCACGATCCTCGTCAACTCGGAGAAGTACGCGAACGACGGCGGCACGGACAACTCGGATCCGAAAGGCCCTCCGTGCCAGGCCGAGTACGTCGATCTCAAGGGCACCGATGCCAGCCTGCCCTGGTTCTTCGCGAAGAGGGTCGTGCCGGCGATCATCGCTCACGCCCGCGTTGCCATCACGCAGATCACGACGCTCAGGGGCACGCTGCCGCTCGCCGTCCAGGACGTCAATCCGAAGCAGGTCGCGGCGATCTTCGTCAACGAGAACGCTGCGAGTTACCTCACCAATGCGAGTGCCGTGCTCGCGACCAAGATGCTGGCTCAGGACGGCTCGAGCACGCTCAACGGCCAGAGCCTGATCGTTTGGGACAACATCGGCGCAGCGGCGTCGGTCAACGTCGCGACCAAGGACACCGGCGTCATCTTCGCGTTGAGCGGCACGACGACCTGGTCGCTGACTGGGTCGGTCTCGACGATCTGCGCTCAGGCGTTTGTGACGTGCTATGCGGGAGACCCGACGACGGGCGCGCCTACGGGCGGGCTCATGTACATCCACGGTTACTCCGCGACGACGCCGGCCGGGACCTTGGCAGCACCGGTCGTCCGCAACGTGTCGCTCTACAACGTGACCTGCACCGACAATTCGGCGCCGTACTTCATCTACAACGGCGGCTGCACGGTGGGAGTCCGGGCCCAGGTCGATTTCGGCACGGCGACGCCGCCGCCGGGCGCGCAGGTCAAGGTTGACCGCGGAAGCCCGAGCAACGGCTGCCCGAACGCAGGCTCGAACCCCAAGGGCTGCCCGATGACCTACAACGCCGGGACCGGCTACTGGGAGACCACGACCACGGTGCCGACGGTGGCGAGCGCCGCGGGCCCGGTGCCGATCACGCTCAACTGGGGAGACAGCGCGGGCAGCGGCAGCATCACACAGGTCGCGCGTCCGTTCAGCGCGAACGACAGCTCCGGCCCGGTCGCCTACGCGTCGGTAGGCGAGGCCGGCGCGTCCGCACAGTCACTGACGTTCGGCACGCACAACCTCACGGTCGCCGTGGGGCTCCGCGGCAACCTCCAGAACGCCACCACCGGCAGCGAGCCCGCAGTGATCCTCCGCTTCGCGAGCGGGGCGGCCAGCAACAGCGGCGCGCTCGACTGCGACACGGGAGTGAATTCCCGCGACGAGATCCACTTCGGCTGCAAGACGCCGTACCAGCTGAACCCCGGCGTGGCCTGCCCGAACTCGACCACGCCCGCCAACTGCGTTCCGGTTCAGACCGGAAACTTCACCGGGCCGCTGCGACAGGGAATGGCCGATCGCTTCGCCGGCTGTCCGGCGAACCACTGGGTCTCCGGCAGCGCGATCCCGGACATCCCCGCGGGCGACCCTCGCGCGATCCCGATGATCGTCACGAGCTACGGCGCCTTCGCAAACAACGGCAGCGGTTACGTGCCGGTGGTCAATTTCGCCATGTTCTACGTCACCGGCTGGGACGAGGGAGGCACGACTACTCCCTGCGCGTTCACGGGCCCGCCGGCCAACGAGGCGTTCCCCGGGCCGGGTTCGGAGAGCGGCGACGTCTGGGGTCACTTCATGAAGTACGTCGGCGCGCTGCCGGGCTCGATCGGCAGCGGCACCTGTGATTTCAGTGCTTTTGCCCCCTGTACACCAATGCTCAAGGAATAGAAGGAGGGAACGATCGTGGAATGGGCGGAAAATCTACTTTCGACTAGGCGAGGAACGCTCCTGATCGCCGGCGGCGCGGCGCTCTTGGCGGCGATCTTGCTGATCGTCTATCTCAAGAACTACCGCTCGAGCGTCAACGGCTCGAGCGCGACGATCTCGGTCCTCATCGCGAAAGACCTGATCCAGAAAGGGGCGCCCGGAAACCTCGTTGCGACCCAGGGCGGGTTCCAGGTTGCGGCGATTCACAAGCAGGACATCGAGGTCGGGGCAATCACCGACCCGTCGGCTCTGCGTGACCTCGTCGCGGCTCACGACATCTACCCGGGACAGCAGCCCACGCTCTCGGACTTCAGCGTGACTCCGGCGAACACGATCCAGACGCAGATCACCGGCAAGGACCGGGCGATCCAGATTCCGTTCGACGGTCCTCATGGGATGACCGGCCAGATTCAGCCCGGTGACCACGTCGACGTGTACGTGTTCGAGAACGTCCAGGGCCCGGGCGGTTCTCAGAACTGGCTGAAGCAGCTGATGCAGAACGCGCTGGTGCTTCGAACTCCGGCCAGTGGAGCGGCAGCGGGCGCCGTGGTGCTCCGCGCGAACGCCGTGCAGGCGGCAGAGATGGCGTTCGCGGCCGACAGCGGCAAGCTCTGGCTCGTACTGCGGCCGGCGAGCGGCGCGAAGGCGGTTCAGCCCGGCCTGGTCACAGTGGAGCGCCTGCTTCTCGGCGCGAGGGCGGTGCGGTAGTCATGCCGGCCATCAGGACCTTCGTAGCCGTCGACTCGAGCATCGACCGGTCGGTCGTCCAGGAGGCGCTGCCCGCGTCGGGCGACATCGAGATCCTCGG
>JBKPLR010000078.1:0-50088 GCA_046731695.1 Actinomycetota bacterium
GCGTCGACTTGCCGCAACCCGACTCGCCGACGATCCCGAGGAACTCGCCGCGGCCGAGGTCGAGATCCACGTTGTCGACGGCCACGACAGGCCCGGCGTCGGAGGCGTACGCGACGGAGAGGCCGCGCACCTCGAGGATCTTGTTCGGATCGACCGCAATCTCGGGAGCGGGAGCGGGGTGCAGCGACTCGGCGCCCTTCTGCTCGAGCTTCCGTCGGCGCAGCGCCGGGTTGCTGATCTCGTCGAAGGCGTAGTTGAGGAGTGCGAAGGCAGCGCCGAGGAGCGCGATGCAGACCCCCGGCATGATCGCCCAGTAGACCATCCCAGCCCCGAGCGCCTCGTTGTTCTCCGCCCAGTAGAGCATCGTCCCCCAGCTCTGGCTGTTCGGGTCGCCGAGCCCGATGAACTGCAGCCCGGCGGCGAAGAGGACGGCGTAGACCGCGGCGCCGAGAAAGCTCGCCACGATCAGCGAGGTCATCGTCGGCAGGATCTCGAAGAAGATCACGTACGACTTCCGCTCGCCGCGAACGCGCGCGGCCTCGAGGAAGTCCCGGGTTCGCAGCGAGAGTGTCTGGGCGCGTAACTGGCGTGCGCCATACGACCAGCCGAGCGCCCCGAGCACGACGACGAGCGTGAAGAGCCCGGAATTCTTCTCGTAGGCCGCGATCACGATGATCAGCGGGAAAATCGGGATCACGAGGATCACGTCCGTCAGCAGCGAGAGGGCGCCGTCGGCCGTCCCGCCGAGGTAGGCCGCCGACACGCCGACGAGCACGGCGAGGGCCGTCGCCAGCCCGCCGACCAGGAACGCGATGAGTAGGGACTGGCGCGTGCCCCAGATCAGCTGGGAGAGCACGTCCTGGCCGTAGGCGGTGGTCCCGAACCAGTGCGCACCCGAGGGGCCGAGCCCGCGGCCGAAATCGTCGGCCCGCGGGTCATACGGGGCGATCTGGCCCGGGAAGACGGCCAAGACGAGGAAGAACGTCAGCAGGACGATCCCGGCAACCGCCTTGCGGTTGCGCCCGATGGCGCGCCAGAGGTCGGCGCCGGGCCGCCGCGCGACCTCGAGGGGCTGGGTGACGGCCTCGGCGGCCGAGGGGATCGTCACGACCGTTCCCGGGTGCGCGGGTCGAGGATCGCGGTCAGGCCGTCACAGGCGAGGATTGCCAGCAGCACGGCGACGGTGATCAGCAGGAACAGCGCCTGCATCAGCGCGTAATCCTGGTTCTCGACCGACTGCAGGAACATCCAGCCGACCCCGGGGTAGTTGAAGACGAACTCGACGAGGATCGCGCCGCTTACGACGAAGCCGAGCGACATCGCGAAGCCGGTCAGGTTCGGCAGGATCGCGTTCCGCCCGACATAGGTCCACATGATCCGCTGCGGCGAGAGCCCCTTGGCCCGCGCCATGCGCACGTAGTCCTCGGCCAGGATCGTGATCGTGTTGTTCCGCATCGTCAGGATCCAGCCGCCGACCGAGGTGACCAGGATCGTCATCGCCGGCAGGATCGAGTGAACGACCGCGTCGCTGATGAACGCCCACGACCAGTCGACTGTGGTGGTGACGTCGTACCCGCCGCTCTCGGGGAACCAGCCGAGCTTGAGCGAGAAGAGCCAGATCGACAACAGCGCGAGCCAGAAATACGGGAAGGCGGAGGTGATCACGAAGATCGGCGGGAGCAGGGAGTCGGCGGCCCCGCCCCGCCGAGCAGCCGAGACCAGTCCGATTACCGTCCCGATCACGAATGCGAGGATCGTCGTCGTGCCGACGAGCGCCAGCGTCCACGGGAGCGCCTGCAGCACCTGGTGGGCGACTGCGTCCGGGAAGAACGTCAGCGAGACGCCGAAGCGCAGCCGGGCGATGTTACCCAGGTACGTGAAGTACGCGTGGAGGAGGCTTTCGTGCGTGTCGAGCCCGAAGGCGACCTGGATCGCGTGCATCGCCTCCGGGTTGATGTGCCCCTTGTACCGGGACATCATCGCCGTCACCGCGTTGCCGGGCATGAGGCGCGGAATCAGGAAGTTCAGGGTGACCGCCGCCCACAGCGTGACGACGAAGAAGCCCATCCTGCGGACGATGAATCTCATGCTCCGCGCCTCATGCTCCAGCTTCGCTCAATCCGTCACTCAGATCCCTTCGGCTTCAGGTGCAGGAGCATGACGCCCCAATCCGGATTCTCGTATGCGGCCGGCTTGGCAAACTTGTTGCCCTGCGTCACCCAGCCCGTGAGGCCCTCGGTGTTGTACTGGTACCAGTCGACGCCTTCGGTCACGGGGATCACCGGGATCTCGTTCACCATCACGGCTTGGAGCTGCTTGATGATCGAGTGCTGCTCCGCCGAGTCGGATGTCGCCGCGTAGCGCTCGATCAGCGCGTCGACCTGCGGGTTCTCGTACCGCTCCCAGTTCGAGGATGCGATCTTGCCGATCGGCGCCGAGTTCTTCGAGTACAGCACCTGGCGGTACTCGTAGTAGGGGGTTGGCCCTCCGCTCTCGTTGCCGTTGTAGCTGAGCTGGAACTTCCCCGTGTAGTTGTTGTTGTCGTACGTGGTGCTCGAGAGGTTCTGCGCCGTGACCTTGATCCCGACGGCCTTCAGCTCCTCCTGGACGATCTGCGCCGAAGCGACCCAGTCGGAGTAGCCGCCGATGTTGATCATCGTGAACGAGAGCGGCTTGCCGTCGGGCGTCTGGAAGATGCCGTTGCCCGACCGCTTGTAGCCGGCCTGCTCGAGGATCGAGATCGCCTTCTGCGGGTTGTAGTTGATTTGCTTCGCGAGGTTCGGGTCGAGCCAGTCGTTGAAGGTCGGGGTCACGATGCCCGTCTGGTTCGAAGGCGGCTCGTAGCCGTACTCTCCAACCTTCGAGACCTTGTCGCGGTCGATTGCGTAGGCCATCGCCCGGCGGACGTTGACATCCTTGAGGATCGGGTCCTTGAGGTTGATGAAGACCGAGACGTTGACGAGCGGCGGGAACCAGTAGTGGTTGGCCGCGTTCTTCCCGAGGTAGTACTTGTCGATGTTCGGGATGAACTGGCTACCCCACTGCGCCTTGCCGCTGGCGAGCTGCTGATTGGCGGGGGTATTCGACGTGAACGCCGGGTAGTAGACGGTCTCGATCTTCGGCAGGCCCTTCTGCCAGTAGCCCGCGTTCTTCGTGTACTTGATCACCTGCGGCGAGCACGACTTCATCTCGAACGGGCCCGAGCCGACCGGCTTCGAGTCCTTGTAGGTGACCGGGTTCTTGATCGTCGACCAGATGTGCTTGGGCACGATCGGGGTCTGGCCGCCGATGTAATAGAAGTACGGCACGGCCGAGGTCTTGAACTCGAAGACGACTTTGTTGCCGTTCCTCTTGACGCTCTTCAGGACCGACCAGGATGCGTTCAGGTCGAGCCCGGGGTTCTTCTTTAGGAGATCGAACGTGAACAGGACGTCGTCGGCCGTGAGCGGCTTGCCGTCGGCCCACTTCACCCCGTCGCGGATCGTGAACGTGAGCGTCTTGTTGCCGTCGCTCCACGCGTAGGACGACGCGAGCCAGTTCGTCGTCTTGCCGCTCTGGAGGCCGTTCACGAACGTGAGCACCTCGTAGACGGTGCCGATCGAGAGGAAGTTCACATCGGCGTTGAACGGACTGAACGCGCACGTCCAGGTGGTGCCCTGCGCGTTCGAGATCGTCACGGAGGTGCTTCCGGACTTGCCGCTCGACTTCTTGCCTCCGCAGGCGGTCGCGGCGAGGCACAGGCACGCCGCCAGCGCGAGGATCAGCACGCGTTTCATCACCACTCCTTCCCGGTCATTTTCGACCGTCCCGGGGTTGCTTCTCAATGCGTTGGTAGGCCTTACCGAGCTCTTGCCGGGCTCGCGCCTGGGCATCCGGCTCGGCTTCAAGCTCGTCGAGCGCGAGCAGCGCTGCGCCGACGACCGGCGGCGAGCTCGTCACCTGGGCGGTTGCTACGGGGGCGACGCGTTTCAGGCCGTCCTGGACCGCGCCGATCAGCCGGCTGTCGCCCGACTGCATGAGGCCGCCGCCGAGGACGACCTCGACCGGCTCGCCGCTCATGCCGAGCCGTTCGAGCGCGACCCGCACGAGGGTCACGACCTCGTCGGCGAGCTGCTCGACGATCCCCGCGGCGATCGCGTCTCGGGCGGCTTCCTCGAAGACCACCGGCGCGAGCTCGATCACGCGTCTCATCGCGAGCTGGTTCCGGTGGATCGCCTCCGCTAGGTCCGTCGGCGTCTTCAGGCCGAAATGCCTGGGCACGGCCTGCTCGAGCGTGGTCTTCTCGCCGCGGCCGTCTTCGCTGCGCGCGGCCGCGGAGACCGCCGCGAGCCCGACGTCGTAGCCGCCGCCCCAGTCGCCCGTGATCGAGCCGAGCGCCGGGAAGCGCGCGTGGCGCCCGTCCGGTGCGACTCCGACGCAGTTGATCCCGGCTCCGCAGACAACCGCGACGCCCCAGCCTCGCTCGGTCCCGGCCCGAAGGACGGCGAACGTGTCGTTGCCGACCGAGACGTGGGCGGCCAGCCGGCCCTCGCTCGCGGCCGCGGCCAGCTCCTCCTCCTCGGAGGGAAAATCCACGCCCGCGAGGAGCAGCTTCCCGACCTGGGCGGCCGGGCCGTCCCCGTTCGGCAGGCCGGCATCGGAGAGCGCTTCCGAAAGAAGCTCGTCGAGGACGCGCAGGCAGCCGTCGACGCCGAGGTGGTGCGGCGAGCTCTGCGGGCCGCGCACGAGGGAGAGCACCTCGCCGTCCGCCCGAAGGAGGGCGAGGTCGGTCTTCGAGTTGCCGCCGTCGATTCCCAGCACGAGCGACGCGCTCATGCGACGACCTCCGCGGCGAGGAGCCGCTCGGTGAGCTCCTGGGCCTGCGACTCCTGCCCGATCAGCGGGTGCGCGAGGAGCGCCTTGTGGACGAGCTCGCGGTCGCCCGTCACGGCGGCCTTCGCCGCCAGCCGCTCGTAGGCCGCGACGTGCTGGACAAGCCCCAGCAGTTCCGGGGCGAGCGCCGGCTGGGGGAGCGGCGTCGGGCCCGTGCTCTCGATCCGGGCCGGAACCTCGACCGCGTCGTCCTCCGCGAGCCCGGCGAGGGTGTCGCCGTTGCGCACGTCCACGACCTGGACATCGCCGGCTCCGCTCGCGAGCGACGAGACGAGCTGCGTCGCCGCCTCGCTGTAGTAGGCGCCGCCGCGCTTCTCGAGCAGCTTCGGCTTCGTCGTCAGGCTCGGGTCGCGGTAGAGCTCGAGCAGCTCGCGCTCGATCTCGGCGACGACCTGTGCGCGGGGGATGCCGGCCTGCTGCTCCTCGAGGATCCGGTCGTGGAAGTAGAAGTAGTGCAGGTAGTAGGACGGGATCGCGCCGAGCCGCTCGAGCAGCGAGCGCGGGAGGTCGACGTGCTCGGCGAGCTCGTCGCCGTGCTCCTCCATGAGGCTCGGGAGAACGTCGTTTCCGTCGAGCAGCACCCGGCGCACCCAGGTCAGGTGGTTGAGGCCGACCTGGTCGACCAGCACGCGGTCGGGCTCGACGCCGAGCATTTGCGCGAAGGAGCGCTGGAAACCGATCGCGACATTGCAGAGCCCGACGGCGCGGTGGCCTTCGTCCAGGAGCCCGCGCACGACGATTCCGACCGGGTTCGTGAAGTCGACGATCCAGGCGCCATCGGCAGCCCGCTCGCGAACGCGCGAAGCGATGTCGAGCACGACCGGGAGGGTCCTCAGCGCCTTGCCGAGGCCGCCGGCCCCCGTCGTCTCCTGGCCGATGCATCCGCACGCGAGCGGAATCGTCTCGTCGCGCATCCGGGCCTCCTGGCCTCCGACGCGGAGCTGGATCAGGACGAAGGACGCGCCGTCGAGCGCGCTGTCGAGGTCGTCGGTGACGGAGAGGGCGCCGTCATAGCCCGCGGCCGTCAGCATCCGCTCGGCGAGGCCGCCGACAACCTCTCGGCGCTCCGGGTCGATGTCCTGCAGGACGAGCTCACGGAGATCGAGTCGGTCGCGCTCCCGAGCCAGCCCCGCCACCAGCTCCGGCGTGTAGGTCGAGCCGCCGCCGACGACGGCGAGCTTCATGCGTGACCTGGGGGGCGGTTGGTCATCTGGTAAGGAACCTAGACCAGGCGACTTTGACAGGGCCATCAATCGAAGTCAAGTCTAGGCAGAAAGGCGTGGTTGCGTTAGTGTCTCTGACGAGATGCCGCGTGCAACGCCGCCTCTGCTCAAGAACCTCAACGAGCGGACGGTGCTGGAGGCGATCCGCGCGGGAGCCCCGATTTCGCGTGCGCAGATCTCGCGCCAGGCCGGGATCTCGAAGCCGACGGTGTCTTTAGCGCTCGAGTCACTGGTCGCGGCGGGGCTCGTGCGTGAGGCTGCCGACGATCCCGCCGGGCCGAGCTACGGCGCTGTCTTCTTCGAGCCCGTGCCGGAAGCCGCGCTCGCCCTTGGGCTCGACCTCGGCGCGCGGTTCCTGCGCGGCGCGATCTGCGATCTGAGCGGCAACATCCGCGCCCGCCAGGACGTCGAAGTCGGGGGCGTGGAACTGCTCGACGCGATCGGCTCGCTGGAGGCGGCGCTCGTCGAGGCAAGCGGTCTTTCGAGCGAACTGATCGACAACGTCGTCATCGGAGTTCCGGGCGTGGTCGAGACCGGGACCGGCCGTGTGACGCTCGCGACGAACGTGCCAGGACTGGAGGACCGCGATTTCAGGCAGGAGGCCGAGGAGCGGCTCGGCCACCTGGTCACGCTCGAGAACGACATCAACCTCGCGGCAGTCGGTGAGCAGTGGGCGGGCATCGCGCGCGGCGTCGACGATTTCGTCTTCATCTCGATCGGCACCGGTCTGGGCTCGGGCGTCGTGCTGCGCGGCGAGATCCACCGCGGCCACAACGGCGCGGCCGGCGAGCTCGACTATGCGCGCGCAGGGCACGAGGACTTCGACCCGTGCGCGAGCGCGCTCTCGGAGCTGGCCGCCGGACTCGTGGCCAGAGGCTCCGGGGAGACCTCGCTCTCGCCGCCATTCGACGGCCGTGCCCTCTTCGCAGCCGCTCGCGGCGGTGACCCAGTTGCGCGCGAAATCGTGGACGAGGAGTCGCGGCGGATCGCGAAGCACATCACGCCGGTGGCCGCGGTTGCGGACGTCGGCCTCGTCGTCCTGGGTGGTGGGGTCGGAGCGAACGCGGACCTCCTCCTCGAGCCGGTGCGCAAGCTCCTCGCCGGGTGGCTGCCCTATCCACCGCGGGTCGAGGTCTCCAGCCTGGGCGAGGCCGCGGTGCTGACGGGCGCGCTGGCTCATGGCCGCCGCGCAGCGCTGGAGAACGTCTTCACCGCTCGTGCCCGCCGCTCGTAGGCACTTCCCCTTGCGTTTCATTGAGAGGTGGGCAATACTGAACTGAATGGTTCAGTATTCGCCGACCGTCGACCGCGCGTTCGCAGCCCTCGCCGACCCGACTCGGCGCGCCGTGCTCGAGCGGCTGGGCGCCGGCAGCGCGACGATCAGCGAGCTGGCCGGGCCCTTCGGCATGTCGCTGACCGGGATGAAGAAGCACATCCGGCTGCTAGAGGAAGCGGAGCTCGTCACGACGGAGAAGCTCGGCCGCACCCGCAGATGCACGCTCGTGCCCTATGCCTTCGAAGGCATCAGCACGTGGCTGCAGCGGCTCGACCGCTTCGCGCAGGTTGTCGAACGCACGAAAGGAGCACGATGAGCCCGACAAAGAGGAAGGACGGATTCACGGCCGAGGAGAAGGCCGCGATGAGAGCCCGCGCGAAGGAGCTTAAAGCGGCCGCGGAGGGGGAAGACGCCGTGCTCTCCGCGCTCGCTGAGATGTCGGCGGGCGATCGCGCCCTCGGCAAGCGGATCCACGCGATCGTCAAGGAGAACGCCCCCGACCTCACGCCGAAGACCTGGTACGGGATGCCCGCGTATGCCAACAAGGACGGCAAGGTCGTCCTCTTCTTCCGCAACGCGGAGAAGTTCAAGGAGCGCTACGCCATGCTTGGCTTCAACGACTCCGCGAGGCTCGACGACGGCTCGATGTGGCCGGTCGCCTACGCGTTGACGAAGCTGACGAAAGCCGACGAGGCCAGGATCGCAAAGCTCCTCAAGCAGGCGGTGAGCTAATGAACGAAACAACCGTCACCACCCCGAGCGAGGTCGAGATCCGCGTCGAGCGGGTCTTCGACGCACCACGGGCACACGTCTACTCCGTCTGGACGGATCCGGGGCTGATCCCCGAGTGGTGGGGCGACGGCACCGTCGTCGAGGAGATGGACGTCCGTCCCGGCGGCACCTATCGCTTCCGAACTGCCTTCGGCGTCGTCGAGGGCGAGTTCCGCGAGGTCGAGCCGCCCGAGCGCCTCGTGCAGACGTTCCAGAACCACCTGCAGACGCTCGAGTTCGAGGATCTCGGTGAGCAGACGAAGCTGACGCAGACGATGCGCTTCGAGTCGGCCGAGGAGCGGGACACCACGATGCAGTACGGCGTGGAGGAGGGCGCGAAGCACGGCTTCGACCGCGTCGATGCGCTGCTGGAGAAGATCGCGGCATGAGGCCCGAGGAGCAGATCGACCAGAGAATCGCCGAGCTGGGGGACTGGCGCGGGGAGACGCTGAGCAGGATCCGCAAGCTGATCAAGGAGGCCGATCCGGAGGTCGTCGAGGAGTGGAAGTGGGCGAAGGCCACAAGTCCTGGAACGCCGGTCTGGTCGCATAGCGGCGGTATCTGCACCGGCGAGACGTACAAGAGCGTGGTGAAGCTCACGTTCTTCAAGGGCGCCTCGCTGGAAGACCCTTCGGGCCTGTTCAACGCGAGCCTCGAGGGCAAAACCCGGCGGGCGATCGACCTCCACGAGGGCGAAGAGATCGACGAGCAGGCGTTCGTGAACCTCATTCGAGCTGCCGTCAGCCTGAACGAGTCCTCGTCGCGCTAGTACGTGCCGGGCGGGCTCCGCGCGGAACGCGGAGCCCCGCCCGGCTGGGTTGTCGCAAGAGCTTAGGTCTGGAGCTCGCAGAAGAAGAGCGTGTTGCTCCCCTCCCGCCTGCGCATGTGTCGTTGTTCGGGTTCGGATCCTCGGCCGGGCCCTCACCCGACTGATCCACGTTGTCCCCCCTCGAGGATGTCGTCGCCGTTCCCGCCCGCGAGCGAGTCGTTCCCGAAGTTGCCGACGACGAGGTCGTCACCGTTCTCGCCGCTCACGTTGTCGTTGCCCGGGCTAGGAAGCATCCGTCCGTGACCGCGAAAGCGCGGCAAATCGGATGATTCTCAGCTGCCGGAGGCTTTGCGCGCCAGGCATTGCCCCAGTGAGGCGCTGCCTGCGTCCGGACGGCCCCCGGATTACGGCCGAGCGCTCGCCGCGGGAACGGCTAAGCGCCTGTAGCCGAGCCGAGCCAGAGAGCGCTTAACCTTGGGTACGTAGCCACTCGGGCGGTAGTCGTTGCCGTCCTCTGAGATTCTCTCCCCTGATGTTCTTCCGACTCAGCACGTGGGAGCTCTGGCTGATCGTCGCCGGTGTCGTCCTCGGGTTTGTCGCCGTTGGCTACGCGATCGGTCGGGTCTTGCGTATGCAGGCGGAGACGCTGCGCGAGCCGGTCGGGATTGTCCAGGGGGCGTTCTTCGCGCTGGTCGGGCTGATCCTCGCGTTCGGCCTGACGCTGGCGATCGGGCGCTACGACGCGCGCCGAGCCGCCGTCGTTGACGACGCCAACACGATCGGAACGACCTACCTTCGAGCGCAAACCCTGGCCGAGCCGATGCGAAGCCGCTCGCTCCAGCTGCTGCGGCAGTACACGGGCGCAAGCCTGAAGCTCTCGAACGCAGTACCGACCACTGCCGGGTTCCAGCGCGCCGTCGCCTCCGAGGACGTCCTCCAACGCCGGCTCTGGAGGTTGGCCGGGGACGCGCTCAAAGCCGCGCCGCGAGACAGCGCCCCACGGCTCTACGTCGAGAACCTCAACGAGATGATCGACCAGCAGACGGTGCGTGTGGCGGCTCTCAACAACCGCATTCCCAACGCCGTCCTGGCGCTGGAGGTGCTCGGCGCCGCTTTCGCCTTCGGCCTCCTCGCGCTGTACACGGCCATGCACGGCCGTGGGGCCACCACCGTCGTCCTCGCGGGCGCACTCGTGACCGTGCTCCTACTGGTCATCTTCGACCTCGACCGTCCGACGCGGGGCCTCATCCGCGTCCCCGACGCGCCCCTCATCGCGTTGCGTGCATCGATGGCACTGCCTCCGGCCGCCGGCGGGCCCTAAGCCCGGATGCCCCAGTTACTTCCATGGGCCTGCCCCGGTTCGAGCCGGATCAGGCCCTCACCCGTGCGGAAGGCGTTCGGTGCGCAGGTCATCGGCTCGACGGCAAGGCTGCGGCGTTCGACGTCCGGCAGCCCGTCGCCCGAGAAGACCATCAGGTACGGGTAGCTCTCGTCGGCCCAGAGCGTGGTCATCCCGAGGTGAGCCTCGGCCCTCCCGTGGTCGTCGCGCTCGAGGTCGGTGAAGCAGTGGTCGAGCCTCGCTGACCCGATCGGCCTCGACTCGCGGAAGTCCAGCCCCTCGGCCGCAACGGCGGCGCGGCCCACCGGCAGGCCGCGCTCATCGGCCACCAGCACGGTCGCAGCGGGGACGCGCAGCTCGACCCCGTCGACGACATCCTGGTCGACGGCGAGGTACGGGTGCGAGCCCGCTCCGTACGGGGCGGGCTCGGAACCGACGTTTGTCGCCTCGGTCCGCACGACGAGCCCGTCCTCGGAGAGCGAGTACGCGACCCGTAGCTCGAGCGCGAACGGGTAGCCCGGTCGCGGATACAGGATGTGCTCGAATGCGACCCTGTCCGGAGCGCGATCGGCGATCGACCAGTGCGACCAGCGCACGAGACCGTGGATCGCGTTTCGCCGCTCGAGCTCGTTGAGCGGAAGCTGGTGCGAGCTCCCGCCGAACTCATAGCGGCCGTCCTCGATCCGGTTCGGCCACGGAACGAGCAGCTGGCCGCGGCCTGAGGGGCAGAGATCGTCGGCGCCGTAACCGTCGAGGATCGGCCGGTCACCGACGGAGTAGGTGCGCAAGCCGGCGCCGACACCCACGACGACGGCCCGCTGCTCACCGAACGCTAGCTCGACCTGTTCGCCTGACGGATTCATCGCCGGAGCTTCCGCAGCGCGTCGGCGGCGGGCTTCACCCGCATCGGACGATGCTGCTGGGACGACGGGTTTCTAGCTTGCTGAGTCGTATGAATCTCTTCTGGGCGGCGCTGATCGTCGTGCTGGTCGCCGTCGTCGCAACCACCGCGATGCTGATCGTCAGGCGGCGTGCTCCCGAGGGAAGCTACTTCGAGGACGGCGACCGCGCGGCGGGCGTCTTCGGCGTCCTCGCGACCGGCTTCGCCGTGCTGCTCGGCTTCGTCGTGTTCCTCGCCTTCGAGAGCTTCGACACCTCGCGCAGCGGCGCCGTGGACGAGGCGCGGATCGTGGTGGAGCAGTTCGAGACGGCCCAGCTCATGCCGGTCGCCGTGCGCGTCCGTTTCTCGGGTGAGCTGCTCTGCTACGCACGCTCGGTCGTGCGCCAGGAATGGCCGCGGATGGAGTCGGGCACGCTCGGCAACGGACACAACCCTTGGGGGCTTGCCATGTTCCGCACTCTCAAGACGGTCGAGCCCCGCTCGGCGGCCGAGCAGGCCGCCTACGGCAAGTGGCTCGACGAGCGCACCGACCGTGAGAGCGCGCGCGCGGACCGGGCGCACGGCGCCGAAGGCGTGATCCCGACGCCTCTGTGGATCGTCCTGTTTCTGAGCGCCGGGATCATCTTCGTCTTCATGCTCTTCTTCGCCGACAGCGGGGAGCGAGCGATCGTGCAAGGGACGATGATGGGCAGCGTCGCGGTGGTGATCAGCTCGACGCTGCTCCTGCTCCGGTTCCTCGACCATCCCTACAACCATGGCGCGGGCGGCCTGCGGCCGGTCGCGATGGAGCGCACGGTCGAGCAACTGACAAACGAAACGGGCATCGCCGACGGACGCTTCGAGATCCCCTGCGACGCTGAGGGCGCGAGCCGCTAAGCCGAGGCCGGCGCCGCCTCCGCTCTGGCGCCCATCCGCTCGAGCAGGTGGTCACCGACCCGAAGCGAGTTGGCCATCGCGGTCAGCGCCGGGTTGACTGCGCCGATGCTCGGAAAGACGCTCGTGTCCACGACGTAGAGGTTGTCGACCTCGTGGGCGCGGCAGTCCCGGTCGACGACCGACGTGGCCGGGTCGGAGCCCATCCGGCATGTACCTGCCTGGTGCGCGACGCCGGCGACCGGGATGTCGTTCTTCATGTACGCGAAGCGGTGGAAGAGGTGGTCGGGCTCCATCCGGAGCTTCCCGAGCATCGAGCCGAGCTGCTTGTGCAGCTCCTTCTTTGGCTTGTCGTTCGTGGCCTTGTAGGCGAGCGTCAGCTTGCCCTCGCCGTCGACTGTGACCCGGTTCTCCGGCATCGGCAGGTCCTCGGTCGAAAGCCAAAAATCGACCGCGTGCTTGGCGACCCGCTCGAGCGTCCATTGCGGGGCGAGCCTCGTCTGCACGGGCTTCTCGCCGCGGTACATGGGCGCCTGTGACTTGCCAACCATCTGGATGTTTCCGAGCGGATAGTCGTGGCCGTTGCCGGCGAAGTAGAAGTCGTTCAGGCCGAGCGTCTTCTGGAACACCGTCGGGTTCTCGTCATGCGAGAGCGCGAGCACAGCCTGGCTGTTGTGGAACATGTAGTTGCGGCCGACCTGGTCCGAGCCGTTCGCGAGTCCCTGCGGGTGTTGCTCCGAGGCTGATACGAGCAGCAGCTTCGCCGTATTGGCGGCGCCACAGGCGACCACGACGAGGTCGGCTGAGAACGTCTTGGTCTCGCCGCCATGCTCGACCACCACGCCGCTGACAGTAGAGCCGCCGCCGTCAGTCTCCAGCTTCACGACCTCGGCGTTCGTGAGCAGCTCGACGTTCGCGTGCTCGAGCGCGGGTCGCACGCCGAGCACCTCGGCGTCCGACTTGCCCTTGACCGCGCAGGGGAAGCCGTCGCAGTTGGCACACCGGACACAGGCACTGTAGGGAAGGTTCCCCTCGTTCAGGCGGATCCCGCAGGGGGCGTGGAACGGGTGGTATCCCGCAGCGGCGAGATCGTCCGAAAGCTGCTGGATGCGCGGCTCGTGCGAGACCGGCGGAAACGGGTAGTCCGCGCTTGCGTGTGGCTCGGTCGGGTCCTCGCCGTGGGCGCCGTGGACCTCGTAGAGGTGCTCAGCGAGCGTGTAGTACGGCTCGAGTTCGTCGTACGAGATCGGCCATGCAGGCGAGATGCCGTCGTGATGCCGGAGCTCACCGAAGTCCTCAGCGCGAAGCCGGTAGAGCGCCGCGCCGTAGAGCTTCGTCGCTCCTCCGACGAAGTAGTGGATCTGCGGCTGGAACGCCTTGCCGTGTTCGTCGTACCAAGTGTCCTCGGAGACATAGCGGTTGTCGACGAACACGTCCTGGGCGAGCCAGTTCTGCGGTTCACGCGGGAGCCACTCGCCGCGCTCGAGCAGCAGGATCCGCTTACCGGAAGGGGCCAGGTGCCGCGCGAGCGTGCCGCCACCTGCGCCCGTCCCGACGATGATCACGTCGTACGCGTCCACTCAGTACTCCTCCATCAGGTCGGGGATGATGAGCCGCGCCGCCGCTTCCATCAGCGCGAGGTGCGAGAACGCCTGCGGGAAGTTGCCCAGGTGCCGGCCCGTGGGCGCGTCGAACTCCTCCGCGTAGAGGCCGAGCGGCGAGGCGACCCGCAGCAGCCGCTCCATCAGGTCCCGGGCCTGCTGGAGCTCGCCCACGATGGCGAGGGCCGAGACAAGCCAGAAGGAGCAGATGAGAAACGTTCCTTCCTTGCCGGCAAGGCCGTCGTCCGTCTCGCCCGTGCGATACCGCAGCACGAACCCGTCCTCGGTCAGGTCGGTAGCGATCGCCTCGACCGACTTGCGCAGGACCTCGTCGTCACCGGGCAGGAAGCCGAAGATCGCGGCGAGCAGGGTCGAGGCGTCGAGCGAGTCGGTCTCGTAGTGCTGGCGGAGGACGCCGTCCCGTACGCCGTGTTCGAGGATGTCCTTCCGAATCTCGTCGGCGGCGGTCTGCCAGTTCGCCTGGAGCTGCGGGTCGCCCCGGATCTCGGCCAGCTTGGCCGCCCGGTCAAGCGCGACCCAGCACATGAGCTTCGAAGACACGTAGTGCTGCGGCTTGCCACGCGCCTCCCAGATGCCCTGGTCCGGCTCCTGCCAGACCTTGATCGCACACTCGGCCTGCGACTCGACGATCGGCCACAGCTGCCGCGGCAGGCGCTGGCTGTGCCGCGTGTGCAGGAGGATCGAGTCGAGCACGGCGCCGAAGACGTCGTTCTGGCGCTGGTCGAAGGCCCCGTTCCCGACGCGGACCGGCTTCGCGCCCGCGTACCCAGTCAGCTCGTCGCGCGTCGACTCGGCCAGGTTGCGGCGGCCGTCGATGCCGTACATGATCTGCAGCGATCCGTCCTCGGTCGGCTCGAGCTCGGCGACGAACTCCATGAACTCGTTCGCCTCCCAGTTCAGGTTGAGGAAGTGGAGCGCCTGCAGGGTGAACGTCGTGTCGCGGATCCAGGTGTAGCGGTAGTCCCAGTTCCGCTCGCCGCCCGGCGTCTCGGGAAGCGATGTAGTCAACGCGGCCACGGTCGCGCCGGTCGGCATGTAGGTCAGGCCCTTGATCGTCAGCGCAGACCGCTGAATCGGGTCACGGAGCGGGTGGTCGGGAATCCGGGCCGTGGTCAGCCAGTTGCGCCAGTAGCGCGTCGTCGCCTTGTGCCGTTCCCGTGCCTCGTCGACGTTCTGCGGCGCCGCGAGCCCCTCGGCCCACGAGAGGGCGCAGAAGGCGCGTTCGCCGGGTTGCAGCACGTGGCGGGCCCGCACGCGCTCGCCCTCGATGCCCAGCGCGAGGTCGGTCTGTAGCCGGAAGGTCTGGCCGGCGCCGCTCGCGTCCGCGGCGTGCAGATCTTCTCCGACTGCGGACCACTGTGCGGGAGTCCGGCCGTAGTCGAACACCGGCTCGCAGACGAGCTCGAGCTCGACGTGGCCGTCAATGCACTCGGCCGTCCGGACGAGCATGTGGTCGCCATCGTCGTCGGCCGGCGGCCGCGCGTGCGGCGTGATCGTGTCCTCGTGGTCGAAAGGTCCCATCGTCAGCGCGTCGCGGATCAGGAGCCAGCCGTTGGGCGTCTTCCACGTCGTCACGAGCACATTGGTTCCGGGCTCGTACGCACGCGCGGTCGGATGTGCGATCCCGAACGGGCCGAACCTGAAGAAGCCGGCTTCACGGTCGAGGAGGCTGCCGAAGACGCTCGCCGAGTCGAAGGACGGTATGCAGAGCCAGTCGATCGCACCGTCCGGCGCGACGAGCGCGCCCGTGTGGCAGTTCGACAAGAACGCGTAGTCCGCGATCGGGGGGAACGGCGACGGCGCAGCCGCGCTCTGGGGTTGGGTGTCCGCTTGTGCGGCGGTCGTGCTCATGACGTCACCCAGGGCTCGTGCCAGGTGCCGTGGCCCGCGACGAGCTTCTCCGCCGCTTCGGGCCCCCACGACCCCGGCGCGTACCGTTCGACGGGTGGCGGATTGTCGAGGAGCGGTTGCATGATCCGCCAAGCCTCCTCGACCCCGTCCTGGCGGGTGAAGCGCGTGCTGTCGCCGAGCATCGCCGCCTGGAGAAGCACCTCGTACGGTGTCGGACCTTCGCCGCCCTCCTCGCCGAACTCCATGTCGAGACTGATCGCCGAAGCCCCGCTGACGTCGCCACGGTGAGCGTCGACGACGAGCCGGATCCCGGTCGAGGGATCGAGCTTGACTACGAGCTGGTTCGGCTCGGGGCGCCTGGCTCGCAGGTGGAAACCGAGCTTCGGCGGATGCTTGAAGACGAGCCTCAGCTCTGTTTCGGTCGCCTTCAGGCACTTTCCCGTGCGGATGAAGAACGGCACTCCGGCCCAGCGCCAGTTCTCGATCTCGAGCCGGAGCGCCGCATACGTCTCGGTGGTCGAGCTCGCCGCAACTCCGTCGATGTCGAGGTAGCCGTCGTACTGGCCACGCACGTAGTGGGCTGGGTCGGCCGTGCCGACCGCGCGGAAGAGCGCCACCTGGGCGTCCTTGATCGCGTCGGGCTCACGCCGCGAGGGGATCTCCATCGCCGCGGCGGCGACCACTTGCATCAAGTGATTCACCACGACGTCCCGCAGCGCGCCGACCGGATCGTAGAAGTGACCGCGATCCTCGACCCCGAAGTCCTCGGCCATCGTGATCTGGACGGACTCCAGATGGTTGCGCGTCCAGATCGGCTCGAGCATCGAGTTCGCGAATCGGAGGTAGAGGATCTCCTCGAGCCCCATCTTCCCGAGGTAGTGGTCGATCCGGTAGAGCTGTGACTCGTCGATGTACTGGTGCAGCTCATCGGCGAGCTCGGTCGCGGAGGCGCGATCGTGGCCGAACGGCTTCTCGACGACCACGCGCGCGTTGTCGGTGAGGCCCGCCTCGGAGAGTCCCTTGACGACCCGTCCGAAAAGGAAGGGCGGGATCTCGAGGTAGAAGACCGGCTGCTGCGAGCCCTCGATCGCCTTCGCCACGCGCTCGTAGGTCGCGGCCTCGCCGAAGTCGCCCTCGACGTAGGAGAGCCGGTTCGCGAAGCGCTCGAAGACCTCCGGGTCGAGCTGCTCGCCGGTTCCTTCGATGGAGGTCCGTGCCCGCTCCTTCAGCTGGTCGACTGTCCAGTCGTCGACGGCTACGCCGACGATCGGGCAGTCCAGCAACCCGCGCCGCTCCAGCCGGTAGAGGGAGCGGAACGTCATCACCTTGGCGAGGTCGCCGGTGATGCCGAACACGACCAGGACGTCAGTCGGCCGGTTCCTGCCGGTCTCTGCGCTCGCGCGCTGCTCCATCTCGGGTGCTGCAGTCGCCATCTCCGCGTCTCCCTCCTTAGGTCTCGACCCTGATCCGGCCCGAGCGTTGATGCGTCAACCCCGCGCCGGCCCAGTCGACCACTGCCTTGGCGCGGTCCTCGTTGGTCGGCAGCAGCGCGAGGTGGACCGTCCCCCACGCCATCTGGGCCGTCTTCCCCTTCATCGTCTTGCCGCCGAGCATCTGCACCACGGCCGCGCCCCGGCCGATCGTGGCCATCGTGCCCTTGTCTCGATACTTGAAGGGCTTCGTCTCCTTGCCGTCGACGCTGCGCGCGATCGTCTCCCCGGCGTGCTCCCCGGACTGCAGCGCGACCGAGCCGAGCTGCGGTAGCACCTGCTCCGTCTTGGGATCCGTGATCGCCGCGATGTCGCCGACCGCGAACACCTCGGGGTGAGACGGTATTCGCAGCTCGCCGTCGACACCGATGCGGTTACCGCGCTCGAGCTCGAGGCCGAGCGAGCGGACGAGCGCGTTCGCTTGCAGTCCGGCTCCCCACACGAGCGTGTGCGTGGAGAGAACGGTTCCCGACTTGAGCACGACCTTTTCCGGTGAGACCGACTTGACGACCTCTCCGGTCATCACCTCGACGCCGCGCTTGGAGAGCGCCTGCTCCGTGTAGGACCGGATGTCCGGCTTGAACATCGCGAAGATCTCAGGCGAGGCCTCGACGAGCACGATTCGCGCCTGCTCCGGGGCGACGTCGGGATAGTCCTTGCGGAAGACGCCGCTGTAGAGCTCCGCCATTGCGCCTGCCGTCTCGACCCCGGTCGGGCCGCCCCCGACCACGACGATGTTCAGGGCTCCGTCCGCGACGAGCTGCGGGTTCCGGTCGGCCGCCTCCCAGCGCTCGAGGACGTGATCCTTGAGCCGCACGGCATCGGCGAGCGTGTAGAGCGGAAACGCGTGCTCGGCCGCACCGTCGACGCCGAAGTAGTTGACCTCCGCCCCGAGCGCGAGCACGAGGTAGTCGTACCGCTCCGGCTCGAGCTCGCTGAAGCTCACCTCGCGCGCCTCTAGGTCGATTCCCGTCACGCGGTCCTGGTGGACGCGGACGTTGTCCTGTTTGTGGAAGAGATCGCGGATCGGATGCCCGACTGCGGGCTGCTCGAGCAGGCCGGTCGCGACCTGGTAGAGGAGCGGCTGGAACGTGTGGTAGTCGTGCCCGTCCACGAGCACGACGTCGACGTCGCTCTTGCTCAGCTTCTTGGCGGCTCCGATCCCGCCGAATCCTCCTCCTAGGATCACCACGCGCGGGCGGCCGCTCGTTTCTCCTCGAGCGCGCACGACGCGACGGTACGGACAGGCGGCCCATCCGCCGTCACCCGAAGGGGATGAAGCTTCAGGACACTGGTGTGGGCACCCCTTCGGGAGGCGGTTCCGGCGGGGCGGCGGTGTCCTCGGCTTGGTACTGCGCGAGCAGGCTGCGCTCCTCTTCTCGCTTCGGGAACATGAAGAAGACGAGCGTCGCTCCCAGGAGCACCGCCACGATGCCGGCCGTGTACGCCCACTGGTCCCCCTGGAGGAACGCCGTCTTCGCGCCGGCGATGATCTGGTCTTGGATCGAGGACGGGTACCGCGAGGCGGTGTCGGCGGCGCTCGAGAACGACTTCGTCAACTCGGCCTGCGTGCTGCTCGTGACGTTCTTCCCCGAAGACGAGACCAGGGCACCCGCGGTCGCCGCGTAGCCAGCTGTGAGCAGCGCGCCGAAGATGGATTGCATGATCGCCCCGCCGAGGTCGCGTTGAAGGTCGGCCGTACCCGAGGCCATGCCGACCCGCCTGACCGGCACCGACCCGGTGAGCGAGTGCGAAGCCGGGGTGCCGGCGAGGCCGACTCCGATACCGACGAACGAGTAGCCGAGCGCGACCTTCCAGTAGCTGATGTCCTCCTTCCAGAGCAGCAGCATCGTGAGGAAGCCGAGCAGCACGAACACGTAGCCGAAGAGGAGGGTCTCCCGAGCGCCTCTGAGCTCGACGAGCTTCGCAGACCGCGGTGCCACGACCACCATGCAGGCCGCAGCGGGAAGGATGGCGAGCCCGGCGTCCACAGTCGAGTAGCCGAGCACGTTCTGCAGGAACTGCTGGCCGATGTACATCGCGCCCATCAATGACCCGAACACGATCAGCCCCGCGCATGCGGCCACCCAGAAGGTCGGCCGGGCAGCTGCCTCGAGGTCGTACAGCGGATTCGCCGCCCGGCGCTGCCGGATGTAGAAGGCGCTCAGACCCGCGACGGCCACCACGAACAGGCTTACGATCAACGTCGTCTCGTTGGGCACGGCGGCGAAGTTGATCCCGAGGATCAGCGCCCCTACGAGGACGATGGAGAGGACGCCGCCGAGGTGGTCGACGGGCTCGGCCGTCTCGTTGACGTGGCTCGGCACGAGCAGGAGCGCCATTACGAGCGCGATCGCCGCCAGCGGCAGCGTCAGGAGGAAGACCGATCCCCACCAGAAGTGCTCGAGCAGAATCCCGGCGCAGAGCGGGCCCAGCGCCGACAGGGCGCCCCCGGTCGCCGCCCAGAGCGCGATCGACCTCGTGCGTGCCGGCCCCGACCAGAGCGCGGTGATCAGCGCCAGCGTTGTCGGATAGGCCATCCCGGCCGCCAGCCCGCCGAGCACCCGTGCGCCGAACAGCACCTCGATCGACGGCGCCCATGCGGCGAGGCAGTCGGCGGGCACCGTCAGCACCATGCCGAGGAGCAGGAGGAGCTTACGGCCATAGCGGTCGCCGACAGCGCCGAAGTACAGCACCGAGGCCGCGAGACCGAGCGAGTAGCCGACCGCGACGAGGTTGAGCTCCGTCTGCGAGGCGTCGAACGCCTTCCCGATCGAAGGCAGCGCTACGTTCGCGATCGCCAGGCCGAGGTTGGCGACGGCCGCGACCGCGATCAGGGCGCCAAGAACGAGCCCGCCGCGCGCGGGAGCGGTCGAGGCGATTTCAGGCCTCCCCTTCGGTCGTACGCGGCGAAGGCCGCGCGGTCTCCTCGACGACACTGCGCTGGGCGAGCGTGAACAGCAGTGCGATGGACGGCAGCACCAGGAGGACGGCCACGCCGAAGACGACCAACAGGGTCGTGAGCGTGGCGCTCGGAGCCGCTCCGGCCGAGATCTTGAGTGTCTCCGGGAGGAGGTACGGATGCTGCGCGATGCCCCAGCCCCAGACCACGGAAGCGACCGCGCCCACCGCGAGCGGCCTCGTCCCGCGCCACGCTCGGCGGTGAAGCAGGACGAGCACGCTGATCCCGCAGAGGGCCGAGAGAATCACGAGCGGCAAGCCGTCATGAGTGAGGCCGTCGAAGACGAACCGTGCGTGGCCGTGCAGAACGACGAGACCGGCGGCCGCCAGCGCCCCGGTGACGACGGCGGCTACGAGCGCCCGCGTGGCGAAGTACTGCTCGAGGTCGGGAGCGCCCGCGCGGCGCGAGTCGCTCACGAGGAAGACCGCGGACAGGTAGGCGCCAGTGGCGACGAAGAGCGCTCCGATCACCAGCGAGAGCGGATTGAGCCAGCTCGTCACGGCGTCGCCCGCCGCGTTGCCGACCGGTACTCGGCCACCCGCGACCGCCCCGACGACCGTCCCCATGAAGAACGGCGTGAGTACCGAGGCGAGGCCGAAGAGCCTCTCGGCAAGTACCCGCCCACGGGCGCGGCGGGCGTTGTGGTGGAATGCGAACCCGGCGCCGCGCACCACGATCCCCAGTGCCGCGAGGCTCAGCGGGATGAACAGCGTCGAGAAGACGGCCTCGAAGGCGGACGAGAAGCCCGTCCAGAGCACCACCAGCGCGAAGATCAGCCAGACGTGATTGGCCTCCCAGACGGGCCCGATCGCCCAGTCGATCAGCTCGCGGGGCCGTCGGCCGCGGTCACCCGTTCCCGACAGCAGGCTCCAGAGACCCGCCCCGAAGTCTGCGCCGGCGAAGATCGCATACATGGTCACGCCAATCCAGAGGACGACGGCGACAGCGTCGGCCTTGCTCACCCTGAAGTCTCCGTGGCAAGGTCCGGCGGCGGGCCGGGCTCCGGGCCGTACGGTACGCCGTCATCCTCCTCGTCTGCGCTGCGCCAGCGTCGCGACATCGCCATCAGGGTGATGATCAGCGCCGCGCCCAGCGCGACGTAGAGGGCGAGAATAACGCCGAACGTGACCCAGACACCGCTCGCGAGCGTGACGGCGTCGGACGTGCGCATGACGTTGTAGACGATCCACGGCTGGCGTCCGACCTCAGTCACGATCCAACCGCACTCCAGCGCAACCACCGCCGCCACTCCCGAGACGGCTGTCGCTCGTAAGAACCACTTCGTCTGCGGGAAGTCTCGGTTCCGCCACCAGCCGACGCCCAGCCAGAGCCCGAGGCCGATCAGCACGGTGCAGATCCCGACCATCGTGTCGAAGGCCCAGTGCAGCATCGTGTTCGCCGGCGGGCGATCGTCGGACGGCACTGAGTCGAGACCGGTCACCTCTGTGCTGGTGCTCCAACCGACCAGAAACGAGTCGAAGCCCGGGATCCCGATCCCGCCCTTGACGCCGGTCGACGTGCACCTCCCGTAGATGTACTCCGTCACGTGGCTGTGCGTCTTCTGCACGCACTCCATGCCGGCGAACTTGATCGGCTGGTGCTTCGCGATCGCACGGGCGGCCGTATCGCCGACGGCGAACTGGATCGGCGTGGCGATGCAGGCGACGGTCAGGGGGATCAGGAGACCGAGGCGATGGATGCGATCGCGCCGGCCGCGGAGCAGCCCGACCGCGTAGATGCCGGCGACCAGGAACCCGGTGACGAGATACGCCGCCAGGATCATGTGCGGCACCTCGTAGGACACCGCCGGGTTGAAGATCACCTTCAGCGGCTCGACCGACGTGACCTTGCCCGTCGTCGGCGAGTACCCCTGCGGCTGGTTCATCCAGGAGTTGACTGCGACGACCGAGAACGCCCCGCCCAAGCCCGTGATCACGACCGGCACACCGGTCCAGAAGTGCGTCCACGGCGACAGGCGCTTCCAGCCGAAGATGTAGATCGCGATGAAGATGGCCTCGAGGAAGAAGCAGATGCCTTCGATCGCGAACAGCACGCCGAACACCTTGCCGAACCGGCCCGTGAACGCAGGCCAGAGGAGCCCGAACTCGAACGAGAGCACCGTCCCGGTCACCGCGCCTACGGCGAACGTGACCGCAACCGCCTTCGACCATCGCTGCGCGAGCTTCAGCGCGTCGGCGTCGTCATGGCGGAGGCCGCGGTAGTTCGCGATCAGCATCAGCGCAGGAAGCGCCACGCCGAGCGAGGCCAGGATGATGTGGAAGCCGAGCGTGAACGCCATCTGGCTCCGCGCGGCGCCGAGAGTCGACGCGAGGATCACGATCGCAGGCGCTTGTTCACCGGTGGGCGACGCTAGCCCGGGGGCCGGGGCGGGCGCGTCGTCCGAATCGGATGAACGCGAGAGCCACAAGGATCGGTGCGCTCAATAAGCAGGTTCAACACCGCAGCTCAGGGTCACGCGGCGGCAGATCCGGGCGTTCCGGCGACGAGTCGGAGCGCTCGACGAGCGCTTGCCGAAGCGCTCGGTGCCTACCTCGGGCGCGACCTGTCCTACGGCTGGGGCCTCGTCCTCTACTTCGCCAGCTTCGACGGCACCGAGATAGGGCTTCCAGACTAGGCAGCCTTGACGCGCTCGAGCATGTCCAAGACGAGATGGAGTGCTTCGTCGTAGCGATTGGTTCTTCCGAAGACGCTCCTCTGCACCTCGGTGACGAGACGTAATCGCTTTTCGTCGGACAGGCCGGGTACGCGTGCAGGATCGAACCGAGCCGTGAACAACAGGACCCGCTGTCCCCAACGCTCGAAGACCGTTCGCGCTAACTCGATCCCCTTCAGGTCACTCCCAGGACCTTCGTCGTCGCGCCCGACATCGGAAATGATCACGTCGTACCGGCTTTCGCCGAGCAGCGTGAATGCCTCCTTGTTGGATCGGGGTGTGTCGATGCTCGCTTTGAACTCTCGGAGGAGTTCGATCAGCGCCGCGTTGTTCTCCGGATGATCGTCCACCCAAAGGATGCGGGCTCTCGCCAGAAGATCTGCATGCGTCTTCAGGCGCTCGATGACCGACCTTTTCGCGACATTCCCGATGGCGCGTTGTGTCTCGTCGTCTGACCTGGAAACGGCTGCGTCGAACTTCGCTTCGGCCCACTCCATCGTCACGCCACCGGGTCCAAGGCCGAGCTTGGTCAGGGGTACGTCCTGAGACCTCAGGACTCTGAGCAAGGCGAGGAAGACAACAAACGCCAGCACAACCCATGAAAAGGCCGCAATCGCCCGCAGCAGGTCAGCGGCGTCAGACAACTCGCCTGCCCTTCGGTCGGAAGTGGAGTAAGCCTACGCCATCGATGCGGCGGCTACTCCCGTGCCGATTTGCGACCCTGTCTCGACCCTGTAGACGCCGGCGAGACCCTGGCGATAGGGTCTGAAACGGACGGCAGCGGGTTCGAACAGTCGGAAGCGGGCGAACGGAAAATAGGGCATTTTGCTGGCGATTCGCCCCAAATTCCCTCCCTCAGGGAGAGTGCCCCCGGCAAGAATCGAACTTGCGCACGCGGTTTAGGAAACCGCTGTGGCTGGTCGCTAAGGCATAAACCCGGAAGTCGCCGGTTCAAATCACGGCCCCGCTACCTCGAAAGGCCCCGTTTCTGCGTCCGTGGTCAGCCCGTGTGTGCGTGAAACGTTTTGCCCACTTTTGCCCGCCGGTGCTGAGTAGCGCAAACCAATAGGGCAGAGGGGCCCCGTGCCGAGTGCGAGCACGAGGTCGATCTCGCTCTGGAAGGTCAGTGGCAGCCCCAGCGATGTTGTGCGCAGCCCTCGCTCACGATCTGGCGCCTTTGCAACCTGTCTTCGCGTTCAGCCTAATCAGCTGTAGCTTCGTCCGATGCCCGTGATCGCCCCGCTCCCTCGATTGCGCGAAGAGATCCTCGATGCGATCGCGGCGCACGGCATCCCGGTCCCGACCTACAAGCGCTCGGCGCTTCGCCCGCGGATCCTGCACCTCGGCGTCGGCGGATTTCATCGTGCGCATCTCGCGCTCTACGTGCACGAGCTCGCCGAGGCCGGGAGCGACTGGGGCATTCGCGGACTCGGCCTGCTTCGAGGCGACCTACGGATGCGCGACGCACTTGCGCCACAGGACTATCTCTACACGCTTGTCGAGCGCGGAAATGACGGGCCGCGGCCGCAGGTGGTCGGGAGCATCATCGACTTCGTCGTCGCGGTCGACGATCAAGCGGCATTCGCCGCGCAGATCGCTGATCCGGGCATCGAGATCCTCTCGCTCACGATTACGGAGTCCGGCTACTCGCTTGAGGTACGCAACGCGACCATCGAGGCGATCGTCGACGGTCTGGATGCACGCCGGGTGGCCGGTGGTGCGCCACTCACGATCCTGAGCTGCGACAACCTCCCAGGTAATGGCACCGTCGCGCGCAACGCTGTGATGACTGTCTGCGAGGCGCGCAGCCACGGCCTCGCAGCCTGGGTAGATCGCGCATGCACCTTTCCGAACTCGATGGTCGACCGGATCACGCCGCAGACGGTCGACGGCGACCGTGCGTGGTTGCGCGAGACGTGGGGCATCGTCGATGCCTGGCCGGTCGTTACCGAGCCTTTCCGCCAGTGGGTGATCGAGGATCGTTTCGCGGCCGAGCCTCCACCCTTCGAAAACGCCGGTGTGATCTTCACCGACGACGTGCGCAGCTGGGAGCTCTACAAGCTACGGATGCTGAACGCGGGGCACTCGTGCATCGCCTACCTCTCATCACTTGCCGGGATCCTCTACGTCGACGAGGCCGTGGGAGTGCCGGCGATGCGCCGTTTCGTCGACCGGTTTCTCCACGAGGAGGCGATTCCGACGCTCACCGAGATTCCGGGTCATCCGCGCGACGAGTATGCGGAATCCGTGCTCCGGCGCTTCGAGAACAAGGGAGTGCGCGACCAGATCGCGCGGCTTTGCATCGACGGCACCGCGAAGTTCTCAGCGTTCCTGATCCCGACGATCGAACGGCAGCTCGAGCTCGGCGGACCAGTTGACTGCGCGGCTCTGGCACTCGCCGGTTGGGCGCGTTACCTCGCGATGACGCCGACGGAGGAGCGCGCGATTGACGCCGGCGCCGACCACGCGGCCACGTTCGCGGTTCGCTCGTTGGGCGACCCGGTCGCTTTCCTCGGCCTCGCCGAAGTTTTCCCACCGTCGCTGCGCGACAACGATCGGTTCTGCGAGGCGTTCAAGAGGGCGGCGCGCAGCCTCGCCAGGCACGGTCCGATCGAGGCGGTCGAGAAGCTCGGTTAGACGCTCTCGCCTGCGATCTCGACGTTCATGCCGGTCGGGTGTGCGAGAACGGTCGCGATCCGCGCGCCGTCGGCTCCGAAGACGTGGACGCTCCCGTTCAGTGAGAGCAACACGTTATCGTCGATCGCCCCGGTGAAGGGAGCCGGAACCTTGGCAACGAGACGCCGCTCCTCGCCTTCGTGGTCGACGATCACGTGCACCAAGACCTCGGGCCCGAGGTCCTCGACCGTGCGGATCCGCGCCCTGATCGGACCACTTCCGACGGCCAGCGCTTCGGGTCGGAAGCCGATCGTCGAGCGGCTCGCGGCGAGATCCCCAACGACGGCGATCTCCGCGGCGGCGATGCGTAGAGGCCCGAGCCCCGAGCTCGGCAGCATGTTCATCGCCGGCGAGCCGATGAACCCGGCAACGAAGAGGTTCGCCGGCTCGTGGTACAGCTTCGCCGGGGTGTCGCACTGTTGCAGCAGCCCCTCCTTGAGCACAGCGACCCGCTGGCCCATCGTCATCGCTTCGACTTGGTCGTGCGTGACGTAGACCGTCGTCACGGCGAGCCGCGCCTGCAGCTCGGCGAGCTCTGTGCGCGTCTGGACGCGCAGCTTGGCGTCGAGGTTCGAGAGCGGCTCGTCCATCAGAAAGACCTGTGGGTGTCGCACGATTGCGCGACCCATCGCGACCCGCTGACGCTGGCCACCCGACAGGTTCTTCGGCTTCCGATCGAGGTATGCCTCGAGATCGAGCAGCCTGGCGACGTCGCGCACACGCCTCACTCGCTCCTCCTTCGGCACGCCGTGCTGTTTCAACGCGAACCCCATGTTCGCGGCGACGTTCAGCTGCGGGTAGAGCGCGTAGTTCTGGAACACCATCGCGATGTCGCGGTCGCGCGGGCGCACCGCGCTGACGTCGCGCTCGCCGATCAGAACGCGTCCGGCATCGAGCGGCTCGAGGCCGGCGAGCATGCGCAGCGCCGTTGTCTTGCCGGAACCGGAGGGGCCGACGAGCACAAGCAGCTCGCCGTCGTCGATCGCGAGGCTCAGCCCATCCACCGCCGGGCGCGGCGTGCCTGGGTAGAGACGTGTTGCGGAGTCGTACTGGACTGATGCCATGAGACCGGCTTCCTCCTGAAACTATTTGATCGCGCCCATCGCGAGCCCTCGAATCATGCGCTTTTGCGCGATCCAGCCGGCGATAACGACCGGGATACACGCCAGAACAGAAGCCGCCGAGAGCTTTGCGAGGAAATTCCCGCGTGTGCCGACGAAATCAGTCACCCAGATCGGAATCGTAGAACCGGCGACGGGGTTCAGCTGGACCGCGTAGAAGTATTCGTTCCAGGCGAAGATCACGCAAAGGAGTGCCGTCGCTGCGAGACCGGGGGCGGCGATCGGGAGCACGACCGAGGTCAATTGTCCGCGCAGGTTTGCGCCGTCGATCTCGGCGGCCTCGATCAACTCGCGCGGGATCTCCATGAAGAACGAACGAAGCATCCAAATCGCCAGCGGCAGATTGATCGCCGTGTAGAGCACCACGAGAACCGTCAGCGTGTTGAGCTTGTGGAAGGTGCTCGCGATGATCCAGATCGGCAGGATCGACGCGACGATCGGCAGGAACTTCGTCGAGATGAAGAAGAAGAGAACGTCGCGCCATCTCGGGATCTGATTGATGGCCAGGGCATAGGCCGCTGGGATTGCCAGCGCGAGGACGAAAGCCGTGCTCAGCAGGACGACCGTGGCCGAGTTCATCGCTGCGGTCGAGAAGGAGAGCAGGCCTTCCGTGCTTCCCATCACGTCGCGGTAGCGATCGAGCGTCGGATGAAAGAACAGCTTCGGGGGCCCGTTTGCGTCCAGCTCGGACTTGAAGCTGCTCAGGAACATCCAAAAGACCGGGAAGAAGAAGACGAGCCCGGCGAACCACGCGAACAACCCGAGCAGCACGCTGACCGAGCGTCGCTCTCCGACGTCGAGATGCGTTCCGCGCCTGGCCCTCACTACGCCGCCTCCTCGCCTCTGAACAGGCTCGACAGCACGCGGAGCGCGGCCGTCGCCACGATGATCGATGCAACCACGACGACGATGCTGTACGCGGAGGCCTGGCCGAACAGCCAGCCCCCGCCGATCGACCGCTCGTAGACGAAGCGCGGGATGTTCGTCGACCCAGGCCCGCCGCCGGTCATGACGTCGATTTGGTCGAACACCTGGATCAGGTAGATCGTGCCGAGCAACGCACCGAGCTCCAGATAGCGGCGGAGGTGCGGCAGCGTGAGCTGGCGAAAGGTCCCGAAAGCCGTGGCCCCGTCGACCTTGGCCGCCTCAAGCACGTCCTCAGGCTGACTCTGCAAGCCTGCGAGGACGATCAGCATCATGAACGGCGTCCATTGCCAGACCAGCACGGTCACGATCGAGAACGTCGGGTGGTTCGAGACGAACGCTATGGAGTCGAGCGAGAGGCGCTCGAGCCCCCAGTTGACGACGCCGAAAAGCTTGCTGAACATCTGGTTCTTCCAGATCAACCCTGCGACCACGGGCATGATCAGGAACGGAGTGATCAGCAGGGTGCGCACGATGCCCTGACCGAAGAACTTGCGATCGATCAGGACCGCCAGCAGGGTGCCGAACGCGAGTGAGAAAAGAACGGCCGAGACGGTCATCACGATGCTTGTGACCGCCGCCTGACGGAAGAACTCGTCGCCGGCGAGGTCCCTGTAGTTGGCGAAGCCGACGAACTTCCGCGGGGTCGGCGGATTGACCGTCCAGTCCGTCAGGCTGTAGTAGATGTTCAGCGCGAACGGGACTTGCGTGACGAGGATCGTGAACAAGAGCGCCGGGAGTAGCGGCAGGCGCCGACGCCACGGCCGGGCGAGCTCGTCTCTGGGGCGGACGGTCCCGGCCGTGGCGTCGGCGATGGTCACGTGGACGGTTACGTGATGCCCGCGGCGATCTTCTGACAGGCCTTCAGCGCTGCATCAACGGACGTCTGGCCGGAGATCGCCGACGAGAACTCCTGGGTGCAGCGGTTGCCAACGTCCTGGAACTGTGGAATGCCCACGTACTGCACCCCTGGCAAGCCCGGGCGCGGCGTCGTGCCCGGATTGTTGATCGGCGCAGCCTTCATCGCGTCCAACGTCTTCTGAGCGAACGCCTTCGCGGCCTGCTGGTATTGCGGGATCTGGTAGGTCGAGAGGCGCGTGCCCGGCGGAACCGCCGACCAGCCGCCTGAGGTCTTCGTCCCGGCGGCCTTGATGTAGTCAGGCCCGGTCGCCCAGGAGATGTACTTCCAGGCCGTATCCGGATCGGACGAGTTCTGCGGGATCGCGAGCGCCCAGGTCCACAGCCAGCCGGACGCTTTCGTCTTCTCGACGGGCGCGAGCGCGTAGCCGTTCTTTCCCTTGACCGGGCTATCGTTGGCCTCGAGCGAACCGGCGGCGACGGTCGCGTCGTACCACATGGCGACCTTGCCCTGCTGGTACTGCGTCAGGCATTCGTTGAAGCTCGCGCCCGCGGCGTCGTCTTCGCCGGCATCCTTGATCAGGTTCACGTAGAAGTTGAGCGCTTTCTTGAACTCTGGCTGGTCAACCTGCGCCTGGTCGACCTTGCCGTCCGGCGTCGACGACCACCAGGTGCCGCCGAACGTGTTCAGGACGGTCGTGAACGACGCCCCGAGGTCGCCCCAGCCGGGCTTTCCGCGAAGGCAGATCCCCGCCATCTGAGGAGAGTCGATCTTGCGCGCGATTGCCGCAATCTGATCCCACGTCGGCCTCGCGGGCATGGTGATGCCCTTCGACTTCAGGACGTCCTTGCGGTACATGACGAACGACGACTCGCCGTAGAAGGGCGAGGCATAGAGCTTGCCGCGGGCCGACAGAGCGTTCTTCACGGGCGGGATCAGATCACCAACGTCGTAGGACTCGTCGTCCTTGGCGAAGGAGGTGAGGTCCTTCAGCCACCCGTTGGTCCCGAACTGCGGCGCTTCGTAGGGGCCGATCATGATGACATCGAACTGACCGGCGCCGGCGCTGATGTCTCGAGTGATGATCTCACGGAGCTTGCCCTCTGGCGGGATCGTGTACTTCACCTTGATGCCCGTCTCCTTCGTGAAGAGCGACGGTGTCAACTTCGCGATGTCCTCCATGAACGGGTTGTTGACGATCGCGACCGTAAGCGTCTTCTTCGAGTTGCCGCCAGACCCCCCGCAGCCGGCACCCACGGCGCCAATGAGTGCTGTCGCGAGTATCAGCAGCGCGAGAGGCGCTAGCGGGCGCTGCGGCAAGCGGGGAATGCTCATCCCTTTAGCTCCTTCCTCGTTGCCGAGTCGGTGCGGAGCGCGCGACCCTTCGCGTTGCCGCGCTGGGCGGGAGCGGAGCCGCGCCGACCCTACAAGTGGTCTGAGTTGCATCGTGCACCTCCTCGACCTGTAGGTCTGTCCGGCGGGCATGATAACGTTGTCAATCGCCTGCTTCAAGCGAGACCCCGTTCGTCGATGATTCTTGTCGCCGGAGAGGCGCTGCTTGATCTCGTCGTCAGCGACGGGGCCGTTCTGCCGTCCCCCGGCGGGGGGCCGTACAACACGGCCCGAGCCCTGGGCCGCCTCGGTGCGTGGGTCGGCTTCCTCGGTCGACTCTCGCACGACTACTTCGGAAGCATGCTCGAGAAGGTCCTGGCCGAAAGCGGCGTCAGCCTCGACTACACGAGTCGCGGCGAGGAGCCCAGCGCACTCGCGATCGCCCACCGATCGGCGGACGGCGAGGCGGATTACAGCTTCTACCTGCGCGGGACGACCTTTGCGTACGCGTCCTTCCCGCCACCCGGGGCGGACGTTCGCGCGCTGTGCGTGGGATCGCTCGCGCTTGCTCTCCAGCCCTCGGCGGCCGCACTCGAGACTCTCGTCGAGCGCGAGCACGACAAGCGGATCGTCGTGCTCGATCCGAACGTGCGCGCCGCGGCGATGACGAACCACGATCGCTATCGCGCACGGTTCGAGCGCTGCTGCCGAGCCGCACACATCGTGAAGCTGAGCGCGTCAGACGCGGCCTGGCTCATGCCAGACATCGGTCACGAGGAGGTCGCGACGCAACTGCTCGATCTCGGCGTCGAGCTGGTCGTCCTGACACTCGGCGCCGAAGGTGCGATTGCCGCGACGCAACGGGCTCGTGCTCAGGTGGGGGCGCACCGCGTCGAGGTCGTCGACACGATCGGCGCCGGGGATGCCTTCGGGGCCGGCCTTCTCGTTGCCCTCGAGGGGCGGGGGGCACTCGTGCGCGGAAAGCTCCCAGTCCTCGCGGACTCCGATCTCGAGTATGTCCTCCGCTTCGCGTCAGCTGTTGCCGCGCTCACGTGTGCGCGGTCTGGCGCCGAAACCCCTACGCTCTCGGAGGTTCGGGACCTGCTCGGCGCCCGCAGCTGAATTCTTGGATTCGCCGTTTGAGGCATCGCTCATTCGGTAGCAGGAATCTCGCCGGACCCACGGGCGATGAGCTCGACCTCGATCGCGACGTGCTCTGGAGGCGAGTCGTCGCCGTCGAGACGGCGGAAGAGAATGTCTGCCGCAGCGCGCCCCATCGCAGCCGGATCCTGGGCGACGACCGTCACGGCGGGCTGGAGTAGGTCCGCAAGCTCGATGTCGTCGAAGCCGACGAGCGCCGTACGGTGCTCGAGCCCCAGGTCGCGCAGTGCGTGCAGAGCACCGACAGTAACCAGGTTCTGCGCAGTGAAGAGCGCAGTCGGTGGGTTCGCTGCCCGAAGAAGCTCCGTCACTGCGAGTGCCGCCGCGTCGACGCTTCGGAGGCCCGTGCGGACGATCGCCGGATCGTGGTCGACCCCCAGCGCCGCGAGGGCCACGCTGTAACCCTGAAGGCGGTCTGCTGCCGTCTGGATCTCCAACGCATCGCCCAGGAACCCGATTCGTCGATGCCCGGAGGCGGCGAGGTGAGAGACGGCTTGCTCGGCCCCGCCGACATTGTCTGAGGTGACGGAGTCGGCGTTGATGAAGCGGGCCGGCCGATCGACGAATACGAGTGGCGTGCGTTCGCGCTGCTCCGGGAGCAGGTAGCGGTGGTCGGAGCTCGCGGGCACCACGACGATACCGTCGACTCGGCGTGCGCGAAAGCTGCCGATCAGCTCTCGCTCACGATCGGAATCTTCGTCGCAGCTCCCGGTGAACAGCATCACGCCCCGCTCCCGCGTGCGATCCTCGATTGCTCGGTGGAGGGCGGAGGAGAAGGGGTTCGATACGTCTTCGAGGACGAGGCCGATCGTCGCGGTCTTCCGACCAAGCCTGCGCAAGAGCGATGCGTTGATATCTCGGCGGTAGTCGAGCCGGTCGATGGCCGCCTCCACGCGTACGCGCGTCTCATCACTGACATTGGACTCTCCGTTGACGACCCGGGAGACGGTCTTCAGCCCGACTCCAGCCAGCGCGGCAACGTCGCGCATCGTCGCCGGCCGGACGAGCGGTGATTGCCGTGACAACGTTTTCTCATCCACGACCGGCCAACATAGATGCCGCCTGAAAGACTGACAAGTCTCGCGCGTGGCCGAGCCGGGCATCGACTCGGTCGTGCGGATCGCCGGGCTCTAGGGCATCGATCCCCGGCCCCGCTTAGGAGACCAGCTTGCCTTTGCGAAGGAGCTCGCGGACGCGGAGCGGATTCAGCACGCCGAGGCGAACATCGGGGACATCGCATGTGGTTTCGGTACGGTCACTCCACTGGGCGGAAGGCGACCAGAGAGTGAGGGAAACATGAGTTTAGGAAACCTCGGCCCGCCTGGATTGGCCGGCGAAGGGAGCAGAAACGCGATGGATAAAGGCTTTGAGAGTGCCCCCGGCAAGAATCGAACTTGCGCACGCGGTTTAGGAAACCGCTGCTCTATCCACTGAGCTACGGGGGCTGAGCCAGGACAGGGTAGCGCCGTACCCTTGCGGGGATGGGCGAGCTCCTATGGAACCGGAGCGCGTGGCTCGAGGAGGCGACGGCCTGGATTCGCGAGCGCGTCGACGTCACCGGCGAGATCGACCAGTTTCACGTTCGCTGGTGGTCGACGGTGCTTCGCGTCCCGACTGCTGAAGGAGACCTGTTCTTCAAGGCCGTCGCGCCGGTGCACGGGTTCGAGGCGGGGCTCACCGCTCGGCTCTACGAGCTGCAGCCGAAGCGGGTGACCGAGGTCGTCGCCGTCGACGCTGAACGCGGATGGTTCCTGATGCGCGATGCAGGGATCCGGCTGCGCGAGCTCGTCGAGTCGCCGGCCGACCTGGACCACTGGGAGCGGCTGCTGCCGGATTACGCGCGGCTCCAGATCGAGGTCACGCCGCACGCGCAGGAGCTCCTCGACTTCGGGACACCCGACCACCGGCTCGCGGTCCTGCCGCAGCAACTTCGCGACCTCGCTGAGACCGAACCGCGCGCGCTCGAGGCGCTCCCTCGGTTCGAGGAGATGTGCCAGAGGCTCGCGGAAGCCGGGATCCCCGAGACGATCCAACACGACGACCTCCACGACGGCCAGATTTTCTACCGCGACGGCCGGTACCTCTTCTTCGACTGGGGCGACAGCTGCGTCTCGCACCCGTTCCACTCGCTGACGGTGATCCTGCGATCGGTCGCCTGGAAGCTCGACCTGCAGCCCGGCGGGCCCGAGCTCGCGCGGCTCCGTGACGCTTACCTCGAGCCGTTCGGCGCCAGCTCGGATCTCGCCGACCTCGCCTACCGAACCGGCACGATCGCCCGCGCACTCGCGTGGCACCGCATGGTCGCCCCCCGCGAGCCCGAGCACCTCACCGAGGACGACCTTGGCGCACCCGCCTACGGAATCGGGCTGTTCCTGGAGGGTGGCCCGATCGGCAGCTGGCGCGAGCCGCTACCCGCAGCGGAGGAGCCACCCGAGGAGGGATCCGGCTAGCAGGAGCAACGATCACGCCGAACAGTGTGGCCCCGCCAACGGGAAGGCGCGAAGGGGTACCTAGAAAGAAGATGGTGCCTGCCGCCAAGCCTCGCCTTCTGATCCTGATCACCCTCGCGGAGGCCGGCGGCGCCCAGACGTCTGTCTCGCTCCTGCTGAAGGGCCTTACGAGCGAGTTCGACGTGACGGTCGCGGCGCACGGTTCGGGTCCGCTCCACGATGCCGCCCGTGCGGCCGGAGTTCCGTTCGTCCACCTCGAGCACATGCGACGGGACCTTCACGCCTGGCGCGACGCCCTCGCCCTGCTCGAGCTCGTGCGCCTCTGCCGGAGCTTGCGCCCGCACATCGTGCATGCGCATAGCTCGAAGGCCGGTGCCCTCGGACGGCTCGCAGCTGCGCTCGCCGGCGTGCCGATCCGGATCTTCACCGTCCACGGCTGGTCGTTCGCAGCCTATGGAGGGCCGGTGGGGCGCTTCTACCTCTGGGTGGAGCGCCTGCTCCGGCGGCTAACGACGGCCGTCGTCTGCGTGGCCGGCTCGGCACGCGAGGCCGGCGTGGGGGCGGAAGCTTGCAGGTCCGACCGAACCGTGGTGATCCACAACGCCGTCGACGTCTCCTCGTTCTCCGCGCAGTCAGGGCACGAAGGCGTGCCGCGGATCGTCAGCGTGGGCAGGTTCGCCTTCCCCAAGGACTTCGGGACGCTCGTCGAAGCGCTTGCATCGACCCGGACGGAGTACCGGGCGACACTGGTCGGAGAGGGTCCGCTGGTGCGCGAGGTCGGCGCGGAGGTTCGGCAACGGGGTCTCGCAGAACGAGTCGGGCTTCTCGGTGCACGCGGCGACGTGGCCGACCTCCTCGCCTCGGCGGACGTCTTCGTCCTCTCGAGCCGCTCGGAATGCCTTCCCGTGTCGATCCTCGAGGCGATGGCGGCCGGCTTGCCCGTTGTGGCGACCGACGTCGGCGGGGTCGCCGAGGCGGTCCAGCACGGCGAGACCGGGCTGCTCGTCCCGCCCGGCAACCCTCTCGCTCTGGCGGAGGCGCTCGATCTACTCCTCAGGGACGACGAGCTACGGGAGCGCCTGGGGACGCGCGGGCGCGAGCGGGCTTGGCAGCACTTCGACCTGCCGCGCTTCAGGCGCGCCCACGTCGAGCTCTACCGGCGGGAGCTGGAGCGCAGCGGCCTGTCCGTACCAAGCGAAGAGGGCACGGCCGCCGAGCCGCAGTTGCTCAGCGTCGCAGCTGAACCCGGCGAATAAGGTAGCGCTCCTCCGAGGAGCGCCGCCTCACCGGTGTTCGAGTGCGGGCAACCTGGAGGCGGGAACCGGCAAGGCCTAGGAAGGCCGTCTCCCCGATCACGAACAACACGAGCAAGAAACCGGCTGCGAGCAGCAACGTGGAGCTGCTCGAGCGCGTCGAGCGCAGCTCGTGGAGCGAGGCAATGTCGCGCAGTCCGAACGTCAGCGCGGAGAGTTGCGCCAATGCGTGACTCCTGTGCACGGTGGTAGTGCGCTTCGGCGTGCTCGGCCTTGCCGACACAGTGGGCCGAACGTCGCGCAAGCGCGGAACCACCGTGACGACGGGCCCAGCCTGTGTTGCAGGCGAGTACGACGGAGCGCCCACGGTCGAGGATGCCGGACTCGGGGAGGACTTCGAAGTACTTGGGGCCGGATCAGGTCTCAGAGAACCGCCTTGCTGGTGCTGCGGCGGGGCCTGAGGCGTCGGCCCGGCTTGCGCTACCTGCGCGAACGCGGCACATGCGAGCACCATGGAAACGCCTAGCGTCCTGCGCAGCAACCTCGGCTTCGCGCTCACGATCGAGTCTCTCCCCCCTCGTCGTTGGCTGGATCCTAGCGCAATGCGGCAATCAACACGATGATTGCCACGATCGCCGCGAGGGCGACGATGACGACGTTCGCCACGAAGAGCGACGTCGCGAACCGCGGGCTCTTCCACGTGTCTTCGGCGGTGGTCTGCCCATCGCCGCCCTCGATCGCGTCGAGCCCTTCCGGCGGCACCGTGCGGGTGCCGCGAGGCGCCTGGCGATCCTGAGACCGCCACCCGAGCGATCCCGAAAGCGCATCCGAGATGAACTGGTTCAGGCTCACGTTCTCGCGCTCGGCCGCCCGGGCGAGCTCGGCATGGAGCGTTTGCGGCATCCTCAGAAGCAGGCGGCCACTGTGCGACTGAACGGACTTCGGCTCCGGAACCTCTTTGCCCTCGCGCTCGGCGGTCTCCATCCATTCCGATACGGCGGCCGCCACGCGCTCCAGCGCCTCGTCCGGGCTCGCCCCACGCGCGTTGCAGCCCGGAAGCACATCGACCGTCGCCACCCACCCACCGGCGTCCGTCTCGTCGCGCACGAGGGTCACGGGATACGGCACGTCCCGCGGATCGGCCGCACGCGGCTGCTCCGGCTCCCTCGTAGCCCGGTAAGGAGTCGCGTCCGTTGCCCGGCGAGCTCGCGATTTCACCGGCCTCAGATTGTACGGCGAAAGGTAAACGACGCACCCCGGGCTGTCAGCGGCCACCCGAAGCCGCGGCGACGTCAATGCTGGGGGCGGGCCCGATCTCGGCGCGGAGCTTCATCAGCGCGCGCCGCGTCAGCCGGGAGACATGGATCTGTGAGATCCCCACCTCCCGCGCCACCTGCGGTTGGCTCAGCCCCGCGAAGAACTGCAGGGCGAGCAGCCGGCGCTCGCGCGCGTTGAGAACGCGGAAGCCTCTGGCGAGCAGCGCCCGCAGCTCTCCGAGCTCATAGCCTCCGTCGAGCACCTCGAGCTCGGCATACGCGTCGTCGTCCTCGTCCGGCGCCGGCCGAGACAGTGAGACCGGCGACTGGATCTTCTCCGTAGCCAGCGCCGCAGCCACCTCGGGCTCGGCAACTCCCGAGGACTCCGCGATCTCCGAGATCGTCGCGGGCCGCGCCAGCCGTGCAGAGAGCTCGGCGGAGCAGGCGCACAACCCGGGCCGCAGCTCCTGGAGCCTGCGCGGGACCCTGATCGGCCAACAGCGGTCACGCAGGTAGCGCTTGATCTCGCCGGCGACGTTCGGGATCGCGAATGCCCCGAACTCCACCCGCCGGTCCGGGTCGAACCGGTCGACTGCCTTGATCAGGCCGATGCATCCCACCTGCACGAGATCTTCGTACTGCTCGCCACGCATGCTGTGGCGTCGCGCCAGGCTCTTGACCAGCGGCATGTACTGCTGGATCAGCCTCTCCCGCGCACGCAGATCCCCCTCTTCGCGGTATTCGCGGATGAGCGTGTGGATGCGCTCCCGGTTGGCCCCGGCGGACCGGCGCCTGACCTCTGGGGGTCCAGAAGCCCGTGGCCTTTCTGGCTCTGCCGCAATCGCAACCACTGTCGCTCGCCTCATCTCCCCATGCGGCGGTGAACTTCGCAGTTCCGGGCACCGACTATAGCTCCGATCTTTTCAGTCCGCAAATCCGAAACGATTCGATGATCGATAACACGTTCAGGACTCACGTGCGCCGCGTTGGGGTACATATCAATTAATCGCTGCCGAGATGAGGAGAGCGAGGTACATGTGACGAGTCCTGGAAGGAATCCGCGGGTCACGACGGCACCGCCTAACGTCGAACCGATCGGCGTTCGCCGCCCCGAGGGGCTCCTTCCACGTCTACGCGGAGGCCGGGGGCGCCTCTGTCTCGCTGCACTCGCCGCATCGAGTGCGTGTCTCGCCCTCTCCGCAGCTGCCGGCGCCTCGGCTCCGACTCCCGAGTCGCTGGTATCGCCCCAGTATCACGCAAGAAATGGTGATACTGGGGCCAGAGCTGGGCCTCGTGGCCCTGCCGCGGATCCCTCCGGTGGCCGCGCTGTCGGTGGGGCCGCAGGCACCGGTGGTGCCGCCGCCGGAGCGGATCCTCGCGTCCAAGCTCGTCCGTGGTATCGAGCACTGAATTCGCAGTATCAATTGCGGTCGCCTGTATTCCAACGGTTGGCGAATACCTTTCGATCCGAAACCATGACGATTATCTTGCCTAGAGTGCAACAGTCGTCTCGAGTTGTTGCCGGAAAGGCTGAACGGAACGGTACTCTGATCAGTGCTCCTATCCGGCTACGGATCGATGATAAGAACGTGATATCAGGGAGAACGCAGCCGATTCCCGAGGCCGACGCGAGAATTCTGGTTCAGCTCGGTCTGCTGCTCGGATTCGTCTACCTCGTCTTCCTTGTCTGCTGGTTCTGGAGCACGCGAGGCCGGCAGCGCGGCGTCGGCCGCGTGGTGCGCTTCTAGCCGTGGCGCGCGCGTCGCCCACCGCCGCACCCAGGCCGGCAGGCCTCAACCCATCGCGAAGAGCTCACCTCGCGCTCGCTCCGGCACAAGACGCGAAGCGCGCACTGATCGTCTCGAGCTTCGTCCTCCCGCACGCTGGAGGCGTCGAGCAGTTCGTCGATACCGCTTCGACACTGCTCTCCGAACGCGGATGGAGCGTCCGCGTCTTGGCGTGTCGACCGCCCGTGGGGCCGGCGGCGGCCGACGTCACGCTGCCGACCCGCTTTCTACCGCCTGGAGGCTGGCCCGTGCCAATTCGGGGGTGGCGCGCCCTCTGGCGAGAAGTCGGTCAAGCCGACGTCGTCCTCGCGAACGGCAGCCGGCACCTCCTCCCGAATGTCGCGGCCTTCACGGCCCGCCTGCGCGGGCGCGCCGTGGTCTTCGTCCTTCACGGCTCGGGCGCGCCGTTTACCACGAGCTCGTTCCTCTACCACCGCGTGCTCGGATCGGCATTCGAGTGGCTCCTCGTCCGCGCAGCGCTCCGCCTTTCCCTCCCGATCTCTCTGTCCCGCGCGGGCGTCGTGGGCGCGCGCCGGCGGTACGGCGTACACGCGGCACACGTTCCATATCCACTTCGCGAGCTGCCGCCGGCGACGCCTCGCACACTCGAGCCGAACGAGCCGATCCGGATCGTGTGGGTCGGACGGCTGTACCGGGAAAAGAACCCACTGCACGCCGTCGAGGTCGTCGAGCGCGTGCGACGGCACCGCGACGCGACCCTCCACGTCTACGGCGGAGGCCTGCTCGAGAACCAGCTTGCTGGGCTCGCCCGCGACCGTCCCTGGCTCGTTCTCGGCGGCCGGCGAAGCTGGAGCGAGGTCCAGGAGGCCCAGGAGGCGGGCCACGTGTGCCTATCGACCTCGCTGCGGGACGCGACCCAGGTGGCGATGCTGGAGCCGCTCGCGCGCGGAATCCCAGTCGTATCGACGCGAGTTGGAGACGCGCCCGCGCACTACGTCTCCCGGTCCCTGCACCCGTTCTGCGTCGAGCCGACGGATGCCGACGCCGCGGCGTCGGCGATCGTCTCGCTTGCGTCCTCGTACGCACGCTACCGGGAGGAGTTCGCAGCGAACGCGGAGCAGCTGCGCACTCGCCACGCACGCGGCCCGGAACGGCTGAGCGAACTCCTCGAGAACGCCGCCTTCGGCGAGCCAGGCGAGTGACGTGAGTGGGCGCCCCGGACCTCAGCCAGGCGGAACCGAAGAGCCCCGGCGAGGAGCGCGCTTCCGCAACCCGGGGCCCGGCGCTGCTCTTCTGGGCTCAGGTCGTGGGCAATTCGGGCCTGTTCGTGGGAATGCTGCTCGTGACGCGGGCGCTCGGCCCGTCAGGGCGTGGGGCGGTCGCCTTCCTGACGGTGACCGCCTTGATCACGGCCTGGATCGCGCGGCTGGGCGTGACCGAGGCGACCGTCGTCTTCGCGGCTCGGCTGCGCGACCAGCGGCCGGTGCTCCTCGCGAACAGCCTGTCGTTCTCGGCGATCGCGGGGCTCCTCGCCGGGGCACTCGTCTGCGGGACGCTCTGGCTCGTGCCGGCCGCACGGCCGGAGCACGTCGGCGCGACGGAGCTGGCGGTCCTCGGATTCAGCATCGTCGCCGCCTGCCTCGCGGACGCGGGCTACCGTTTTATGCTCGGCTGCAGCCGGTTTCGCGCGCACGCGCTCGTCACTGCCGTCACCTCTTGGGTCTATCCGTTGCTGGCCGTGACGCTCTGGGGGGTCTTCGGCATGACCGTCGCGCTCGGGGCATTCGTCTGGGCGGCAACGCAGGCGCTCCGAGCGATCCTCCTGATCTTCCTTGCGGTCGTTCGCGAGGGGCTGGGCCGACCGAGCTTCCGCCTGCTCCGAGAGTCGATCTCCTTCGGCCTGCGGGCCTGGATCGGAACCCTCGCGGACTCGCTCGGCTTCCGCATCGACCAGATCCTGCTTGCGCTCATTGCCTCGGAGGCGGCACTCGGCTTCTACGTCGTCGCCGTGAACCTGTCGGAGGTCCTGCTCTACTTCCCCGGCGCGGTTTCGACCGCTCTGCTGCCGCTCGCTGCCCGGAGCGCGGCGCAGCTGCGGCTCGCCCAAACGCTGAAGGCCTTTCGGTCGGCCGCGTACGTGACGCTCGGAAGCCTCCTGCTCGGCGCGGCACTGGGCCCGCCCTTGATCCCCGTCGTCTTCGGCGCGCCTTTCACCGCTTCGGTGGTGCCGTTCCTCCTTCTCCTGCCCGGCCTGATCGGCTTCACGGCCCTGATCGTGTTCTCGAACGCGCTCGTGGCGTCATCGCTGCCGACCCTGTCCTCGATCGCGGCGATCGTGTGCTTCCTGGTCGGCCTGGCTCTCGACGTCGTCCTGATTCCGTTCTTCGGAGCCTCCGGCGCGTCTGCCGCGGCAAGCGGTGCCTACTGCGCCGGGGGGCTGACCGCCCTGCTGCTCTACCGCGCGCAGGCGCCGTTCCCCCTGCACGCGCTCGCCGTCCCCCAGCCCGGCGACTTCGAGGTGCTGCGGGCTCTTGCCCCAGCGCCCTTCGTGCGCCCGCGACCACAAAGGAGCTGAGCTCGTGATCGAACAGCGAGAGATCCCAACCCCCGTTCACCGGCTCCACGCCTTGGAGCCGGCCGCCGAGCAACCTATCGACGTTCGAAGGTACGTCAACGCCCTACGAAGGTCCCGCGTCCTGATCGCGGCCATTGTCGTGGGGCTGACCGCGATGGTCCTTCTGATTTCGCTCCTCCTCCCGAAGACGTACACAGCCCAGGCCACGATCCTCTTCGACGAAGCCCCGAGCGTTACGACCACGACAGACGCGGAGCGCCAGCTCGCGACCATCCAGAAGCTCCTGATGACGCGAGACGTCCTCGCGCTCAGCGCTCGGAAGCTCAAGAGCTCGGTCGGAACGCTCGACTCGAAGGTACACGCAACAGTCGATCCGAACGCGAACATCGTTCTCATCTCAGCCTCGGCCTCGAGACCTCAAGCGGCGGCGCGCACGGCGAACGCGGTCGCGGCAGCCTTTCTCGCGCGCGAGCGCACGGTCGAGCTGGCTCGGCTCCAGGCGGCACGGACGCGGCTGCTGAACGCCATTGCGCGACTCGCCGGGAAGCCCGGCGCGAAGGCCGAGATTCCGCTCCTCCGGGAGCGGCTGAGCGAACTTAGCGTCAGCTCGGCGACCGCCGGCTCGGAGCTCCAATTGGCCGACCGGGCGATCCCGCCCAGCAAGCCGAGCTCACCGCGGCCGGTCCGGAATGCGGCCTTCGCCTTCGTGGCCGGTCTCTTCATCGCTGTCCTCGTCGCGCTCGGGCGCGAGCGCCTCGCGCCGCGCGTGGGTGAGCGCCGCGACCTGGAGCGCCTGAGCGGCTTCCCGATCGTCGCGGAGATCCCGCAATCCGGCCGGGGAACCGCGGGCGCGATCGCCGAGCGCGAGTCCTATGACGTCCTCGCCGCGATCCTCAAGGCGCAGCTCCCGCACCAGCGTCAGAAGGTGCTGCTCGTCTCGAGCGCGGTGCCGGACAAAGGAAAGGGACGGGTCACGGCAGGGCTGAGCCGGGCACTTGCGCAGTCGGGCGAGACGGCGCTCGTGATCGATGCCGACCTCCGCCGCCCATCACTGGAGCAGCTGTTCGGCATGGAGCGGGCTCCCGGCCTTGCTGAGATCCTCGCTGCCGCCCGCCACGGCGACACCGAAACCGCCGCCGGAATGATCGTCGAGCCGCCGGCCTCTGCCTCCGGCAGGCGAAGCGGCAGCCTCGCCGTCCTCGGGGCGGGCGAGGCCGCGTCGCCGTCGCTCGTCTCTCCAGGCGCGTTGAAGGTGCTGTTCGGAGAGCTGTCCCAGTCGGCGTTCACGTTCGTGTTGATCCAGGCGCCGCCGCTCTTGGAGCACGAGGGCTGCCGCGAGTGGGCCCAGCATGTCGACGCGATGGTGGTGGTTTCACGGCTGGAGAAGCTGTCGCCGGGCGACCTGGCTGAGCTCCGAGATCAGCTCGAGCAGGTCGACACCAGCGTCCTCGGCCATATCGTGCTCGCACCGGGGAAGGTCAGCGAGTAGCCCGCCGGGAGCTCCCGGCCCAAATCATCGCTGCGAGCAGCCACAGATGGCGCCAGTGGAGGGTGTCGACGAAAAGACCGTTCAAGAGCACGCCGACCCACGCGCCGAGTAATGCCGCCGAGCCGACCCCGAAGGTGTCGCGCCCGAGGACCGCGTTCTCGCACGCCCACCACAGCGTGGCGAACATGAGGACGAGAAGCGCGAGGAACCCCGGGACTCCCTCCTCGGCGAGGGCACGTGCGTACATGCTGTGCGCCGAGATGTGCGCGTACCGCTCGAACTGACCAGGGCCGATGCCGAACGGGTGGCGCTCCGCCCACTTGATGCTCTCGGACTGGGCTCCGAAGCGGCCGTTGTCGTAGCTCTGCACCCGCGCGCGCTGTTCCAGAAACGAAAGCGAGCCCGTGGACCACACGACTGCTCCGACCGAGACACAGGCCACGAGAACCAGGGCTACGGCGCGCGCGGCTGCACGGCCCGCGCCGCGCCGGAAGCTGAACACGACCACCATCACAGCGAGGCCCGCGACGAGATTGAGCCAACTTGCTCGCGAGTACGAGAAGAGGACGCCCAGCATCAAGATCAGGAAAGAGAGCACCTTCGTGGAGCGGCGCCACGAGAACAAGCGCGGCATCAGGATCTCCTCGAGCAGAATCAGCGCGGCTGGCACGAGGAACGGCCCGAAGACGTTCGGATCTTTGAAGAGCCCCTCTGCCCGGCCGATCCGCGTGAACACCTGGTGGCCCGGGTACGGCACGATCAGCGCGAGCGTCGCGAGGGCCGCCGAGACGACGGCGGCGATGATGTACCACTTCGCGATCCGCCGGACAATCGAGGTGTCCGTCAGGATCGACGCGAGCCAGAGCCCGAACACCAGCACGTAGACCGTGATGCCGAGGAATTGCATCGCCTTCTTGCCGTCCGCCACGTCGATCGCCGAAACGAGGTTGAACGCCAGAAACGCGCCGACGAGCAGCACCGGCCCCGCGGTAACGCGGCGGAGGGTGAAGCGTCCCGTGACGAACGCAACCGCCATCAGCACTGCGAAGACGATGTCGGTCGGCGCCGGCTCGAACCGGACTGCAGCGAGCAGAACGATGCCCACGGCGACGGTCGCGTCGTAGGCGAAGATGGCCAGTGCCAGGGACCCGAGCAGCATGACGGCGAACCCGAGGACGATCAGCGGGCCCGGCGGGCGGTGGTAGAGGACGAGCGAGATCGCCGCGGCGAGCGCCGCAAGCGCGACCGAAGCTGCCAGCAGGCCGAGGCCTTCCGTGAGGACGGCTCGCGGGCTTCGGACAGCCGCCGCGCCGACCATCAAGCCCTCATCGAGTGCGGGAGCGACGGCTCGAGATTCGAGCCCTGGTCCCCGTAACGGACGCGCCGGTACAGGCCCCGTAGCGGCAGCGGTTTGTCGTGCCCGCCACCGACCTTGGCGCGGAAGTCGATCCGCCCGTCACGCGGGTCGATCTGGCGCCGTCGCAAGGCCAGCGGGTCGGTGCCGCGCACGTTCACGCCCGGCTCGCAGCTGACGGCCAGGCGGTATCCCGCCTCGGCTACGAACCGGCGCTCGCGCTCGCCGAAGAGGCCGGCCGGATAGCAGAAGGCCTCGACCACACGCCCGAGCCGCGCTTCGAGATCGGCCTTCGACTGGGCGACCTCGCGCCTCGACTCGGCGTCGGTGAGCAGAAGAAGGTTCGGGTGCGTGACCGAGTGCGCCTCGAAGCGCAGCACGCTCGTCCGGTCGAGCTCGACGATCTCCTCCCAGTCCAGAAGCGCCGGCTGGGACGAGTACCACGGGAACGACGCCGTTCCGTCGATCACGCCGGTGGGGACGAAGACCGTTGCGCGGAAGCCGAACCGTTCGAGAACCGGCAGGGCGTTCTCGCCGACGTCTCTGAACCCGTCGTCGAAGTTCAGCCCGATCGTGCGCGGCGGGCACTCCCCCGCCTCGATCAGCGCGCGCGCTTCGGCCAGCCCGACGACCCGAAAGCCTTCGGCGGCGAGGAACTCCATCTGCTGCCGAAACCGCCCGGGCGTCACTGCCAGCGGGTCGTCGTCGTCCGAGACCCGATGGTAGAAGAGGATCCGGAGCCCGCTGGAGTCGAGCCGACCGCGGCTCTTGACCAGCCACCAGGCCGACCGCATCCGCGTCACCCCTGCCTTGAGCGGGGCCGGCAGAGACGGGCCGACCCCGGGAATTCCTCCCGCCACGCTAGTCACCTAGCCGCCGGACACCGCTCGGCCGAAGCACGTCGCGCCGCCGCGTGACCTTCCGGCGAGCCGAGGCCGTGCCGTAATACACCCTCCTGGCGAGCGGCGAGCTCTTTCCGGCTCGGCGGAGGCGAAGCCACCCTGCCCGCGCCGCGACGAAAGAACGCCCGCGCGCGCTGCCCGGCCAGCCGATGCCGAGGTGGAGGGGCTCGAAGCGGTCTGCGAGCTCGACCTTGTACCTCTCCGCGCCGCCGAGGAACTCGGCCCGGGTCGCGCCGTCTCGGGCGGCTAGCTGCAGCGAGTCGAGTGCGCTCACGAGGCCGGGCGAGAAACGGCCGAATGCGGGATCGAAGGCGAGCCGGTGCAGGTAAGCACGGCGCTCGAGGAGGAGGTACCAGCAGAACGCGACCGGTCGGCCGTCGATCTTCATCAGCACGATGCGCGTTGCGTCGATTTTCGCCAGCCCCTTGAGCACGGCTCGGGTGAACTGCTTCCCCGTTGCCGTCACGAAGCCCGATCCGTCAGGCCGGTTCTGCCAGCGCAACTCATGCAGTCGGAACGAGTCCTCGAGCGCGGGCTCGAGCTCCTTCAGCGTCCGTGCGTGGACGACTTCCACGTCGCCGAGGTCGGCAAGCTGGCGGCGCCGGCGCTTGTGGTGGCCGCGCTTGGGCGAGTTCGTCTTTCGCCGATACACGGCCTCCCAACCGTCACTCAGGTCCAGAACCGGTGCTTCGATCCGCTGGAAGAGCTCAAGCCTGCGCCGTCCGTTCATCGCGGCGAGGCGGCCCTCGTGGGAAAGTCCGAACAGGTCGACGTAGTCGGGCCCTGAGGCAATGACGCGGTCTGCCAGCGCCTCGACGAGGTCTGGCCCCTCGCTTTGGGCAACCAGCGCGTCTGCCAGGGCGGATTGGCGCGCGCCGATGAACGTCCCCACCTGCAGGCCGCGGTGGGAGAACGTGATCAGCGGCAGCGCGCCGACGAGCTCATCCCCGCGAAAGGCAACCTCCACGGCGAGCCGGCACCCGTCGCCGTAGTGGCGCCACCACTCGAGCACCCAGCAATGCAGCAGGAAAGGGCTCGGGCGCGGCATCACCCGGACGAGGGCGTCCCAGCGGTCTCCGAGAGCGACGAGCCCGTCCTCCGAGTCCACAGTTTCGAATCGGAGAGCGGTCACGAATGGGTAATTACCCACCAGGAGACGAATGGGCGTCATCTCGACGGGCATCACGTCGCTGGGACTCGCCATCGTGCTCGCCTGCGTCGGCCTGTTCGCCGCAGGCGAGACCGGTTGCGCATCGAGCGCCGGGCGTGCCCGTTCGAGTGCGACCCCCAAGACACCGAGCGTTCCGGTCGCCCTGAGCCCTGTCCGCCATCCGCGCGCACCGTCGGCGTACGCGGTCCCACGCAACGCGCTGCGCGTTTCCTCTTCTTCGCAGCTTGTGGCTGCACTCTCCGACGGGCGGACCGAAACGATCGTGCTGAACCCCGGCGTGTACGACAGCCCGCGCCCGTTCGCCGACCGCGAGGGCGACCGGATTTACGCGTCCCGGCTCGGTCGCGCCGTGCTGACGGCCGGGATCGTCCTCGGAGCGAACAACGGGCCGCCGGGCGCCCTGATACGCGGCCTCACCTTCAGCGTCCGCGATCCCAGAAAGACCCTCGACAGAGACGTCGTGCACGTGTGGGGGTCAGCCGCGGGGGCGTCGGTGCTCGACACGCGGATCGACGGCCACGGCGTCATCGACGCGGGACTCGTGGTCCGCGAGCCGAGGGGATTCGTCGGGAGGCGCATCGTCGCTCGGCGCTTCCTGAGCTACGGCGTCCTCGTAGACCCGAACGATTTCAACTTCAGGACACGCTCGCCGTTCTCGCTGCGAGACCTCACGATCTCGCGCGTTGGCCGGAGGGTTCCTGGATCGTCGAACGGCACCGCGGAGGCCTGCCTCTGGTTGGGAAGCTCCGGGAGGGTGCAGCGGGTACGCGTCCGCGGCTGCGCGATCACCGGGATCTGGACCGGCACGGCAATGAAGCGCTCGCTGATTCAGGACGCAATCGTCGACCGCACACGGGTAGGGATCTACATCGAGCACTTCACGACGAGCACGGTCTTCCAGCGTCTGCGCATCGGGCCCAGCGTCACCCGCGGAGTCAACGCGGAGTGGGCGAACGACGCCCTGGGCGGAAAGCCGGCCAGCGTCGACAACGTCATTCAGGACGCCTTCTTCCGGACCTCCCACGTGGGGGTCTACCTCGATCAGGGCACGACGCGCACGCAGGTCCGCCGCTGCGTGTTCGCCGGCCAGGACTGGGCGGCGATCGGCGACTACCTCGGCGTCGGCAACCGGCACTACGACAACAACTTCGACCGCATCGCAGCGGGAGCAGTGCCCGTCTCGTACGACCACGATCCTGGGGGGGCCGCGCCGAATTGAGCTCCGTCGTGCTGACCGACGCCGAGGAGCGGGCCGTGCTCGGAGCCTCCCGCGGGCTCACCAGCGCCGGGTACCGCGTCTGTGCAGTCGCGCACGGTCGCCCGGCCGCGACGCACTGGTCGCGCTCGTGCGCGGAGCGGGTCGTGCTGCCAAACCCGCGCGAGAACATCCACGGCTTCGTCGACGGGCTCGACGAGCTCCTGCAGAGCGGCCGCTACGCCGTGCTGATCCCGGGAAGCGACGCGTCGCTGCTCGCCGTCTCCGACCACCGGGAACGGCTTGAGCGCTCGACCCGGCTCGGCCTCCCGTCGCGCGAGGCCGTGCGCCGCAGTGTCGACAAGCGGCTGCTCCTCGAGGTCGCCGCCGCCGCCGGCCTCGCTTCGCCGCCGAGCAGAACCTGCGCCGATCTCGGGTCCGCTGAGACGGCTGCTTCGGAACTGGGCTATCCCGTCGTGCTCAAGCCTATGCAGTCGTTCCTACCGGTCAACGGCGGGCTACGACAACAGGGTGTCGTCGTCGTCGCGGACGCGGCGACGCTCGCGGACGCCGTGTCGACGCGCACGCCGCCCTACATCGTCCAGCACTTCGAGCATGCGCGGTTCCTGTCATGCACCGGCGTGTTCGCCGAGGGGCGGCTGCTTGCCCTGGCGACATCGCGTGTTCTCCGCCTCTGGCCTCCCGCTGCGGGAATGCACACGTTCTCGGAGACGGTCAGCGTGCCGAACGGGCTGGCGGACCGCGTGACCCACCTGCTCGAGGCGATCGGCTGGCAGGGGATCTTCCAGCTCCAGATGCTCGAGCTGGCCGACGGCCGGCTCTCCGTCATCGACCTCAACCCACGAGTGTTCGCGTCGATCACGCTCGATGAATCCGCCGGCGCGAATCTCGCCGCCGTCTGGTGCGACTGGCTGCTCGGCCGCCATACCTCCCCGGTAGTCGCGCAGCCGGCGAGACGGTATCGCTGGGAGGAGGGCGAGCTCTGCCACTTTGCGTGGCAGCTTCGCCACCGGCGGCTCCGGGCCGCGGTAGCCGTAACGCTTCCTCGCCGCCGCGTCACGCACTCTTGGTTCCGCGTGACCGACCCGGGGCCGCTGGTGGCGCGAAGTCTCAATCTCGTCTTTCGTCGGGGAGGGAACACATGAGCTCCCCAAGTCAGGCGCGTCCGCTGCGCGCGCTCACCGAGTCGCAGCGTGATGCCCGCCCGCTCGTCGCACGGCGGAACGGCGTCACCTGCGTCGTTCTCGGTGGGCGAGCACTCCTGATCTGGCTGCCGGTCTACTTCCTCCTCGTCCAGACGACCGCCCCGGCCAGGGCAGCGGTCGCCTCCTTGGGCATCTGCGCGATCTGGATGCTGGCGCTGCGCGCCGCGCTGGGCGCGTATTTCACCCTGGGGCCCGCCGTCGCCGCGGCCGCGGGGACGTTGACGGGGCTCGTAGCCGTCTCGGCGGTTGACTTCTGGGTGCCCGGCATCGACCTCGGCGCGGGCGGTCTGGCAGAAGCGGCCGTGGCCGTTTTCACCCTCTCCGCAACTTGGGAGCACGCTGTCCGGAGCATTGCCAAGCGGCGCGTGCTCGTCGTCGGCACGGGCGGCTGCGCGTCCGAGGTGCTGGCCGAGCTGAGACGAGGCGAGCGGGCTCCGTTCACGATGCTCGGGCTCGTCGGCGTAGGGAACGACTCCTCAACTGAGGACGTCGCCCGGCTCGGCTCCTTCGACGAGCTCCCGCAGATCATCGAAGAGCATCGGCCTGACATCGTGATCCTGACCAATGAGCAGGTGAGCTCATTGGCCGTCGATCCGCTCCTCGACCTTGCGCCGATCGGGTTCCGCGTCGTCGGCGTCTCCCACTTCGTCGAGCACGCCTTGGGCCGCGTCCCTCTCCGCCATCTCACGCCCGCCTGGTTCATGAGCATGCTGCACCTCCGCCAGAAGCCCTACACGCGGCTGTCGAAGCGGGCCTTCGATCTCGCCGTCTCATCTCTCGGCCTCGTGCTCGCGGCGCCGCTGTTCCCCTTCCTCGTGCTGCTCGTACGCACGACGCCGGGACCGATCATCTACCGGCAGACCCGTCTGGGCGAGGGCGGGCGGCTCTTTACGATCTTCAAGCTCCGCACGATGCGCGTCGACGCCGAGGACGAAGGAGCACCCCGTTTCGCGGAAGAGCACGACTCCCGCGTGACGTGGATCGGACGTGTCCTGCGCCAGACGCACCTCGACGAGCTGCCCCAACTCTGGAACGTGCTCAGGGGCGAGATGTCGGTCGTCGGCCCCCGTCCGGAGCGGCCGGAGTTCGTAGACCTGCTCGAACACACCGTCCCGTTCTGGACGCGACGGCTGCTGGTCAAGCCGGGCATCACCGGCTGGGCCCAGCTTCATTGCGGCTACGCATTTGACTCGCACACCGCGGCCGAGAAGCTCTCGTACGACCTCTGGTACCTGCGGAACCGCGACGTCGTCGTCGACCTCGCGATCTGCGCGAAGACCATCGCCGCCTTGCTGTTGCGGTCCGGGCGCTGAGCCGCGTCGGCTTCTACAATCAGGGAACGATGGGCAGGAAGCGTGCCGCAGCCCGCGGAGAGATTCTCGAGCCTCCCGAGGCTCGTAAGAGACGGCGCATCTGGTTCCACGTCGAGGACGCCGAGCTCAAGTGGCTCCCGATCAGCGAGACGGCGTTTCTGCTCTGGGTGCTCGCCGCTTTGGTGCTCGTGTGGCTGGCCGTCGCCCTCGTGCTGGTTCTCGTCTAACGCGTCACGACGAACGAGCTGCCGCCGAGCAGCCGTCCGTATTTCGCCTGCGCGAGCCGGCCGAACCCCGGCCAGACGTACCAGCGGTAGAGACCGGGCCGAAGCGAGTGACTGCGGCCCTTGTAGATCCAGCTCCGCTGGAGCTTGAGCGATGCGTGCGTGGGCCACGTGCTCAGGATCCTCCCGTTCCGGATCAGCTGGACGTTGTAGTAGGTCGCGCCTTTGACCCGCGTCCAGACGAGAAACGGGGGCCGGTTGACGCGTGCGGCGGGCAGAGGACTGAGGAGGGCTCCGGTGGCGGTGGTAGCCAGTGTCTTGCTGGCGCTGTTCGAAGCAGCATCGAAGACGGAAACGGTGTAGCGGTACTTCGCACCGGGCCGGAGCCGCCGGTCCCGGAAGGTTTTTCCGGCACCGCGGTAGACCGTGGCCGCCTTCCCGCTCTTGCCGCGACCGGATCGCGTGACCTGCGCCAGCTGTGCGTCGGGAGAAGCCTTCCAGCGGAGGACGACGCTCCGGTTCTTGTGCACCAGGCTCACCTTCATCAGCGCCGGAGGGGTCGCGTCGTAGTGGAACGCAAAGGATGCCCTGCCGACGTTGCCCGCCCTGTCGGTGCAGGAGCCGGACACAGCCGCGTTAGCCTTGTCGGGGCCGGAGTAGGTGGTGGACGAGCAGGAGGCGATTCCGGAGGTCTTGTCCGTGCCCGGGAACGTGACCGTGAGCGCGTGGTTGTACCAGCCGTTCGCATCAGGAGCTCGGGCGGGAGCGGCCTTCACGGCCGGTGGCGTCCTGTCGATGCTGACCCTTACAGGATCCGGGATAGTCGTTGAACCCCACGTCGCCGAGCAGAGGAGATTCGTCACGCCCTCGGCGGTGATTGTCCGCACATCGCAGCCGGTCGTCGAGTCGGGTACCGGGCTGTAGGTCCAGTAAACGTGGACGTTGCTCCTGTACCAGCCGTTGGTCCCGGCGGTCCCGCTGACATGGTGCTCGATCGTGAACGAAAGGCTCGCCGCTCCGGAAGGCACGGCGAGGCTTGCCACAGACACGAATAGAATCAACAGCCGGCGGCTTGCCGTTGGGACCCTTTGCACGACTCCTCTCCCTGTGTCGCCGCAGGGGGTGCTTGCTTCAGTAGTTAACTACCCGTTTTTCAACGCGTCAATCAACATCTGCTGCCTGCGTCGGCGCCAGATGGCTGCCCGAGACTTTTTATGCGCCGTGCCTTCAGCTACC
>JBKPLR010000079.1:0-11361 GCA_046731695.1 Actinomycetota bacterium
CCGTAGTGGGTCGGGTGCACGTCGCGCACCTCGATCGGCGCGCGCTCGCGCGTGAGGCCGCCGGCGCCGAGCGCCGAGAGCCGCCGCCGGTGCGTGAGCCCTGCGAGCGAGTTCGTCTGGTCCATGAACTGCGAGAGCTGCGAGGAGCCGAAGAACTCCTTCAACGCCGCGACGACGGGCCGGATATTGATGATCGTCTGCGGCGTGATGGTGTCCACGTCCTCCGTGGTCATCCGCTCGCGGACGACGCGCTCCATCCGGTACAGGCCGACGCGGAACGCCTCCTGGATCAGCTCGCCGACCGTGCGGAGCCGGCGATTGCCGAAGTGCTCGTACTCGTCGAGCTCGCCGCGGATCGGGTCACGCGAGAGCACGATCGCGTCGGCCGCGTAGTCCTTCGACTCCGGGTCGACGCCGAGCATGTCCGGCAGCTCGACGAGCTTCTTGACGAGCGCGATGATGTCCTGCGTCGTGAGGACACGCGTGCCCTCCTTGACGTCGACCTCGAGCCGCTGGTTCAGCTTGTAGCGGCCGACCTTCGTCAGGTCGTAGCGCTTGGGATCGAAGAAGAGCGCCCGCAGGAGGTTGCGCGCGTTGTCGAGCGTCGGCGGCTCACCGGGGCGCTGCTTCTTGAAGACCTCGATGAGGGCCTCGTCCTCGTTCGTGGACGGGTCCTTCTCGAGCGTGTTCGCGATGTAGATCGAGTTCCCGAAGAGCTTCAGGATCGCCTCGTTCGAGCTCGTGTCGAGCTTGGCGCCGGTCGACGGGTCCTCGTCGGGGAGCGCGCGCAGCAGCGTCGTGATCGGAAGCTTCCGCTTCCGGTCGATGCGCGCGTACACGACGCCCTTCTTGTCGATCTCGAGCTCGAGCCAGGAGCCACGCGACGGCATCAGGTTCGCGGTGAAGACCTGCTTCGTCGGGTCCTTGGGCTCCATCAGGTAGGCGCCCGGGCTGCGGACGAGCTGCGTGACGATCACGCGCTCGGTGCCGTTGATGATGAACGTGCCCCACTCGGTCATCATCGGGAAGTCCCCCATGAAGACCGTCTGCTCGCGGATCTCGCCCGTCTCCTTGTTGACGAACTGGACCGACATCGAGAGCGGGGCCTGGTAGGTCAGGTCCTTCTCCCGGCATTCCTGGATGGTGACCGGCGGGTCACCGAACTCGTACTTGCCGAAAGCCACCGCGAGCGTGCCGGTGTAGTCCTCGATCGGCGAGATGTCGTCGATTGTCTCCCGAAGCCCTTCCTCCATGAACCACCGGAAGGAGGCCTTCTGGATGTCGATCAGGTTGGGAAGGTCGAGTACGTGCTTCAGGCGTGAAAAACTTTTGCGCGCGCGTGGCGCAGCGACCCGGCTGGTCAAGTCTGGGTGCCTCCCTTAACGGCTATGAGCTGAACGTAGAAATGCGGACAGGCGAGAGTCGGCGCGGAACCGCCAAATATAGCGAATGATGTGGTGCCTGCGCAAGGCCGAGCGGCTGGGTCACCGCCCGGCGGTTGGACGCACTATAGACGCTGCCCCGGCGGCGCGCCATTGACCTTTCCAGGAACGACGAAGGCGCCCGGGGGCGCCTTCGTCGGTCCGCTTCTCGGCGAGAGCTAAGAAGTCTTGACCGGATGTGCGTTGATCTTCTTCGCAGTCAGGTCCGGCGTCGCGCCGTCGAGCAGGTCCTTCTTGCAGACCTTCGCGCCGACGAGCACGCGATCGTTCGGGGCGAGGGCGCCGAGGTTGTGCGCGCCCTGCCGGCGGATCCTCGTCTTCGAGTCGACGTTGATCGTCGCCGAGCCGGCGGCCTTGTAGGCCCTTCCGTGCTTGTTCGAGTGCTTCACGAGCATCGTGAACGAAGTGTCGCCGTCTGCCGGGTCTGTGCTGGCGTCGAGGACGCCCGCGAGGACGACCTTCACCGACGGCTTGCACCCAGGACCCTGCTTCGGCGGCTTGCCTTTCCCGAACGCCGCCGAGACGCCGAAGAGCGACGCGACGAGAACGAGCACGAGAATCTTCAACCGCATGTGTGAACCTCCGTAAGGGTGAGGAGTACGCCCAACTGACGGAGTTCTCGGCCTTCACCTGCGGCCTGCAAAGGCAAAACCCTCGATGGGGTGAGGAATGCTTACGGCCGGCTTACAAACGCGAAAGGGGCCGCCCGCGGCAGCCCCTTTCCCTTGCGCTTTTTATGCACGCCGGTGCCAGCCTGAGGTCAGCACCGGATTACTTCAGCTCGACTTCGGCTCCGGCCTCTTCGAGCTGCGTCTTGATCTGGTCGGCCTCCTCCTGCGGGGCGCCTTCCTTGACCGGGTTCGGCGCGCCGTCGACGAGGTCCTTCGCCTCCTTCAGGCCGAGGCCCGTGACCGCGCGGACGACCTTGATCACCTGGATCTTCTTGTCGCCGGCGTTCGTGAGCACGACGTCGAAGGCGGTCTTCTCCTCGGCTGCGGCGCCGTCGCCACCGGCCGCCGGAGCTGCGCCCGGTGCGGCCACCGCGACCGGCGCGGCGGCGCTGACGCCCCACTCCTCCTCGAGCTTGTTCTTGAGCTCGACGAGGTCGAGGACGGTCATGCCCCCGAGCTGCTCGACGAGCTTGTCGGTATCGGTCTTAGCCACTTGCATCCTCCTCTGACTCGGCCGAAGCCTCTTCGGCTTCCGCCGACGGCTCTTCGGGCTGTTCTTCTTTTGCTTCCTCTGCAGGCACGTCGGCCTGCGGTTCCTCTGCCGGTGCTTCCGCCTCGCGCTCCGGCGCAGCCTCGCCCTGCTCTTCGAGCTGGCGGATGCGAGCATCGATCACGCCGACGAGATCGCGCAGTGGCGCCGTGAACAGGCCGACCACGGTCGTGAGCGGGGCGAACACGGCACCCGCGAGCTGGGCGCGGAGCACTTCAGCCGCCGGCAGCGTCGCGAGGCGTTTGATGTCGGCGTCCCCGACGATATTTCCGTCGAGGATGCCGCCGCGGATCACGAGCACGTCGTGCGCGCGGGCAGTCTCGTTCAAGACCTTGGCGACAGTGACGGGATCGGCGTCCGCCTCCAGGAACGCGATCGCGGTCGGGCCGTCGATCAGCTCGAGGACCTGCTCGGTCCCTGCGGCCTCGGCCGCCAGCTTGGTCAACGTGTTCTTGACGACCGTGAAGCGCGCGCCCGCATCCAGCAGGCGGCTGCGCAGCTCCTCGATCTCGGGCATCGAGAGACCGCGGTAGTCGGCGACCATCAACGTCTCCGTCGAGCGCAGACGGTCGGCCAGCTCCGCGACGACTCTCTCCTTCTCAGATCTCAGCATCGAATCACTCTCCTCAAAACGCGAGCCCGCACAGGCGGGCTCGGAGAGGCTGATGCCTTTCCTGCTCCGCCTCGGCTGGTCCTCTGCCTTCCGGCTGCCAGCTGTCTTTGGCGTGCGGCTACGCGGTTACGGCTTCTTCTGCCGGTGCTCCTTCCAGTTCCTCGACCAGACCCCGAGTCCTCGCCGGGTCGACGTGAATCCCGGGGCCCATGGTGCTCGTCAGTGTAACCGTCTTGATGTAGCGCCCCTTCGCGGCCGAGGGCTTGGCGCGCATGATCTCGTCGATCAGCACCGCGTAGTTCTCGACGAGCTGCTTCTCGTCGAAGCTCTTCTTGCCGATCGCCACGTGGATGTTGGCGCCGCGGTCGGTGCGGTACTCGAGCTTGCCGGCCTTCGCCTCCTGGACGGCCTTGGCGACATCCATCGTGACCGTGCCGGTCTTCGGGTTCGGCATCTTCCCGCGCGGCCCGAGGATGCGGCCGAGCTTGCCGACGACGCTCATCTGGTCCGGCGTCGCGATCGCGACATCGAAGTCGTCGAAGCCCTCCTCGATCTGCGTCGCGAGGTCGGCCGTGCCGACCACGTCCGCGCCGGCCTGCTGAGCCTCGCGCGCCTTCTCGCCGTCAGCGAAGACGGCGACCTTCGACTCCCGTCCGGTGCCGTGCGGCAGCATCAGCGTCCCGCGCAGCTGCTGCTCGGCGTGGCGGACGTTGAGCCCGAGGTTGAAGTGCACCTCGACGGTCTCGTCGAACTTGGTCGCCGGGAAGCTCTTCAGCATCCGGACTGCCTCGACCGGCGAGTACAGCTGCTCGCGGTCGATCTGCGAGCGCGCGTTCCTGTAGTTCTTTCCGTGTTTCACAGGTCCGTGTCCACCCCCATGGAGCGCGCGGTGCCGGCGACGACCTTCATCGCCTGCTCGACGTCGCGCGCGTTCAGGTCTGGCATCTTCGCCTCGGCGATCTGGCGCACCTGGTCGCGCGTGAGGCGCCCGACCTTCTCGCGGTTCGGCTCGCCGGAGCCCTTCTCGAGCCGCAGCGCCTCCTTGATCAGGACGGCTGCCGGCGGCGTCTTCGTGATGAAGTCGAAGGAGCGGTCCTCGTAGACCGTGATCTCGACCGGGATGATGCGGCCGTTCTCCTGCGCGGTCTGCGCGTTGAACGCCTTGCAGAACTCCATGATGTTGACTCCGTGCTGGCCGAGCGCCGGGCCGACGGGCGGCGCGGGGTTCGCCTGCCCGCCCGGGATCTGCAGCTTGATCAGGGTGAGAACCTTCTTCGCCATCAGTCGATCTTCTTCACCTGGTCGAAGCCGAGCTCAACCGGCACCTGGCGCTCGAAGATATCCACGAGAACCTTGAGCTTCTGCTGGTCGGGATTGACGTCCACGATCTCGCCGTCGAAATCCGAAAGCGGGCCCGAGGTGACCTTGACCGACTCGCCGAGTGAGTACTCGACCTGCGCGCGCGGGCGCTCGCCGACGGCGGTGCCGGTGCGCAGAATGCGGTCGACCTCGCCCTGCGAGAGCGGGACGGGCTTCGAGCCGGCGCCGACGAAGCCGGTCACGCCCGGCGTGTTCTTGACGACCGTCCAGGCGTCGTCGTTCAGGTCCATGTTCACGAGCACGTAGCCGGGGAGAATCCGCTTCTCGGTCTGCACCTTCTGCCCGTCGCGCGTCTCGACCACCTGCTCGGTCGGGACGACGACACGCCTGAAGCGCGGCTGCTGCCCCATGGAGTCGATCCGGTGCTCGAGATTGGCCTTCACCTTGTTCTCGTGCCCGGAGTAGGTGTTGATCGCGTACCAGCGAAACATCGCTACTGCCCCAAGAGGATGTGCTGGACGACTCGCTTGAACGCCTGGTCGGCGATGAACAGGTAGACGCCGACGATCAGGCAGGCGATCAGGACGACGACCGTGCCCTGGATCAGCTGCGGCTGGCCCGGCCACTCGACCTTCTTCAGCTCGCCCCACGACTCGCTGACGAACTGCGCGCCCGGGAAACGACGCTGCCGATGAGCCGGCGCGCCGGGGGCGGGCTGGACGGCAGGTCGCACGGCAGCCGGCCGGGAGCGGTTGCGCTCGAGAGCCGCCTTGCTCTCGGCCTGGGCCGCGCGGCGCGCACGGCGCTCGGAGCGGGTCTGCCTCGCCATCTAGCGGGTCTCCCTGTGCGGCGTGTGGCGGCCGCACCAGCGGCAGTATTTGCTGAACTCGACGCGGTCCGGCGTGTTCCGCTTCGACTTCTGGGTTTGGTAGTTGCGCCGCTTGCACTCGGTGCAGGCGAGCGTGATCCCAACTCTAACTCCGGTTGCCATGTTTTCTCTTCTTGCTCCGAGTACGCGAGGAGTAGCGGCGGGTGGACTCGAACCACCGACACGCGGATTATGATTCCGCTGCTCTAACCAACTGAGCTACGCCGCCCCGCGGGGCTGAGTGTAGCAACGAACTTTCCTCGCTAGGCTCCGGGCATGGCTGCGATTGAGGCGGCTGATTTGCGCCGGACCTACCGAACGCACACCGGGACCCTCCGCCGGAAGGCGAAGGAAATTGAGGCCGTACGCGGGATCAGCTTCGCCGTCGAGCCCGGCGAGCTCTTTGGACTACTCGGTCCGAACGGCGCAGGCAAGACGACGACGATCAAGATGCTGATCACGCTGCTGATCCCGACAGCCGGCAGCGCGCGAGTCCTAGGGCTCGACGTCGTGCGCCAGGCGCGCGAGGTCCGGAAGCGGATCGGCTACGTCTTCGGCGGCGAGCGCGGCGTCTACGAGCGCCTCTCGGGGTACGACAACCTCCGCTACTTCGCCGAGCTCTACGGTGTTCCCGCGCGTGAACAGAAGAAGCGGATCGACAACCTGCTCGAGCTCGTCGGGCTGAGGGGCCGTGAGCACGAGCGGGCGGAGGGCTACTCGCGCGGCATGAAGCAGCGCCTGCACGTGGCGCGTGGCCTCCTGCACGATCCGGAAGTGCTCTTCCTCGACGAGCCGACGATCGGGCTGGACCCGGTCGGCGCACGCGAGGTTCGCTCCACGATCGCCTCGCTGACCGAGGCCGGGAAGACCGTGCTGCTGACGACGCACTACATGTTCGAGGCGGACGCGCTCTGCGATCGGATCGCCGTGATCTCGAAGGGCAACATCGTGGCGGAGGGGACGCCGCTCGACCTCAAGCGCGGCGTTGGGCACGGAACGGTTGTAGAGGTCGAGGTCTTCGGCATTGCCGGCGAGGCGGTCGAGCGGGTACGCGGGCTCGGCGGTGTCGTCGCGGTCGCGGTGGAGGAGCGCGAGCAGGCGCAGGTGCTCGTCGTCCAGACGGAGCCCGACGTCGAGCTCACGCAGGCGATCCTCGGCCACCTGAACGGGTCGGACGTGGGCCGGATCTCGAGACGTGAGCCGACACTCGAGGACGCGTACGTGGCGCTGGTGTCGGAGTGAGCTCTCTCCGGCTCGTCCTCGTCAGCTGGTGGCTGCAGTTCAAGATGATCATGCGCTCGCCGTTCGACGGGTTCGGCAACGTGATCTACCCGCTCTTCTTCGCCACGACGGCGTTCTTCGTCTTCCGCGCGGGGGACAGCCCGAGGACGCTGATCTACGCGTCGCTCGGAGCGGCGGTGATGGGGATGTGGTCGTCCGTCAGCACCTCGGCCGGATCGGCGATGCAGCGCGAGCGCTGGTGGGGCACGCTCGAGCTCCTCGTCTCGGCGCCGCGACATTTCTCGCTCGTCCTCCTGCCGTCGACGCTCAGTCTCGCAACCGTGGGGATCTACAACCTCGTCGCAACGCTGCTCTGGGGCCGCTTCGCCTTCGGCATCGACCTGACGATCGAGCACCCGCTTCTGTTCGCGCTTTCGATCGTCGGCACCGTCGTGTCCTTCGCGGGCCTCGGCTTCCTCTTCGCGGTCTCGTTCGTGCGCTTCCGGGCTGCCTGGGTGCTCGGGAACTTCTTCGAGTACCCGGTCTGGCTGATCTGCGGCTTCCTCGTACCGCTCACGCTTCTCCCGACCTGGGTGCACCCGATCTCCTGGGTGCTCGCGCCGACCTGGGGCATGAACGCGATCCGCGAGTCGGCCCTCGGCGGAACACCGTTGCCGGATCTCCTCGCCTGCATCGGACTGGGTCTCGCATACGTGAGCGTCGGCGTACTCGTCACCGACCGCGTGCTGCGCGCGGCCCGCGTCAGCGGCTCGCTCTCGCTGACGTGACCGTCTCGATCCGGATCTTCTTCGTCGGCGGCCTGACCAGCTTCCGCGCGTTGTTCTACTGGCTGACGCCGTGGATCTACATCCCGGTGATGCTGATCGCCCCGATCTTCCAGATCCTGCTCTTCGCCTACATCGGACGCTCGGCGCACCTCCAGTCCGACGAGTTCTACGTGATCGGCAACGCGCTCCAGTACGCGTCGATCCCGTGCCTCTTCGCGATGGCCCAGAGCATCGGAGGGGAGCGCTTTCAGGACACGCTGAGCGCGATCCTCGTCAGTCCGGCGGCACGGATCCCGCTCTTCTTCGGCCGCTCACTGCCGGTTGTGCTGAACGGCGCCTTCGTCGCCGCCTTCTCGCTGGTGGTCGGAAGCCTGATCCTCGGCGTGCACCTGCCGGCCTCGTCGTTCGCGCCGCTCGGCCTGACGATCCTGATCGCAGCCTTCTCCTGCACGGGCCTCGGGCTGATCAACGCCGCGCTCAGCCTGCGGATCCGCGAGAACGCCGTGCTCTCGAACGTGATCTTCGGCTTCCTGCTGATCTTCACCGGCGCGAACGTGCCGCTCGACGACCTTCCGGACTGGATGAGCACCGCGGCGCAGGGGATGCCGTTCACGCACGCGATCGAAGCCGCCCGGAAGCTTGCGGACGGCGCGTCACTCGGCGATGTCAAGGGGCTGCTCGGCGCCGAGCTGCTGATCGGTGTGATCTACGGCGTCGCCGGATACCTCGTGCTGCGCTGGTTCGAGACCCTCAGCCGCCGACATGCATCGCTGGAGCGATCGTGAGGATCCGCGACCTGAACTGGATGCAGGTCGAGGAGTACCTGGCGCGCGATGACCGCGTGGTTCTGCCGATCGGCTCGACCGAGCAGCACGCGTATCTCTCGCTCGAGACCGACAACATCCTCGCGGAGCGCGCCGCGGCCGACGCCGCCGAGCCGCTCGGCGTGCCGGTGCTGCCGGTGCTTCCGTACGGCCTGACGCCGGCCTTCGCCGCGTTTCCCGGGAGTCCCTCGCTACGGGTCGAGACCTTCGTGTCCGTTCTGCGGGACCTGCTCGACTCGCTCTACGGCCAGGGCTTCCGGCGCTTCCTGCTGGTGAACGGGCACGGCGGCAACGTGCCGGCCGGCTCGCTCGTCCGCGAGTGGGCGGCGGCACACCCGGAGGCGCAGGCGATCTTCTACAGCTGGTGGGAGAACCACGAGTTCGACGCGCTCACGAAGGAGATCGACCCGGAGACGAGCTACGGCACCTGGCACGCGGCATGGCTGGAGAATTTCCCCTGGACGCGACTGGAAGGCGTCGAGCTGCCCGAGGAGCGCAAGGCGATCATGGACGCGGAGGCATACCGGACCGCGAGCCCGGAGGGCATCCAGGAGCTGCTCGGGGACGGGTCCTTCGGCGGTCCGTACCAGCGGCCAGACGAGGAGATGCTCCGCGTCTGGGAGGTCGTCGTCCGCGGGGTCCGCGAGCTGCTCGAGAACGGTTGGCGCTGAACCCGATCGACGAGTTCAACCGCTGGTTCGAGGAGGCGCGGGAAGCCGGCGTCGCCGTCCCGGAGACGATGGCAATCGCGACCGCGGACGCGTCGGGCCGGCCGTCGGCGCGGATGGTCCTGCTCAAGGGCGTCGACGACCGCGGCTTCTCGTTCTTCACCGGGTACGAGAGCCGGAAGGGCCGGGAGCTCGAGAAGAACGCGCGGGCCGCTCTGCTCTTCTACTGGCAGCCGCTAGGCCGCCAGGTGCGCGTCGAGGGCACGGTCCGGAAGCTTCCGCCGGAAGAGTCCGATGGCTACTGGGAGACCCGCCCGCCGCGTTCGCGTGCCGCCGCGGCCGCCTCGCGCCAGAGCGAGGTGATCGAATGCCGCGACGAGCTCGAGGCCGAGTTCGAGCGGCTCCTCCCGGGCGATGAGGTCCCGCGGCCGGAGCGCTGGGGCGGCTACGTCCTCGAGCCCGAGACGATCGAGCTCTGGCAGCACCGCGACGACCGCCTGCATGAGCGTTATAAGTTCACGCGCGCGCGCGAGGGCTGGAAGATGGAGCTGCTGGCGCCCTAGGGTTCCACGGCCGAAAAGCGGGAATAGGCAAAGGCATGGAGACTGTCCCGCACGAGAACTTGTCTGGCTGCGAGGGCTTTCGCGTCGAGTCGCCGCTCGGGATGCTGGGCTGGGTGGAGGAAACCTGGCTCGGCCCGGAGGGCGACGCGGCCGCAATGGCGGTGCGCACGATCGACGGGAGGGACGGGCTGCTGCTCGTCGAGGACGTCGACGCGGCTCTCCACGAGAGCGAGCTCGTACTGATCCATCCCGCCGCCCGCCTGCTCGAGCTCGACGTTCCGCGAGTCGAGAGCACGGGCAACGGCTCGACGGCGCTGACCGCGTCCTGGCAGACGACCGGCGAGGTACTCGAGCTGCCGCAGCCGCCGGGGATGTTCCGCCACGCGCTGCTCGTCCTGCGCCCGTGGCGGCTTGCGCCTCCGCCCCGGCCCGGAGCGGAGCGGTCTCTATGGCAGCTCGTGGCCGCGCTTTACACCGCGCTCGCGATGATCGTCGGGCTCATCATCGTCATTGCGTTCTTGGTGGCGAAGCTCTTCACCTAGGCGCGAATGCGTGCTGCGCGCTTCACGCCTCGAAGAGGGGCTCTTCGAGCGTGAGCGTTCGCCGGTCGGCGTCGAGCGTATACCGCAGGCCGAGCGGAAGTGCAGCGAGATGCTTTCCGTGGCCGAGCGGCAGGCGGTACAGGACCGGCACTCCAAGGGGCTCCAGATGCTCTTCGAGCACGTCCTCGAGTGAGCGCGAGCGCGCCCAATCGGAGGCCGGCCGGATGTCGCCCCAGTCGCAGTCCTTCATCTCGCCGACGACGACGCCGGCCACGTTGTCGAGCTTCCCCGCCTGGCGCAGCTGGGTGAGGAAGCCGTCGACGTAGTACGGCGGAGCCTTCACGTCCTCGAAGAAGAAGATCGCGCCGTCGAGTACGAACTCCCACGGCGTGCCCATCGTCTGGATCAGGAGCCAGAGGCAGCCGCCAACGAGGGGCGCAGTGACCTTGCCGCCGCGGATGGCGCGGACGTATGGGTCCTCCGGGTTCGGCGGGACCTCGCCTCGCTCATCCCCGCCGAGGACGGCGAGCATCCGCTCGCGGGTAAACGCGGTGCAATTCGGATCGCCGAGACCGACGAGGCCGTTGCCGTAGATCGTCGGCATGCCGGTGCGGTTGCGGATCGCGACGTGGAGCGCGGTGATGTCGGAGAAGCCGACGAACGGCTTCGGGTTGGCGCCGATGGCGTCGAAGTCGAGATGTGGGATGGCCTGCGCGGAGCCGTAGCCGCCCTGGAGCGCCTGGACGACGTCGACCTCGGGGTCGGAGAACATGGCGACGAGGTCCTCGGCCCGCGCTTTCGGGTCGCCGGCCACGTAGTCGTCGCGGGCGTAGACGTGCTCGGAGAGCTTGACCTTGTAGCCCTGCGAATCCCACCACTCGACGCCGCGCAGCACCTCGGAGCGGGCGTCGTACGGGCTCGCCGGTGCGGCAACGCCGATCGTCCCACCGGGGGGCAGCGGCTTCACTGGCGCGATTCTCCAGGAAGGTCGCCCGCGCGCGGTCGCGGAAGCGGTTGGGCGCGGCGGAGGAAGACCGCTCCCAGCATGCGCGTGGCCCGGCGCGCGTACTCACGGCGCGTGCGATCCGCGTGGCGGTGGAGGCTCTGCTCGAGCCAGGGGCCGGGTTTCCGGGCCCCGCGCTCGCCGCGAAGCGACGCGAGCTCACGCCACAGGTCGGGGCCGGGGTCGGCGTCGCCCATCGCCCCCCAGCAGGCGCGGCGCGCGTGTCGGCCGCGGCGGCCGCGCTCGATCTTGAAAGCTTCGTGCGAGAGGTCGGCGCAGAGCCAGTTC
>JBKPLR010000080.1:0-12754 GCA_046731695.1 Actinomycetota bacterium
GGCGAGAAAGATCCTCGTCGAAGCCCTCGACGTCGTTGGCCTTCATCCGCAGGACCGGGTCCGGGTACTGGCGGATCTGCGCGATCGCAAGCCGGCGCCTGGCCTCCGCCTCGGCGTCGAGCTTCTCGTTCCGGACCTGACCGGCCTCGTCGGACATCGAGTGGATTCTAGGTCAGAGACTCTGGGGGTCCACGTCGACGACCGCGGTCAGGCCGGCCCGCCTCATCGCGGGGGCCGCGGCCGCGAGGAGCTTCGCCGCCCGTGCGGCGAGACGGCGCGGCTCGTCGGTCTTCGCGACGAGCTGGGCGCGGTGCCGACCTCGGAGCCGGAAGAGCGGCGCCGGGCCGAGCAGGTCGCCGGCGCCGTCGAGGCCCGCCCGAAGCTCGTCGAGCAGCCGCAGGGCCTCAGGCTCCGTACGCGCCGTCACGAGCACCCGCACGAGATGCCTGAACGGCGGGTAGCCGAGCTCGCGCCGGCGCTCGAGCTCGTCCGCGAGGAATCGCGGAACGTCGTGCCGGACCGCGAGCGCCAGCGGCCGCGCGTCGGGTTGAAAGGTCTGCACGAGCACCCGCCCGGGCGCGTCCCGTCCGCTCCGGCCGGCGAGCTGCGTGACGAGCTGAAAGGTCCGTTCCTCCGCGCGCAGATCGGGGAGCCCGAGGCCGGTGTCCGCGTCGACTACCGCAGCGAGCGCGACGCCGGAGAAGTGGTGTCCCTTCGCCACCATCTGCGTGCCGAGCAGCACCGCGCGGTCGGCCTCTCGGAAACGCCGCAGAGCGGCAGCGAGCTCTTCCGGCTTGTCGACGGTGTCGGCGTCCAGGCGGATCAGCTCGAGCTCGGGGATCCGCGACGCGAGCTCCCGCTCGAGCCTCTGCGTGCCGGCTCCGATCCGTGCCAGCTCGACGGAGCGGCAGACGGGACACTCGGCCGGCGCCGGCTCGGCGTGGCCGCAATGGTGGCAGCGGAGCTGCTCGTCGCGGTGCAGCACGAGCGCCACGTCGCAGTCCGGGCAGCGGAACGTTGCGCCACACGCGCGGCAGTGCAAGGCGGGCGCGACGCCCCGGCGGTTGAGGAGCAGGATCGCCTTTCCGCCGCTCTCCGCAATTCGACCGAGCTCGGCCAGGAGCGGCGCGGAGAGCGGATAGCCGGCCTCGCGTCGGAGGTCGACGATTCGAACCGGCGGGAGCCCTGCGCCGATCCGCTCGCGCAGCTCGAGGCGCTCGAGCCGCTCCCAGCTCTCGGGACGAGGCGTCGCGCTCCCGTAGACCGCGACCGCCTCCTCGAGCGCGGCGCGCTTCGCCGCGACCGTCCGCGCGTCGTAGCGAGGATCGGACTCCTGCTTGTACGACTGGTCGTGCTCCTCGTCGACGCAGACGAGCCCCAGGCCGCGCATCGGCGCGAAGATTGCCGAGCGGGCTCCGACGACGATGCGCGCCTCGCCGTTGGCGATCCGTTCGCGCTCATCACGTCGTTCCGCCTCCGTCAAGCCCGAGTGAAGCAGCGCGACCGAGTCACCGAAGCGAGCGCGGAACCGGCCGACGGTCTGCGGCGCGAGCGCGATCTCGGGAACGAGCACGATCGTCCCCTGCCCGCCTTCCAGCGCTGCCGCGGTGGCTTGGAGGTAGACCTCGGTCTTGCCGCTCCCGGTGGGGCCGTAAAGCAAGAAGTGGCCGCCGCCGGCGTCGAGTGCGCCGACGATCTTCTCGAGCGCGGCCTGCTGGTCGTCGCTCAGCTTCCGCGGCGCCGCCTCGCCTTCGAGCGACTGCCGCTCCACCGGCGATGCCTGCTCCTTGCGCCGCTTGCGCCGGATCGGCGCGACGAGCTCGAGCGCCCGCGCCGGAGTCGAGCCGTAGTACTCCGCAAGCCAGACCGCGAGGTCGACGAGCGCCGGCGGCACCTCGTCGACGACCCCCGCGACCGGCAGCGCCTTGACGCCGACAGGGGGCGCGGCGACCTCGTCCACGACCACGCCGCGCGCCCGCGAGCGGCCGAACGGAACGGATACGATCGCTCCCTTCCCGGCGCCGTCGGGTAGCTCGTACGTGAACTCGCGCGAGCTCAAAGCGCGCGCCGGCACGAGCGGTACGACCAACCCATAGCGCATGTGGTTGAGGCTAGACGCCGGCGGCGACGAGGATGAAGTCGGTGGCGAACCCGAGCGTCAGCCCCAGGAGGATCCCCCACGCCGTCACGGTCTTCGACGAGAAGAGCCGGCAGACGTTCAGGAGCTCCATCACCACGTAGAGGATCGAGCCGGCGGCCAGGGCGAGGAAGAGCACCGAGACGGCAGTCGAGGTCCACGCCTGCCCGAAGATGGTCCCGACGAAGGTCGGCAGCCCGCCGATCACGCCCAGGAGTCCGAGGAAGCGCCAACTCGGCGGGTCGGCGTCGCCCGCGAGCGGCGCCACGATGCCGAACCCCTCGGTCGCGTTGTGCAGGCCGAACCCGATCACGAGCACGTACGCAAGGCTGAGCTGGTCCTGCGCCGCCGACTGTCCGATGGCGAGGCCTTCGGAGAAGTTGTGCAGGCCGATTCCCGTCGCGATGAAGAGCGCGAGCCAGCGCGCAGGCGTGAGGCCGGTGAAGTGCGAGCGCCGGAGCTCCGTCGCCGATGCCGCGCCCGGTCCGAGGAAGCTCCGGCGGCGGCGCGCCTTCATCCACGAGTCGTAGTAGACGAGGCTGAGCAGGCCGAGCGCGAAGCCGCCGAAGGCGAGCGCGGAGAGCCACGAGAAGCGGCCCCAGTCCGAGGCGTTGAGCGCGTCCTCGACCGGCTCGATCGCCTCGCTCAGCACATCCCAGAGGAGGAAGAGGAGGATCCCGGTCGCCGTCGCGCTCAGGAACGCCTTGAACGTCTGGCCCACGTCGTGCAGGCGGCCCATCGGGAGGCCGATGAAAATCGTTGCGCCCGCGAGGGCGCCTAGGAGGAGGATCTGGGCCGAAGACACGTTGTAAGGCTCACCTTACACGCGCCGCCTCTAGACTCGCGGCATGGCCCAGGGACACTCGGTCGACGAGTACCTCGAGACGATCTACTTCCTTGCCTTCCCGATCGGCGAGTACCGGCCGCAGGCCTCGGGCTCCCCCACGCTTGCTGCTCGCGTGGCCGAGATGCTGAGCGTCTCTCGCGCATCGGCGGGCGAGATGCTGAAGCGGCTCGAGAAGGAAGGCCTCGTCGAGCGCGGCGAGCACAAGGAGGCGATCCTGACCGCGGCCGGACGCGAGCGCGCGGAACGCGTCGTGCGGAAGCACCGACTGGTCGAGCGGCTTCTGACCGACTTCATGGGCTACACGGCGGCCGAGGCGCACGTCTACGCGGACGAGATCGGCGAGAGCTTCAGCGACGACATGATCGAGCGGATCGACGAACGCCTGGGCCATCCCGAGCGCTGCCCCCACGGGTGGCCGGTCGACACCGACGCCGAGCAGGCCGAGAACCGCGAGCTCGCGCCGCTCGCCGACCTCGCTCCGGGGACGCGGGCGGAGATCGTGCGGCTAGCCGAGCATGACGGCGAGCTCCTTCACTGGTTCTACGACCAGGGCTTCGTGCCCGGCACTGAGCTCGAAGTCCGCGAAACGCAGCCCGCCGCCGAACAGCTCACGGTCCGCCTGAACGGCGACGAACGCACCATTGCCGAGAAAGCCGCCGCCGGGCTTTTCGTTCGACCGACCGCCTAGGCGGTCGCCGTCGCCTCGACGCCGGCTGCTGCCCGGAGCGCTTCGGCTTTGTCGGTGCGCTCCCAGGTGAAGTCGTGGTCGTCGCGGCCGAAGTGGCCGTACGCGGCGGTCTTCGCGTAGATCGGCCGGAGCAGATCCAGGTCGCGCAGGATCGCGGCAGGCCGGAGGTCGAAGTGCTCTCCGACGAGCTCCTCGATCCGAGGCACCGGTACGTGCTCGGTCCCGAACGTCCGCACCGCGACGGACACCGGCCGCGCGACGCCGATCGCATAGGCCACGTTCACCTCGCACCGGTCCGCAAGCCCCGCCGCGACGATGTTCTTGGCCACGTACCGGGCCGCGTACGCCGCGGAGCGGTCGACCTTCGTCGGATCCTTCCCCGAGAACGCACCGCCGCCGTGACGGGCGGCGCCGCCGTAGGTGTCGATGATGATCTTGCGCCCCGTTAGGCCCGTGTCGCCCATCGGCCCCCCGATCACGAACTTGCCGGTCGGGTTGACGTAGACGAAGTCGCGCTCCTGGAACCGCTTCTCGTCGTACAGGTCCGGCGGGAGGATCGGGTGCAGGACGCGCTCGATCAGGTCGGGCTTGATCAGCGTCTCCGCGTCGCATCCCTCGGCATGCTGTGTCGAGACGAGGATGCGGTCGATCTCGACGGGGGTCTGCCGTCCGGACTCGTCGACTTCGTACCGCACCGTCACCTGCGCCTTGCCGTCGGGCCGCAGGTACGGCAGCTCCCCGACCTTCCGTACCTCCGCCAGCCGCTTGCAGATCTTGTGCGCGAGCATGATCGGCAGCGGCATCAGCTCGGGCGTCTCGTTCGACGCGTAGCCGAACATCATCCCCTGGTCACCGGCCCCGACCTTGTCGAGCGGGTCGTCGTCGGAGGGATCGTGCTGGACCTCGTACGACGCGTCGACGCCCTGCGCGATGTCCGGTGACTGCTCGTCGATCGCCACCACGACGCCGCAGGTGTGCGCGTCGAAGCCCCACTCCGAATGCGTGTAGCCGATCTCGGCGATCTTCTTCCGGACGAGCGACGGGATGTCGACGTAGATCTCGGTCGTGATCTCGCCCGCGACCACGACGAGCCCGGTCGTGATCAGCGCCTCGCATGCAACGCGGCCACCCTGGTCCTCCGCGAGCACGGCGTCGAGCACGGAGTCGGAGATCTGGTCGGCGACCTTGTCGGGATGCCCTTCGGTGACCGACTCGGACGTGAAGAGGTACTCGCGAACCGCCATTAGTGCCCCTTCCGGTAATGCCGCCGAGTCTCTCGGTCGCAAGCACCAAGCCAGAGTCCGCACTTGACCGCGGCAAGGCTGGATTGCCTTGCGAAGGGCAAGGGTGGGCTCTGGCGCCGCGTGATCGCGGGCGAGAGGCCGGCATGTATTGCCGGATGGGGCACCAAGCGGGTGAGGCTACTTGATCTCGAGGAAGAGGTCGAAGGTGCGCGTGTCCCCAGAGCCGGCGCCCCAGGCGAGGAAGGAGCGCAGCGGCGCGAGGTTTTGCGTTACCTCCGGCGGCGCGTTTATCCCGCCGAACCCGATGAGGCTCTCGATCATCGGGATCGTGTCCTTCAGATTGATGTAGACGAAGCCGTTGTTCGAGTCGGGCAGGCCGGCCGCGTCCTTTGCGCTCTTGAAGTCGGCGTCGTCGGAGAGCTTGGTTCCCGACGCCTCGTACTCGGAGACCCCGGACGGGCCGGTGGTGACGAAGACCTTCCCATCGGAGGCGCCGTACCGAATCTGGAACCCCTCGATCTGCACGCACTTCAGGCTCACGCCGCCCTGCTCGCTGGCGCCGCACTGCTGCGTGAGCCCGATCCCGCTGAACCTCGTGAAGAGCTTGTCGATCGTGCCGACCGATTTCTGCTCGTCGGACGACTCGAGCACGAGCGTGAACTCCGGGATCGGCGTGCCCGGACGGACGTAGAACCCGACCTCGTTCTCGAAGAGGGCGAGGATCTCGTTGATCGAGACGCCGAGGGTCTGCTCGAACTGCTTGAGCCCCGGGCCGATCTGCGGGTTCTCCATGAGCTTCTTCATCGAGTCCGTGAGGCCGCCGCCCTTGAAGGTGAAGAAGGCCAGCGCGTCGCCGGGCACGCCGGACATGAGCTTCGAGGTGTAGTCCCCGCTCCCGAGCGTCTCCGACCCGGAGCCGCTCAAGGCGCCGTGGAGGCGGACGCCGTCGGGCTCGGCGCTCAGCGACGCCGAGATGTAGTCGAGCTTGTCGAGGCCGAGCGTCGAGACGTCGAACGGCGTGCTGCTTTGCTGGCTGGCTCTCCTGACGAGCGTCGCCAGCTGCGGGCCGTTGACGTACGCCTTCGCCAGCGCGTCATCGGGCAGCTTCGAGAGCGCGTCGTGGTACGTCGAGTTGTCCGAGAGCGCACTGTTGCCGCCCTTGAGGACCTGGTCGATGTTCTGCTGGCTGTCCGAGACCGCGTACCAGCCGTCGTCGAGCTCCCGGTACACGGCGGGCGACCCGGACTTGTCGCTCGCGTTCAGCTTCGCGATGAGCGCCTTGAACTTGGCGGGATCGTCAGGCTGCGTCAGGCCGGCGACAGCCGTGTCCTTCAGCGTCCCCCCGTTGACGATCGCAATGTCGACCTCGGAGCCGAGGGCCGGCTTGATGTCGCTTTCGTAGTCGACGTTCTGCCCGGCGAGGCTGTCCTTGATCGACGCGATCGCCTTGTCCCGCCCGGGAAACTCGTGCGAGAGCCCGTCGACCAGCTTCCACTGGCTCGAGCCGAGGTCGCTGTCGACCGCGATGTACACGAGGGCGTCCCCGCGAACGAGGGTCGCGCCCTTCGACGCGGAGACGCCGCCCTTTTCGCCGCCGCCGCCACCGCCGCAGCCCGCGACGAGCACAGCAAGCGCGGCCAGAAGGCCGACAACGAAGCGGCGGTGGTTTTGCATGGTCACTCTCTGGTGGGCTCGCGGCCCATCAAACTCGCAGCTAACTCATTCAGATCGGTCCCGTCAAGCACCCTACAGACGCCGTCGGTGATCGGCAGCTCGATTCCGAGGCGGCCAGAAAGGTCGCGCAGCACCGGGGCGGTCGTCAGCCCTTCGACGGTCCCGATCTCCGCAGCAGCCTCGTCCGGAGTCGCTCCGCGGGCGATCAGCTCACCCGCTCTCCGATTGCGCCCGTGCACGTGCCAGCAGGTGACGATCAGGTCGCCCATGCCGGCGAGCCCGGCGAAGGTCTCCGGCCGCGCACCGCACGCCTCGCCGAGCCGCGCCATCTCGGCGAGCCCGCGGGAGATCAGCGCCGCCTTCGCGTTGTCGCCGAGCCCGAGCCCGTCGACGCCGCCCGCCGCAAGGGCCATCACATTCTTGGCGGCCGCGCACAGCTCGACTCCGGTCAGGTCGTCGTTCGCGTAGACGCGAAACGCGAGCGAGTTGATCGCGTGCTGCAGCTCGTGCGTGAGCCGTTCGTCCTCGCTTGCGATCACCGCGGCCGCCGGCAGTCCGTCGGCGATCTCCTCGGCGAAGTTCGGCCCCGAGAGGACGGCGACCGCCCGCCGCTCGACGAGCTGCGAGAGCCGGTTGCCCGTCGCGGGATCGAGACCTTTCGTGAGGCTGAGCACCGGCGCCGCTCCCGGCAGGCTGCGCACGACTTCGCCGAAAGCGTGGCTCGGGACTGCGAGGACATGGAGGTCGGCGCCCGCGAGTGTCGGGTCGTCGAGGGTCGTCGCGGAGACCGCGTCGAGGTCGGCGGTCGGCAAATAGCGCGGGTTGCGGCCGGTCTCCTCGATCGCGCGCGCCTGCTCCGGGTCACGACAAGCGAGGACCACGTCGTGACCGCGGGCGGCGAGGATCCCGGCAAACGCCGTGCCCCACGCGCCTGCGCCGACGACGGCGGCCCTCAACTCCGCCTCACGAAATCGATCGCGACCGGAACGCCTTTCAAGCCGAAGCGGTCTCGGAGCTGGTTCTCCACCCAGTAGCCGTAGTCGCGCGTGAGCAGGCCGGGGTCGTTGACGAAGAAGCGGAAGCGCGGTGGGCGCGCGGTCGTCTGCGTGCCGTAGAGCAGGTTCAGGCGCCGGCTGTTGCGCGAAGGCGGCTCGCGCGCCTCGCGGAGCTCCCGGAGGAAGCGGTTCAGCTCGCCCGTCGAGATCCGGCTCGAGTGCTTCTCGAAAAGCTCCTCGATGCGGTCGAGCAGGCGGGCGATGCCGCGGCCCGTCTTGGCCGAGACCGTGACGATCGGGGGCCGTTGGCGGAGGCGCGCCTCGAGGCGGGGGAGCACGTTCTCCAGCTCGGTCTCGGAGATGTCCCACTTCGACAGCACGACGATCGTCGAGCACTGCGCTTTGCGGGCGACGTCGGCCACGGCGAGATCCTGATCGACGAGGCCCTCGCTCGCATCCACGAGGACGAGCGCGACGTCCGCGCGCTCCGCGGCCGCGAGGGCTCGGAGCTCGGAGTAGTACTCGATCCCCTGGCGCTGGCGGCGCTTGCGCCTCAGGCCGGCGGTGTCGACGAGGACGAAGGTGCGGTCGTCCTTCTGGAGGACGGTGTCGATCGCATCTCGGGTCGTGCCCGGCTGCTCCGAGACGATCACGCGCTCCTCGCCGAGCAGCGCGTTGAGGAGGCTCGACTTGCCGACGTTCGGGCGGCCAAGGATCGCGACACGGATCGCGGCTTCACCGATCTCCCGGGGGCCCGCGCCCGGAAGCATCGTGACGACGGCGTCGAGGAGGTCCCCGGTGCCGTGGCCGTGGAGTGCCGAGATCGGGACGGGGTCGCCGAGCCCGAGGCGGTGAAACTCGAGCGCAAGTGCGTCCTGGGCGGGGTCGTCGATCTTGTTCGCCAGCACGAGGACGGGCTTGTGCGCGCGCCGGAGGATCGCGGCGAGCTCCTCGTCGCCGGGCATCACGCCGGCTTGCGCGTCGGTGACGAGCAGGACGAGGTCGGCCTCGGCGATCGCGGCCCGCGCCTGGTCGCTGATCGAGCGCGTGATCGGGCTCGGGTCGGCGACGTCGAGCCCGCCGGTGTCGATGAGCAGGAAGCGGCGGCCGTTCCACTCGCAGACGAGCTCCTTGCGGTCGCGCGTGACCCCCGGAGACTCGTGGACGACGGCGGTGCGCGTGGCGGTCAGGCGGTTGACGAGCGTCGATTTGCCGACGTTCGGAAAACCGACGATCGCAACCGTCCCGAGCAAGGGGGTCTCGGCCTCCATCGGCTACTCGGCGAACGGGAGCTGCGTGGCGCCGGTCGCGACTTCCCAGAGGTAGCCCTCCGGGTCTGCGAAGTAGCCGCCGTAGCCGCCCCAGGCCGTGGGCTGGGCCGGCTTGACGACCGTCGCGCCGGCGCTCTCGGCCTCGGCGAGGGTCTCGTCGACCCGCTCCTTCGAGCGGACGTTGTAGGCGAGCGTCACCCCGCGGAAGCCGTCGCCGCCGGCAGGCACGCGCGCATCGTCGGCCAGCTCGTCCCACGGGTAGAGCGTGAACGCCGTCGCTCCGCCGCCGAGGATGATGCAGACCCAGTTGTCGTCCTCCTGCTGGACAGGCCAGCCCAGGCGCTCGACATAGAAGTCTCTCGCGCGCGCGAAGTCCCGAACGCCGAGGGTGATCACGCTGACGTGCGGCTTCATCAGGCCGGCTGGCGGGCCCGGACGAGCTCCTCGATCTGGACGACCACGTCCTCGACGTCGAGGTTCGTCGTGTCGATCAGGATCGCGTCCGCGGCGGGCTGCATGCGGGCCGCGTCGCTCTCGTCGCGGAGGCGCAGGTCGGTGGCAAGCGCATCTGCGCCGATCTCGGGTCGCTCGGCCTTGCGTCGGTAGGCGCGGGTCTCACGCTCGGCATTGAGGTAGACCTTCACGTCCGCGTCGGGAGCGACGACGGTGCCGATGTCGCGGCCTTCGATGACCACGCTGCCGTCGTCGGCGAGCTCCCGCTGCCGCGCACGCATGACCTGCCGCACTTGCGAATGGCGCGCGACGACGGGAACCATCCGGTCGATGTCCGACTTGCGGATCGAGGCCGTGACGTCGGTGTCGGCGATCCAGACGCGGCGCTGCTGGTCGAGCGTCACCGGGTTGTCCTCGGCCAGGTCTCCGAGCTTCGCGCCGTCCGCGAGCGGTAGGCCGCGCTGGAGGGCGAGCCACGTGAGCGCGCGGTACATCGCGCCGGTATCGAGGTAGCGGAAATCGAGCCGCTCGGCGAGCCGCTGGGCGACCGTGCTCTTGCCGGCCCCGGCCGGCCCGTCGATGGCGACGATCATCTCTGTGTGACCGAGTCGAGCAGCTCGAAAAACCCGGGGAAGCTTACAGCGACGGCCTCGGCGTCCTTGACGTCCACGCCCTCGCGCGAAACGAGGCCGGCGACGGCCCCAAGCATCGCAATCCGATGATCACCGTCAGAGCCCATTCCCCCACCCCTGGGGCGGGAAGGAACCCCTCTCACCCCGAAGCCATCTTCGCTCGCCGCGATGCGGATGCCAAGGGCTCGTAGCGAAGTTGTCACGGTCTCGACACGGTCCGTTTCTTTCACGCGCAACTCTCGTGCGCCTTCGACCTTGCTCTCGCCGCGAGCGCATGCAGCGGCCAGCGCGAACAGAGGCAGCTCGTCGATCATCCGCGGCACCTCCTCGGCCTGCACGGTCGTGGCGACCAGCTCCGCGGAGTGCACCTCGACGTCGCCAACCGGCTCGCCGCGGCTGCGCCTCCGGTGGAAGAGGGTGATCCGCGCGCCCATCCTGTCCAGCACGTCGAGTAGGCCGGTGCGCCGCGGGTTGAGCCCGACGTCGTGGATCGTCAGCTCCGAGCCGGGAAGCAGCGTCGCCGCGACGACGAACGGCGCCGCCGCCGAGAAGTCGCCCGGGACGTCGACTTCGCCCAGCCGCAGATGCTCGGCCGGCCCAACCGAGACCCGCCCCGGCCTGCGTGTCACCGGCGCGCCGGCAACCGCGAGCATGATCTCCGTGTGGTCGCGCGTGGCGAGCGGCTCGACGACCGTGGTCCGCCCGCTTGCGTAGAGGCCTGCATGGAGGACGCACGACTTCACCTGGGCGCTCGCGACCGGCAGCTCGTAGCGGATTCCGTGGAGGTCGCCGCCTTCGATCACGAGCGGCGGGCGGCCCTCGGCGGTGTCGACCCGCACTCCCATCTCGGCGAGCGGGCCGGCAATGCGATCCATCGGCCGGCGCCGGAGCGAGTCGTCGCCGGTCAGCTCGTAGGTGCCCGACTGCCCCGCGAGCAAGCCCGCGAGCAGCCGCAGCGTCGTGCCAGAGTTGGCGCAATCGATCGGTGCGGCGGGCTCGCGAAGGCCGCGCAAGCCGACCCCTTCGACCCGAACCGTGTCGACGTCCTCCTCGTGGACGGTGACGCCGAGCGCGCGCAGCGCCGCCATCGTCGCCTCGGTGTCGCCGGACCGGCCGAAGCGGCGGATGAGCGTCTCCCCCTCCCCCACCCCGCCCAGCATCAGCGCCCGGTGCGAGATCGACTTGTCGCCGGGGACCGCGATGTGCCCGACTAGGGCCGCGGCGGGTTCGATCTTCACCGTTCTGAGAGCACCGGCGAGACGACGACGCCGTAGCCCTGTGCTTCGAGCAATGCCGCGGCGCGGCTCGCCTGCTCGTCGCCGCCGACGAGCAAGGTCAGTGTGCCGCCGCGGTCCGGGGAGACGTGGTGAAGCTCGAAGTCCTCGATGTTGATCCGCGCCGCGCCGAGCGCTTGGGTGATCCCGGCGAGGACGCCGGGCCGGTCGGGCACGTGCACGCGCAGCTGCTGGAGCTCGCCCGCATCCGGGTATGCGTCGGCAAGCATCCGCCGCCGGTTCCCGGCAGCCTCGCCGATCCAGCGCGCGAGGAACCCGGCGTCGCCGGAGTCGAGCGCGCTCTCGAGTTGCTCCAGGCGCCGCCGGTGCTCGCCCAGCGACTCGCGAAGCGGGCCGGCGTTCTCGAGGAAGATGTCGACCCAGATCCGAGGATTCGCGCCGGCGACGCGTGTCATGTCGCGCAGCGACCCGCCGGCGGCCGCGAGCGGGTCGTGGCCCTCGACGCGGCCGGACCCGGCCTGGTTGACGAGCAGATTGGCGAGGGCGTGCGGGAGGTGGCTCGTCACCGCGACGAGGCGGTCGTGCGCCTGCGGATCGACGGCAACCGGCGTGGCGCCGAGACTCGAGACGAACCCGTGCACCGTGCGGTAGCGGGCGGGGTCACTGTCGGCGAGCGGCGTCAGGAACCAGGTCGCCCCTTCGAACAGCTCCGCGCTGGCGTGCTCCGCGCCGTGAGCCTCGGAGCCGCAGACCGGATGGCCGCCGACGAAGCGGGTCGAGCCGCGGGCTGCGTCGCAGACGGAAGTCTTCGTCGAGCCGACGTCCGTGACCGTGCAGGTCTCCGCGCTGGCTTCGAGGGTCGCGCCGACCTGGGCGGGGAGCTGAGCGACCGGCGCGGCGACGACCGCGAGGTCGGCATCGACCAGCGCCGCGGCCAGGGACTCACCGGGCTCGTCGACGGCGCCCCGCGAGGCGGCGGCCTCCAGCGCAGCGGTGTCCGGGTCGAAGCCGGAAACCACAGGCGAGCCGGAGCGCTTGGCGGCGAGCGCGACCGAGGCCCCGATCAGGCCTGTCCCGATGATCGCCAGGCGCTGCAGCTCGTTACCCGATTTGCTTGCCCAGCAGCTCGACGACCTCGCGCACCTCGCGCGTGAACTCGCCGAACTCCGCAGTCGGGATCTGCTGCGCCGCATCCGACAGCGCGTTCTCCGGAGAGGGATGCGTCTCGACGATGATCCCGTCCGCGCCGACCGCCGCCGCCGCCCGCGCCAGGGGCAACACCAGATCGCGCCGACCAGCGGCATGTGAGGGGTCGACGATCACCGGCAGATGCGTCTCGTGCTTCAAAACCGCGACCGCGCCGAGATCCAGCGTGAACCGCGTCGCCGTCTCGAAGGTCTTGATCCCGCGCTCGCAGAGGATGATCCGCTCGTTCCCCTCCTTCGCGACGTACTCGGCCGCCATCAGCAGCTCCTCGACCGACGTCGACATCCCGCGCTTCAGGAGCACCGGCTTGTCCGCTCGCCCTACCTCGGCCAGCAGCAGGAAGTTCTGGCTGTTTCGCGCGCCGATCTGGAT
>JBKPLR010000081.1:0-11126 GCA_046731695.1 Actinomycetota bacterium
GTGTCCCGGCTCGTCGGCTCGCCCCCGGGCTACATCGGCTACGACGAGGGCGGCCAGCTGACCGAGGCGGTGCGGCGCAAGCCGTACTCGGTCGTGCTGCTCGACGAGATCGAGAAGGCCCACCCCGACGTGTTCAACATCTTGCTCCAGATCCTCGAGGACGGGAAGCTCACCGACGCTCAGGGCCGCAAGGTCGACTTCCGGAACACGATCGTGATCATGACCTCGAACATCGGCGCGGCCTCGATCTCCAAGAACCAGTCGCTCGGCTTCTCGATCGGCGACGACACCGGTCTCTCGTACGAGGATATGAAAGACCGCGTCATGAGCGAGCTCAAGAAGGTCTTCCGGCCCGAGCTCCTCAACCGCATCGACGAGGTCATCGTCTTCCACAAGCTGACGAAGGAAGAGATCACGTTGATCGTCGAGCTCCTGATGCAGCGGCTCCGCGACCAGATGGGCGAGCACGAGACCGCGATCGAGCTCACCGACGGCGCGAAGGAGCTCCTGGTCGAGAAGGGCTACGACCCGACCATGGGCGCACGGCCGCTACGGCGTGCGATCCAGCGCTACATCGAGGATCCGCTCGCCGACTTCGTTCTCGGCATGGAGCTCGAGCCCGGCTCCACGATCCTGGTCGACCGCAAGAACGACGAAGAGGTCGACATCACGATCATCCCGGGCGAGATCACGCCCGACAAGGTCACGGTCCCACCGGTGGAGCCGAGCGACTCCGCCGACGACGAGACCGACGAGTAGCGCGCAGCGGCGTAGACTCGCCGCATGACCATTGTCTGGATCATCGTGGCCGTTGCCGTCGTGGTCGTGATCGCCGCCATCGTGGTGCGGTCGCGAAGCGACGACCAGCTCGAGTCCGGCGGCTCGTACGGCCGCCAGCTCGACTCGGACGACGAGTAGCGCTCAGCCGGGACGCAGCAGACCGAGGATCTCGTCGACGATCTCGGCGAGCGGCCGGTTCGCATCGATCGGAATCCCTCCGCGCGCCTGCCATTCCTCCGCGATGACGTCGTTGTGAGCGAGGACGGGCTCGGCCTCGGCCGGGTGCTTTCCGAACGTGTTGCTGGTGCGCGCCTGTAGGCGGCGCGTAAGCGTCGCTCGACTAGGAACCAGTACGACGACCCGATCGAAGAGATGCATGAGCTCCATGGTGTTGGATGTGATCGCGCAGATGAACACCTCCTCGTCGCTCGCGAGCAGCTCGCGCAGCGGGCCGAGCCGCCAGTTCCAGCTGAACCGGCTGAAGTCGATCGGGTGCTCGATCTCTCCCGGCCCGACGGGCTGACCCGTATCCGCGTGGTCGAAGCCCGTCACCTCCGGCATGGCGTCGGTGTCGAAGGCCGGGAAGCCGCGCTGCCGAAGCTCGGCCGCGACGCTCGACTTTCCCGATCCCGCCTGGCCCGTCACGAGGCACCTCATGCGCTGAATCCTGCCTCGGTTAGCCTGCCCGAGTGCCTCGGCGGCTTCATGACCGGCCGGTTCTGGCCGCGCTCGCGGGCGCGCTCGCGATCTCGTTCTCGGGAATCCTCTACCGGGTCGCCGACGTCTCGCCGACGACAGGCGCTGTTTTCCGCTGCCTCTACGCGGTTGTCCCGCTCTGGCTGCTCGCCCGGTGGGAAGACCGCCGCTACGGGCCCCGGCCGCTGCGCCAGCGCTGGCTCGCATGGGTCGCGGGCCTCTTCTTCGCGGTCGACCTCGTCGCGTGGCACCAGGGGATCGAAGAGGTCGGCGCCGGCCTGGCGACCGTCCTCGGCAACCTCCAAGTCGTGCTCGTCGGGCTGCTCGCGTGGATCATCATGCGGGAGCGCCCGTCGAACCGGGCGCTCGCGGCGATCCCGATCGCGCTCGTCGGCGTCGTCCTGATCTCGGGCGCGTTCGAGAACGGCGCCTACGGCCGGAACCCCGGGCTCGGCGTTGCCTACGGGATCCTCACCGCGTTCGCGTACTCGGGCTTCCTCCTCGTTCTGCGGGAAGGAAACAAGGACGTGCGCCGGCCGGCGGGCCCGCTCTTCGACGCCACACTGGTCTCCGGACTCGCGTGTATCCCGATCGGCCTCGTCTGGGGCAATCTCGAGTGGGTTCCGGACTGGAAAGCGCAGGGCTACCTGCTCCTCCTGGCGCTGAGCTCGCAGGCGCTCGGCTGGCTGTTGATCTCGATCACTCTGCCGCGATTGCCGGCCGCGCTCACGTCGGTGCTGCTCACGTTCCAGCCGGTGCTGTCGGTGCTCTTCGCATGGGCGATCTTGAGCGAGTCGCCGTCAGGCCTGCAGCTCGGCGGTGTCGCGTGCGTGCTCGCCGGCCTGCTGATCGTCTCGGCCGGTAGGCGGCAGGAGGCACAGGCCCCGGAACCGGGCTACGTGCCCGCCAGGGGACCTCAGGAGTCGTTCGGCTCGTAGTTCCACCCAGATGGATCGGCGAGCTTTCATCGTCGGCGCAGCCTCGCTCGCAGTGGCGCCCGGCGCGGTTGCGCGACTCGCCGCCGGGCGCGACGTCGCGCTCGTCACCGCAGACGAGGAAGCGCGGCTCGTTGCAGTCGAGCTCCCCAGCGGGCACGTGCTCCGCCACGTGCGCACCCTGCCGAAGCCGCGCAGCATCGAGGCTGTTGGGGCGATGGCGGTCGTGGCGCACTCGGAGATCGGCGCGGTCAGCTTCGTCCGCGGCGCGACGCTGAAGGTCGACCGCGTTCTTCGCGGCTTCGGGGAGCCGCGCTATACGGCGGCGCACCCGGACGGGCGGCACGCCTACCTGACCGACGCCGAGCGTGGGGAGGTCGTCGCGCTCGACGTCTTGGGCGGGCGCGTTCTGGCACGAGCGCGGGTCGGAGCGCTGGCGAGGCACATCTCGATCGACCCGGGCGCCCGGAGGCTCTGGGTCGCGCTCGGCTCCAAGGCCGAGGAGGTCGCGATCGTCGATATCAGCCGCCGCGCGCGGCCCCGGCTCGTGAGGCGCTTCCGGCCGCCCTTCCTCGCCCATGACGTCGGCTGGGCGCCCGGCGGCAAGCGCGCCTGGGTCAGCTCGGGTGACCGCAACGAGGTCGCGATCTGCCAGGCCCGGACCGGCAAGCTCATCCGCCGGCTCCCTGCCGACGAGCCGCCGCAGCACTTCACGTTCCGCGGCGAACTCGTATACGTCGCGAGCGGCGAGAGCGGCACGCTCCGCGTCCACCGGGTCGACGGAGCCGCTGGCCGGAAGGTCGCGATCCCACCGGAGTCCTACAACGTCCAGCAACGGTACGGCTGGGTCGTCACTCCGGGGCTCGGAACCGGGACGCTCTGCCTCCTCGACAGCCGCGGCCGGGTCCGCTGGCGCAAGACAGTCGCGCGTTCCTCGCACGACGCCTGCATCGTCACGCTTTCCTGACAGTTCCCGTCCGCGGGCGCTCCTAGCATGGCTGCGTGGCGAAAGCTGCGACCCAGTTCGCGTGCACCGACTGCGGCTACTCCGCCGGGCGGTGGTTCGGCAAGTGTCCGTCCTGCGGTGCATTCGGGACCCTGGAGGAGGAGTCGGCCGCCCCGATTGCGGCTGCGCCCCGCGCAACGTTGCGGCTCATCGACGTCAAGGCCAAGGAGGCGGAACGGATCCCGACCGGGGTCGCGGAGCTCGACCGCGTTCTCGGAGGCGGGCTCGTGCCTGCCTCCCTTGTTCTGGTCGGCGGCGAGCCGGGGGTCGGCAAGTCGACGCTGCTGCTCACGGCGCTGAGCTCGATGAGCGCCGCAAGGCGCTGCGTACTGATCACGGGCGAGGAGTCGGCGGCGCAGGTGAAGCTGCGCGCCGAGCGGCTCGGCGGCGCGGCGAACGTCGAGATCCTCCCGGAGACCGAGCTCGAGGCCGTCTGCGCGACCCTTGAAGAGGCGCGACCCGAGGCCTGCGTGATCGACTCGGTGCAGACGCTCTACTCGTCGGAGCTCGGTTCCGCGCCGGGATCGGTCGCGCAGGTCCGCGAGGCCGCGTCCCGCCTGCTGCGCGTCGCAAAGGAGGGAGGCATCGCGATCTTCCTCGTCGGCCACGTGACGAAGGACGGCGCCGTTGCCGGGCCCCGCGTGCTGGAGCATCTCGTCGACTGCGTCCTCCAGTTCGAGGGCGACCGCTACCACGAGCACAGGGTCCTCCGCGCGGCCAAGAACCGGTTCGGCTCGACGAACGAGCTCGCCGTCTTCGAGATGACCGGCGCCGGCTTGGTCGGCGTGCCTGAGCCGTCCGAGCTCTTCGGCCGCAGCGCGGACGGCGAGGTCGGGGCAGCGGTCGCTTGCGCGCTCGAGGGCTCGAGACCGCTCCTGCTGGAGATCCAGGCGCTCGTGTCGCCGACCGACCTTGCGATGCCTCGGCGCGTCGGCACGGGCGTCGACCCAAAGCGCCTCGCGATGATCGTCGCCGTCCTGTCGCGCCACGCCCGGCTCGCGCTCGGCCAGGCAGACGTGTTCGTCAACGTCGCGGGCGGTGTCCGGATCGACGAGCCGGGCGCAGATCTCGCGATCGCGCTCGCCATCGCCTCGGCCGCGAAGGACGCGCCGCTGAAGCCCGGCCTGGCCGCGTTCGGAGAGATCGGCCTCACCGGCCGACTGCGCCCTGCCGCGCAGGCCGAGCGCCGGCTCGAAGAGTGCACGAAGCTCGGGCTCGCGGCCGCAGTTGCCCCGGTCGGCACGACCGCTCGTGGCAAACTACGCATTCTCGAAGCGGACACGGTACGGAGGGCAGCGGGGGCCGCGATCGATGCAGAACGAGCCGACGGAGGGTAGAGCCGGCCCGAGGGTCCCACCGCCCCTGGGCCTCGTTCGCCAGCCTGCCCGGGAGGATCCCCGCCTCGATCCCAAAGTGCTCTCCGCCGTCGGCCGGATCGCTCCCGGGACCGAGCTGCGGCAGGCGATCGACGACATCATCCGCTCCCGCGAAGGCGCGCTGATCGTGATCGGCGAGCCTTCGGAGCTCGCATTCCTGTTCTCAGGCGGAATCCAGCTCGACCAGCCGTTCACGCCGCAGTTCCTCTACGAGCTCGCGAAGATGGACGGCGCGATCATTGTCAACTCGGCCGTCACGAAGCTCGCGCACGCGAACGTGCAGCTGATGCCGGACCCGACAATCCCGTCCTCCGAGACCGGGACGCGCCACCGCACGGCGGAGCGGGTTGCCAAGCAGACCGACGCGCTCGTGATCTCGATCTCGCAGCAGCGAGAGACGGTGACCGTGTTCGTCGGGCAAAGCCGCTACCAGCTCGAGCCGATCGCGGACGTGCTCGCGAAAACGAACCAGGCGCTGGCGACGCTGGAGACCTACCGCGCGCGGCTCGAGCAGGTGCTCACGCGTCTGACCGCGCTCGAGTTCCAGAACGCGGTCATGCTCGACGACGTGCTCGTCACGGTCCAGCGCGCAGAGCTGACGACTCGCATGGCCGAGGAGATCGAACGGGCCTGCGTCGAGCTCGGGGAGGAAGGCCGTCTGATCCGGATGCAGCTCGAGGAGCTCGTAGCCGACGTTCCGGACGAGAAAGGCGCGCTCGTGTACGACTACCATGCCGACGGCGGGGCGGAGCGCACCCGCGAGGGCCTCGAGGCGCTGGCCGCGCTGCCGTACGACCAGCTGCTCGAGTTCGAGCTCCTGGCGGTGCTGGGCTACCCCGCCAGCGTGAACCCGCTCGACCATTCGGTCTCGCCGCGCGGCTATCGCGTTTTGTCGCACATCCCGCGCCTGCCCGATTCGGTCGTGAAACGCGTCGTGGCGCGGATGGGCCGGCTCGAAGGGATCGTCCGGGCCTCACAGCGCGAGCTCGAGGCGGTGGAGGGAGTCGGGACGGTACGCGCGCGGGAGATCCGCGAGGGCCTCCGGCGCTTGCAGGAGCACAACCTGGTGGACCGGTACCTGCAGATTTAGGCTCGGAGCAGGGCTTTTCGCGAAAAACTGGCGTTTTCCAGCGATTTTAGCTATACTCGCAGCAGTCGCCGGCGGACGGAAAGCCCGCCGGCTTCGTTACGGATACGAGACCTACGAAGGGGAGGAAGGGCGTTGTACAAGGTCGGCGACAAGGTGGTGTACCCCCACCACGGGGCAGGAACCGTCGTCAAGAAAGAGACGAGGGAGGTACTTGGGGAGAAGCGCGAGTACCTGACGATCAAGATCTTGCACAACGACATGACGGTGAACGTTCCGAGTGACAACGCCGAGCGCGTCGGTCTCCGGAAGGTGATCGACGAGCAGATGGTCTCCAAAGTGCTGAAGGCGCTGACGGGCAACGGCACGAACATGCCGAAGAACTGGAACCGCCGTTTCAAGCACAACCGCGACAAGATGAAAACCGGCGATATCTTCGAGCTCGCCGAGGTGGTGCGGAACCTCGCGCTCCGTGACCACGAGAAGGGCCTCTCGACCGGCGAGAAGCAGATGTTCGTCAAGGCGAAGAAGATCCTCGCCAGCGAGCTCATGTACGCCAAGGACATGGACGAGGAGGAAGCTGCCGAGTGGCTCGACGGCGTCCTCGCTCGCGGCGGCAAGAAGAAGAAGACGACCGCGAAAGTCCCGGCGACGGCCTGAGCGTCTGGGCCGTCCTCGCTGCGGCTGGCCGCGGCGAGCGGCTCGGCACTGACCGGCCGAAGGCGTTCGCGCGCCTTGGCGGGCGGCCGCTGCTCGCGGAGAGCTTGGAGCGGCTCGAGAATTCCGGCTGGGTCGACGCGATCGCCGTCGCGGCGCCGCCGGAGTGGGAGGAGCCGGCGATCCTGCTCGCGGAGGAGCTCGGCGCGGGCAAAGTCAACGCAGTGGTGACCGGCGGGGATTCGCGCTCGGAGTCGGTGCGGCTCGCGCTGTCGGAGATTCCCGACGACGCAGCCGTCGTACTCGTCCACGACGCGGCGCGGCCCTTGGTGTCAGACACCGTCATCGAACGGTTACTCGCGCCGCTGAACGAAGGCTGGGACGGCGTTGTGCCCGCGCTCCCGGTGTCAGACACCGTCAAGAAAGTGCGACGCGATCAGGTCGTCGAGACGCTGGCGCGCGACGAGCTCGTCGCCGTCCAGACGCCGCAGGCATTCGTGGCCTCCGTGCTCCGCGATGCCTTGCAGGGCGAGGTCACCGGGGCAAGCGACTGTGCATCGCTCGTCGAAGGCCGCGGCGGACGCGTGAAGGTCGTGGCGGGCGATCGCCGCCTCCTGAAGATCACAGACCCGGAGGACCTCGCCCTCGTCGAGTCCTGGCTCCAGTGATCGTCGACTACCACATGCACCTACGCGACCGAGAGGACGGTGAGCCGGGCAACTACTCGGCCGACCGGGCAGAGGAGTACGTCGAGCAGGCTCGCCGCCTCGGCATCGACGAGATCGGCTTCAGCGACCACGTCTTCTACTTCCGCCAGCTGCGCGGGCTCTGGGAGATCCCCTGGCTCCACGAGCGAGGCGTCGACGACTTGGACGAGTACGTCAGCGTCGTGGAGGAGGCGAAGCGCCGTGGGCTACCGGTCAAGCTCGGGCTCGAGGTCGACTACTTCCCCGGTATCGAGGCGGAGGTCGCCGAGATTCTCGGTGGGTACGCCTGGGACTACCTGCTCGGCTCGGTGCACTTCGTCGACGGCTTCCCGGTTGACCAGGAGCCCGGGCTCGTCCACAAGCTTCCGGCCGGCGAGGCCTGGCGCCGCTACTTCGTCTGGCTCAGGAACGCGGCGCGCAGCGGTCTCTTCGACGTCCTCTCGCACCCCGACCTGGTCAAACTCTTCGGCGTGAGAACAAGCGAAGAGGAGACGCACTACCTGCACGTCGAGACCGCCGACGCGATCAAGGCTGCCGGCGTGTGCGTCGAGGTCTCCGCAGCGGGCCTGCACAAGCCGGTCGGCGAGCTCTACCCAGACCGCGAGCTGCTCGAGGCCTGCCACGAGCGAAGAGTGCCGATCACGCTCGCATCGGACGCGCACGAGCCTGCGAACGTCGGCCGCGACGTCGACAAGGCAGCGGCGCTCGCGCGCGGGGTCGGCTACGTGACCGTCACGGTCTTCGACGGCCGCAAGCGCCGGCAGGAGCTCCTCGGATGAGGGTGGGGATCGGAGTCGACGCGCACGCGCTCGTCGAGGGCGTCCAGCTCGTGCTTGGCGGGGTCGAGATCGATTACGACCGCGGGCTCGCCGGCCACTCCGACGGCGACGTGATCTCGCACGCGTTGATCGACGCGATTCTCGGTGCGGCGGGGCTCGGCGACATCGGCTCGCTCTTCCCGTCGGACTCCGCGGAGTGGGAGGGGGCTTCGTCGCTCGAGCTCCTCTCCCGCGCCTACGCCACCGTCAGTGAGCTGGGCCTGACCCTCGCCAATGCCGACTGCGTTCTCGTCGGCGAGGAGCCGCGGATCGCACCCGTGCGCGCCCAGATGCTCGAGCGGCTCGCGGACGCGCTCGGCGTTGCGCCGGGTCTCGTGACCGTCCGCGCAACGACTACCGACCGGCTCGGTTTCACCGGCCGCGGCGAAGGCCTCGCGGCGGTTGCGGTGGCCCTGCTCGACGGCTAGGGGAAGCAGCCCGTCACGGGCCAGCGCGGCGACGGCCTCTGTGTCGTCCGGATCGGTTCCGTCGAGCAGCGAGCGCAGCGCCGCCCCGCGGCGCTGGCGGAAGGAGCCTTCGAACGGCCCCTGCTTGCGTTCCGCCTCGAATCGCCGCCCGCGCGAAGGACACGAGTCGGCGAGAGGGCACTCGCCGCACCGGGGGACCCGCGCGATGCACACCGTCGCGCCGAGATCCATGAGCGCCTGGGCGCAGTCATGGTCGAAGCTGGCACCGGTCCGCTCGAGAACGCGTTGAACGTTGACGTCCACCGGCAGCACCGCCCGGCCGAGCGCGAAGCACGCGACCGCCGCGGCCGTGTACGGCCCGACGCCAGGGAGCGTGCTCAGGTCGTCCGGCCAGCCGTTCGCGGCAACCTCGCGCGCGGCGCGCTGCAGGCTCAGCGCGCGCCTGTTGTACCCGAGCCCCTGCCACTCGCGCAGGACCTCGGCCGTTGCCGCCGCGGCCAGCGCCTCCGCCGTCGGCCACCGCTCCAGCCACGCGAGGTACCGCGGGACGACCCGCGCGGCCTGCGTCTGCTGAAGCATCACCTCGGAAACGAGGATCGCGTACGGGTCGCGAGTCCGTCGCCAGGGAAGGTCGCGTCCGTTCTCGGCGAACCACGCGAGCAGCGCTTCCTGCACCGGCCGAGCCTAGCTACGGTCCCGGCGGTGACGCGAGAGGTCAGTCCGGACGAGGCGCGGCGGATCGCCGTTCGCGCTGCGCTGCTCGACGGCTCCGCGCGGAGCATCCTCGACACCGTGCGGCGCCTCGGCTCCCTCCAGATGGACCCAATCTCGACGGTCGCCCCGCCGCAGTACCTCGTCCTCTGGAGCCGCCTCGGCCCGTACGACCGGGCGAAGCTCGACCGGCTCCTCTGGAAGGAGAAGAAGCTCTTCGAGTGGAACGCGTTCATCTACCCGATCGAGTCCCTGCCGCTGATCCGGGCCCGCATGCGCGAGCCCTGGGGGCAGTACAAGTGGCAGCGATGGGCGAAGGAGTTCATGCACGAGCAGGCGGGACTGCGCCGATACGTTCTGCGCGAGCTCGAGCGGCGGGGCCCGCTTCTCTCCCGGGAGCTGGAGCACGACGCCGCGCGCGCGGACGAGCGTTACGTCTGGTGGGGAACCCGTGCGCAGATGACGTGGATGCTCGAGCTTCTCCATCGGCGCGGGCGGCTTGCGATCGTCGGCAGGCGCGACGGCCAGCGGCTGTGGGATCTGGCGGAGCGCTGGTGGCCCGAGACCGAGACCGTGCCCCTGCGAGAAGCCCGGAAGGTTCTGGAGGACAAGCGCCGGCGCGCGCTCGGCGTCTGGCGCGAGAACGGGGGCTGGCGGGCGTATGAGGGCATCCCTGACGGCCCCGTGCCCGATCGGGCCACGCTGCTCTCCCCCTTCGACCGCCTGATCAAGGACCGCGACCGACTCGAGGCGCTGTGGGACTTCCGCTACCGGCTCGAGATGTACGTGCCGAAGGCGAAGCGCGAGTACGGCTACTACGTCCTGCCGCTGCTCGTGGGCGACCGGATCGTCGGCCGCGCCGAGCCACGCTTCGACCGTAAGGCCGGCAAGCTCGAGCTGCTCGGCGCGTGGGGTGACACCTCGCGGCTCGACGAGGCGCTGGCCAGCCTCGCGCGGTTCCTCGGAGCGAAGACGTGATCAGGGAGGCCCGGCAGGACGAGGCCGAGCTTCTGGCCGGAATCCAGCGCGACGCGTCGGTCGCGGGCTTCGCGCACATCTTCCCGCCGGACAAGTACCCATATCCGATCGACGAGGTCCGCCAGCGCTGGGAAGAGGCCCTCGCGAATCCCGAGCTGACGGTCGTCGTCGCCGAGGAGAACAGCAACGCGGTCGGCGCCGCCGGGTACAGGGCCGACTGGCTCGACGGGCTCTACGTCGTCCCCGGTCACTGGGGCCAAGGCGTCGGCCTCGAGCTCCACGACCACGTGCTCGAACGCCTCCGCGAGCGGGGCTCGCCGAAGTGCCACCTGTGGGTGCTCGAGGACAATCACCGCGCCCGCCGGTTCTACGAGCGGCGCGGCTGGCAGCTCAACGGCACGACCCGCGTCGTCCCGTTCCCGCCGAACCCGATCGACGTCGGCTACACGATCGAGCTCTCGTGAAGCGGGTCCGTTTCGCCCCTAGCCCGACCGGCTCGCTTCACGTCGGCAATGCGCTCAGCGCGGTCGCGAACCGGGCGTTCGGGGACTGGCTCCTGCTCCGCGTCGACGACACGGACCCGGCCCGCAACGTCCCCGGCGGGGACGAGGAGCTGTTGCGCGATCTCGAATGGCTCGGGATCGAATGGGACGAAGGCCCCGTACGCCAGAGTGAGCGCCGCGCGCGCCACGTCGAAGCCGCACAGCCGCTCGGAGATCGGTTCGACGGCATCACGCTCCTCCGTGAGGATGGAAGCCCGACCTACCACCTGGCGAGCGTCGTGGACGACATCGACTTCGGGATCACCCACATCGTCCGCGGGAACGACCACCGGCCCAACGAGGCGCTGCACCGGCGGCTATTCGAGGCGCTCCGCGCAACGCCGCCGGAGTTCGTCCACCACGGCCTGATCCTCGGCGAGCATGGCAAGAAGCTGGCGAAGCGGG
>JBKPLR010000082.1:0-36791 GCA_046731695.1 Actinomycetota bacterium
CCGTGATCGTCCCCGGCGACGTGCAGGAGGAGAAGGCGGTCGAGTCGCCGCCGCGGGAGCACGGCGCCGTCTTCTCGAGCGTCGGCTACACGCGTCCGCGCGTCATCCCGCAAGAATCTGACCTCGAGCGCGCTGCGAAGGTGCTGAACGAGGGCAAGAAGGTCGCGATCCTCATCGGCCAGGGCGCGGCAGGCGCCGAAGACGAGCTCGTCGAGACCGCAGAGCTCCTCGGCGCGGGGATCGCGAAAGCGCTGCTCGGCAAGGCCGTGCTGCCCGACGACCTGCCGTTCGTCACCGGCCCGATCGGCCTGCTCGGCTCGACCGCGAGCTACGAGCTGATGAAGGGCTGCGACACGTTGCTGATGGTCGGCACGAGCTTCCCGTACTCCGAGTTCCTGCCCAAGGAAGGCAAGGCGCGCTGCGTCGAGATCGAGCTCGACGCGAGCCGGATCGGGATCCGCTATCCGGTCGACGCGCCGCTCATCGGCGACGCGAAGGAGACGCTGAAGGCGCTGATTCCGCTGCTCGAGCGCAAGCAAGACCGCGCCTGGCGCGAGGACATCGAAGGCCAGGTCGCCGAGTGGTGGCGTGTCGTCGAGGACCGCGCCCTCCAGGACGGTGACCCGATGAACCCGCAGCGCGTCGTGTGGGAGCTATCACAGCGTTTGCCTGACGACGCAATCGTCACCGCCGACTCCGGCTCCTCGACGAACTGGTTCGCGCGCGACCTGCGCCTGAAGAAGGGCAACCTCGCCTCGCTCTCGGGCACGCTCGCCACGATGGGGCCCGGCGTCCCGTACGCGATCGCGGCCAAGTTTGCGCACCCGGGGCGGCCCGTGATCGCCTTCGTTGGTGACGGCGCCTTCCAGATGAACGGGATGAACGAGTTGATCACCGTCAAGCGCTACCACGAACGCTGGAAGGACAACCCGGCGCTCGTCTTCTGCGTGTTCAACAATCAGGACCTGAACCAGGTGACCTGGGAGCAGCGGGTGCTGAGCGGCGATCCGAAGTACCCGGGCACGCAGTGGATCCCGGACTTCCCGTACGCGCGCTACGCGGAGCTCGTCGGCTTCGAGGGGATCTACTGCGAGGACGGCGACCAGGTCGGCTCGGCGTGGGAGCAGGCGCTCAACGCAGGCCGGCCGTGCCTGCTCGAGGTCAAGACCGACCCCGAGATCCCGCCGCTCCCGCCGCACATCACACGTGAGCAGGCGGAGAAGATGGCGAAGGCCATGGTCAAGGGCGATCCCGAACGCGCCGGGGTGATGCAGAAGTCGCTCCTCGGCAAGCTGGCGGAGTTCAAGGAGTCGCTGCCGGGGAGGAAGTAGTGGCGGTCTCGACCCGGACGGGCGTCGCCGTCGAGCGCCTCGACGTCTCGGCCTACGAGATTCCGACGGACGAGCCCGAGTCGGACGGCACCCTCGAGTGGGACTCGACCACGATCGTCCTCGTCGAAGCACACGCGGGCGATACGATCGGGCTCGGCTACACGTACGCGCCGGCAGCGACGGGCAAGCTGATCGAGGAGAAGCTCGCGGCCGAGGTCGAGGGCGCCAACGCGCTCGAGCCGGCGGAAGCGTGGGAGCGGATGGGGCGCGCCCTGCGAAACGCGGGGCGGCCCGGGATCGGCTCGATGGCCATCTCGGCTGTCGACACCGCGCTCTGGGACCTGAAAGCTCGCCTTGCGGGGCAACCGCTGGTCGACGTCCTGCCGCGCGCCCGCGAGACCGTGCGCGTCTACGGAAGCGGGGGCTTCTGCTCGTACTCGCTCGAGCGGCTGCGCGAGCAGCTCGGCGGCTGGGTTGCGGAGGGCATTCCTCGCGTGAAGCTGAAGATCTCGCGTGAGCCGGAGCATGACCCGGAGCGCCTCGACGCGGCGCGAGATACCGTCGGCGACGACACCGCGCTATTCGTCGACTCGAACGGGGCGCTGAACCGGACGCAGGCGCTCGAGTGGGCTCAGCGACTCCGGCGCGAGTGGGACGTGTCCTGGTTCGAGGAGCCCGTCTCGTCGGCCGACTTCGAGGGCCTGCGGCTGGTGAGCGAGTACGGCCCGGCGGGCCTGGACATCGCCGCCGGCGAGTACGCGTACGTGCTCGCCGACTTCCGGAACCTGCTCGACGCGAGCGCTGTCGACTGCCTTCAGGCCGACGTCACCCGCTCCGGAGGGATCACCGGCCTCCTGCAGGCAGGAGGACTGGCAGCCGGGTACGGGATCGAGCTCTCCGCGCACTGTGCGCCACAGCTTTCGGCGCATGCATTCTGCGCCGTTCCGAGCGTTCGCCACCTCGAGTACTTCCACGATCACGTGCGGGTCGAGTCGCTGCTCTTCGACGGCGTGCTCGAGCCGGTGAACGGCGAGCTGCAGCCTGATCGCTCTCGGCCGGGTCACGGGCTCGAGCTGAAGCGCGCCGACGCTGACCGCTACGCGGCGTGAGGGTCCCGGCCAAGACCGAGCCCGGCATCCGGATGCGCCCGGTGGCGGCCGACGAGGTCGACGTCCGCAGCCTCGAGCACGAGCTCCGCAAGCGTGTTGAGGGCGAGGTCCGCTTCTCGCCCGGAGACCGCGCGCTCTATTCGGCCACCGGCGCGAACTACCGGCAGCTCCCTTTGGGAGTCGTGATCCCGCGCACCGTCGACGATGTCCTGGAGACCGTCGCCGCGTGCCGCGGGCATGGCGCGCCGCTCCTGTCGCGCGGCGGAGGTACGGGTCTCGCCGGCCAGACGACCAACGTCGCGGTCGTCGTCGATTTCTCGAAGTACCTGAACAACGTCACCGGAATCGACCCTGAACGTCGCCTCGCGCGCGTCGAGCCGGGCCTGGTCCTCGACCACCTGCGCAAGCGGGCCGAGCACGACCACCAGCTCACCTTCGGGCCCGACCCGTCGACGCACGAGTACTGCACCTTCGGCGGCATGATCGCGAGCAACTCGTGCGGCGTCCGCTCGGTGATGGCGCAGTTCTACGGGCCGGGGCCGCGCACGTCGGACAACGTCCACGAGCTCGACGTTCTGCTCTACGACGGCCGCCGCCTGACCGTGCGCGAGGGCTCCTCGGGCGACCAAGAGATCGACCGGCGGCTGATGGAGCTCCGGGACCGCCACGCGGACCGGATCCGTGCGCGCTATCCCGACATCCCCAGGCGCGTCTCGGGCTACAACCTCGACGACCTGCTCCCGGAGAACGGCTTCCACGTCGGCCGCGCGCTCGCCGGCACCGAGAGCACCTGCGCGACGATCCTCGGCGCGACAGTCCACCTGCTGCACAGCCCGCCGGCGCGATCGCTGCTCGTGCTCGGCTACGAGAGCGCGGCCGCGGCGGCTGACAGCGTGATGGACGTGCTCGAGCACAAGCCGCTCGGGCTCGAGGGCGTCGACGAGACGCTGATCACCGACATGACGATGCTCGGGAAGCACAAGGAAGACCTCTCCATGCTCCCCGAGGGCCGCGGTTGGCTGCTCGTCGAGTTCGGCGGCGAGACGAAGGACGAGGCCGACGAGAAGGCGCGGAAGCTGATGGCCGAGTTGAAGGGCAAGGGCCCGAACGGCATGAAGCTCTACGACGATCCACCCGCCGAAGAGCACGTCTGGAAGGTGCGTGAGGCGGGCCTAGGCGCAACGGCGTTCATTCCGGGCAAGCCGGACACCTACGAGGGCTGGGAGGACTCGGCGGTCCCGCCCGAGCGGCTCGGCGACTACCTGCGGGAACTCGGGAAGCTGGCCGGCAGATACGGCTACGAGAGCGCGCTATACGGCCACTACGGCCAGGGGTGCATCCACGCGCGCTGGAACTTCGACCTCAAGACCAAGGAAGGCATCGCGACGTACCGCCGGTTCCTCGACGAGGCCTCCGACCTCGTGCTGGGCATGGGCGGCTCGCTCTCCGGGGAACACGGCGACGGCCAGTCTCGCGCGGAGCTGCTGCCGAAGATGTTTGGCGACGAGCTCGTCGAGGCGTTCCGGGAGTTCAAGTCGATCTGGGATCCCGACTGGAAGATGAATCCGGGGAAGGTCGTCGACCCCTACAAGATCACCGACAACCTCCGGCTCGGAACCGACTTCGCGCCGCCGAAGGTCAAATCGCACTTTTCGTTCTCACGCGACCACGGGTCGTTCGCCCACGCCACCACGCGCTGCGTCGGGATCGGGAAGTGCCGCCGCACCGAGGGCGGCGTCATGTGCCCGAGCTACATGGTCACGCGCGAGGAGAAGCACTCGACGCGCGGCCGGGCTCACCTCCTCTGGGAGATGCTGAACGGCGAGGAGCTCGACATGTGGCGCGACGAGGAGGTCTTCGAGGCGCTCGACCTCTGCCTCTCGTGCAAGGGCTGCACGAACGACTGCCCGGTCGGCGTCGACCTGCCGACGCTGAAGGCCGAGTTCCTCTCGCACTACTACGCGGGGCGGCTGCGGCCGCGTTCGGCGTACGCCTTCGGGCTGATCGACCAGGCGGCGCGGCTGGCGTCGAGGGCCCCGGGGCTGGTCAACCTCGCCACCCGCACGCCGCTGGCCAAGCTGGCCATGGGCGTCTCGCTGAAGCGAGAGATCCCACGGTTCGCCTCGCCGACGCTGAGGGAGTGGTTCAAGCGGCGTCCACAGCGGAACGGCGGCGGCCGGCGCGTGATTCTCTGGGCCGACACGTTCACGAACTACATCGACACGCGCGCCGGCATGGCCGCGGTCGAAGCGCTCGAGGACGCGGGCTTCCACGTCGTCGTCCCGCAGCTGCACATCTGCTGCGGGCGGCCGCTCTACGACTACGGGATGCTGAATCTGGCGCGTCGCTACGCCCAGAGGGTCGTCGCTCATCTGCGCGAGGACATCCGCGCGGGGACGCCGGTGGTGGGCATCGAGCCGAGTTGCGTCGCGGTCTTCAAGGACGAGCTGCCCAAGCTGCTCACGCTCGACGAGGATGCAGAGCGGCTGGCGAAGCAGACCCTCCACCTGAGCGAGTTCCTCGCCCAGCACGGCTACGAGCCGCCCGCGCTCCAGGGCAAGGCGCTGCTCCACGGCCACTGCCACCACATGGCGACCGGCGGCACCTCACCGGAGAAGGAGCTGCTCGAGAGAATGGGCCTCGAGGTCGAGGAGCTCGACAGCGGCTGCTGCGGGATGGCCGGCGGTTGGGGCTACGAGCCCGACCACTACGAGGTCTCGATGGCCTGCGGCGAGCGCGTGCTGCTCCCGAAGGTGCGCGAGGCGTCGCCGGAGACCTTGGTCGTGGCGGACGGCTTCTCTTGCCGCTCCCAGATCGAGCAGGGCGACACGGGCCGCCGCGGCATGCACGTGGCCGAGGTGATCAAGCTCGCACACGACCGCGGCGCGATTCCCGCGTATCCGGAGCATGCCGTCCCGAGTCCGGAGCGGAGCCGCCGCCGGCTCGTCCTGGCAGCGGGCGTCGCGGGAGCGGCTCTCGCCGCTGCCGCGCTGGTCAGAAGCCTCCGACGCTAAGCGCCTCCGATCTCGATCAACTTCGCGACGACGTCGTCCAGCGGTTGTGCCGCGTCGATCTCGTGCGTGCACCCGGCACGCAGTAGCGGTTCGACCCAGTCGAGGTGGGTCAGGATGAACTCGCGCTCCTCGGCCGTCTTCCCGTACGGATTCGTCGTTCTGCTCTCGATCCGGCTAAGCAACACCTCAGCCGGTGCGCTCAGGAGCACGACCGCGTCGAACCGCGGATAAAAGCGGCCCTGGTTCGACACCGTGCCGCACACGTAGAGCGTCGGGCCGCCCTCGCGAGCAAGCAGCTCCGCGATTCGCTCCTCGCGCCAAACGTGGCCGCCGCCCTCATCGCTCCACTCGGTCCAGCCGCCATAGTCGGTGTCGACGACCTGGAATCCGCGCTTCCGCAGCTCCTCGAGCGCCGCCGACTTGCCGGTCCCCGACATCCCCGTCACGAGAATCCTGCGCACTCCCCCAGGCTAACTAGCTCGCACTACGAAGTGTTTAAACTCGTCTCCCTCGGCAAGGAGGAGCGCGATGAACCTGGGCGAAGCGCTAGCGCGCTGGCCAGTCGTCCGGCAACTTCGGGAAGGCGATCCGCTCGGGCTCGGCCTGGCGGCCCAGTCGGAGCGCTCCCGCACCCTCAAGCCGAGGATCGACGAGGCGGACCACGAGGTGCGGTCGATCTGCCCCTACTGCGCCGTCGGCTGCGGGCAGCTCGTCTACGTCAAGGACGGCGAGGTCTCGCACATCGAAGGCGACCCCGCGAGCCCAATCTCGCGCGGCCGCTTGTGCCCCAAGGGCCAGGCGTCCAAGTCGTACATCCAGAGCCCGCTTCGCGAGTACAACGTCAAGTACCGGCGGGCCTACGGCACGCGCTGGGAGGAGCTCTCGCTCGATGAGGCGATGGAGATGATCGCCCAGCGGATCGTCGATACCCGAGCCGCGAACTGGGACGACGACAACAACCGCACGATGGCGATCGGCAACCTCGGCGGCGCGACCCTCGACAACGAAGAGAACTACCTGATCAAGAAGCTGTGCTTCGGGCTCGGCATCGTCCAAGTCGAGAACCAGGCCCGCATATGACACAGCTCCACGGTCCCCAGTCTGGGGACCTCGTTCGGACGAGGCGGCGCGACGGTTTTCCAGCAGGATCTCCAGAACTCCGACTGCATCGTGATCATGGGCTCGAACATGGCCGAGAACCACCCGGTCGGGTTCCAGTGGGTGATGGAGGCCAGGGAGCGCGGGGCCCAGGTGATCCACGTCGACCCGCGCTTCACGCGCACGAGCGCGATGGCGACGAAGTGGGTCGGCATCCGCGCCGGCTCTGACATCGCCTTCCTCGGCGGGATCGTCAATTACATCCTCGCGAACGACCTCCATTTCGAGGAGTACATCCGCCACTACACGAACGCGCCGGTGATCATCAACGAGGAGTACGCCGACACCGAGGATCTCGACGGGCTCTTCTCCGGCTGGGATCCCGAGAAGGGCGAGTACGACTCGTCCACCTGGCGCTATGAGGAAGTGAAGAAAGAGGACGCGAAGCCCGACTTCAAGACACGCGGCGAGCAATCCGGACACGGCGGGCACGGCGGGGGTCTCGAGCACGGGGAGCCGCCGGCGGAGGATATGACGATGCAGCACCCGCGCTGCGTCTTCCAGCTACTGAAGAAGCACTACCGTAGGTACACGCCGGAGCTCGTGTCGGAGGCGTGCGGTTGCAGCGTCGAAGACTTCCTCGACGTCGCCAAGGCGCTGACCGAGAACTCGGGACCGGAGAAAACCTCCGCGTTCTGCTACGCGGTCGGCTGGACGCAGCACACCGTCGGCGTGCAGTACATCCGCACGGCCGCGATCATCCAGCAACTGCTCGGGAACATGGGCCGGCCCGGGGGCGGGATCCTCGCACTCCGCGGCCACGCGTCGATCCAGGGGTCGACCGACAACGCGACGCTGTTCAACATCCTCCCGGGCTACCTTCCGATGCCGCACAGCGGGTTCTCGGGCAGGTTCGACGACTTCATCAAGGCGAACACGTCGCCCACCGGCTGGTGGGGACGTTTCGACGCGTATTGGGTCAGCCAGATGAAGGCGTTTTTCGGCGAGAACGCGACCGAGGACAACGACTGGCTCTACGAGCGGCTGCCGCGGATCGACGACGACAATTCGGCGTACTGGACAACGCTCCAGATGCTCGACGGGAAGGTGCGGGGCTACATCCTCGCCGGCGAGAACCCGGCCGTCGGGAACACAAACTCGAAGGCGCACCGACTCGCGCTCTCGAAGCTCGACTGGCTCGTCGTGCGCGACCTCGTCGAGATCGAGTCGGCCGCGTTCTGGTACGACAGCCCGGAGATCGAGTCAGGCGAGTTGAAGACCGACGAGATCCCGACCGAGGTCTTCTTTCTGCCGGCGGCGGCTCACACGGAAAAAGACGGGTCCTTCACGAACACCCAGCGCCTTGTCCAGTGGCACTGGCAGGCGACGGAGCCGAAGGGCGACTGCCGTTCCGACCTCTGGTTCTACTTCCACCTCGGCCGGATGATCAAGCAGAAGCTGGCCGAGTCCCAGGACGAGCGGGACGAGCTACTCAACGCGCTGCGCTGGGAGTACCCGACGCACTCGCAGATCCAGGAGCCCGATGCCGAGTCCGTGCTCAAGGAGATGAGCGGCTGGGAGGTGCCAACCGGCACCTTCCTCGACAAGTACCCGAGACTGAAGTCCGACGGCTCGACGGTCTGCGGCTGCTGGATCTACTGCGGCTGCTTTGTGGATGGGATCAACCAGACCGCCCGCAAGAAGCCGCACTGGGAGCAGAACTACGTTGCCGCCGAGTGGGCGTGGGCCTGGCCGGACAACCGGCGGATCATCTACAACCGTGCCTCGGCCGACCCCGAAGGGCGGCCGTGGTCGGAGCGGAAGAAGTACGTCTGGTGGGACCCGGAGGAGGGCAAGTGGACGGGGCTTGACACACCCGACTTCGAGGAGAAGAAGCCGCCCAACTACGTGCCCGCCGATGACGCCGAGGCCGAGGACGCCATCGCCGGCGACCACCCGTTCGTCCTCCAGTCGGACGGGCGCTCGTGGCTCTTCGTCCCGCAGGGGCTGGAAGACGGGCCGCTGCCGACGCATTACGAGCCGCATGAGTCGCCGTTCGACAATTTGCTCTACTCGCAGCGCGCGAACCCGCGGCGACAGCAGTTCGAGCGGCCGGAGAACCCGTACAACCCAGTCGCCGGCGAACCCGGCGCCGAGCGCTATCCATACGTCGCGACCACCTATCGGCTGACCGAGCACCACACGGCCGGCGGCATGGCGCGGACGGTGCCGTACCTGTCCGAGCTGCAGCCGGCGATGTTCTGCGAGGTCAGCCCCGAGCTCGCTGCGGACGCCGGCCTCGAGCACGGCGGCTGGGCGACGATTTACAGCGCCCGTGGAGCGATCGAGGCGCGGGTGCTGGTGACCGACCGGATCCCGCCGATCGAGGTACAGGGGCGCAAGACGCACCAGGTCGGCTTGCCGTATCACTGGGGCACGCGCGGCCTGACGACCGGCGGCGCCGCGAACGACCTCACCTCGATCGCGCTCGACCCGAACGTGCACATCCAGGAGGTGAAGGCGTTCTCGGTCGGGATCAAGCCCGGGCGGCGGCCGCGCGGTGAGGCACTCACGAGGTTCGTCGAGGGGATCCGCGGCCGTGCTCGATAGCTACGGGGCCGAGGCGAAGGAGCGCGTGGGGTTCTTCACCGACACGTCCATCTGCATCGGCTGCAAGGCCTGCGAGGTGGCGTGCAAGGAGTGGAACCTCGTGCCCGAGGACGGGATGGTCTGGACCGGCGAGTCCTACGACAACACATCCGAGCTGGGGGCGAACACGTGGCGGCACGTCGCATTCGTCGAACAGAGCTACGAAGACCCGCTGCGGTGGCTGATGAGCTCGGATGTCTGCAAGCACTGCACGCACGCTGCGTGCCTCGACGTGTGCCCGACGGGCTCGCTCTTCCGGACCGAGTACGGGACCGTCGTGGTGCAGGAGGACATCTGCAACGGCTGCGGCTACTGCGTCCCGGCGTGCCCGTTCGGCGTCCTGGACAAGCGGCACATCGCGCGCTCGTCCGGCGACCCGCCCGCCGAGATCCTCGGGTTGCAGCTCGGGAAGAAGGAGGACGGCCGCGTCTGGAAGTGCACGCTCTGCTACGACCGACTCAAAGGCGGGCACGAGCCGGCCTGCGCGAAGGCGTGTCCGACGGACTCGATCCAGTTCGGGCCGCTGGACGAGCTGCGCGAGCGGGCAGACAAGCGGCTCGAGAAGCTTCAGACCGACGACGTGGACGGCGCGCAGCTCTACGGTCGCGACCCGGAGGACGGCGTCGGGGGCTTCGGCGCGTTTTTCCTGCTCCTCGACGAGCCCGAGGTTTACGGGCTGCCGCCGGATCCGGTCGTGACGACGCGCGACCTGCCCGAGATGTGGCGCACCGCGGCTGTCGCGACCGGCGCGCTCGTGCTGGGCGTGATCGCCGGCTTCCTCGGAGGCTCTCGGTGACTGAGATGCGCTCGTACTACGGCCGGCCGGTGCTCAAGGAGCCGGTCTGGAAATCGGAGATCCCCGTGTACCTGTTCACGGGCGGCCTGGGCGGCGCCTCGTCGGTGCTCAGCTTGGTCGCGCGGACGTCGGGCAACGAGCTGCTGGCGCGGCGAAGCATTCAGATCGCCTCTGCAGCGGACGCGGTGAGCCCGCTGTTGCTCATCGCCGACCTCGGCCGGCCGGAGCGGTTCCTGAACATGCTTCGGGTCTTCAAGGTGACCTCGCCGATGAGCGTCGGCAGCTGGATCCTCGCGTACTCGAGCGCCGCGAGCTCGGTCTCCGCGTTCCTGCACACGATCGGACGCCTGCCGCGCGTGAGCGAGCTTGCCCGGACGGCTGCGGCGGTGTCGGGGGCACCGCTCGCTGTCTATACGGCGACGCTGATCTCCGATACGGCCATTCCGGTCTGGCACGAGGCGAGGCGAGAGCTGCCGTTCCTCTTCGGCTCGAGCGCGGTCGCGAGCGCGGGCGCGGCGGCGGCGATCGCGGTCCCGCCGGACGAGGCAGGCCCCGCGCGACGAATGGCGATCGGCGGCGCGATCGTCGAGAACGTGCTCATGACCGCGATGGAGAAGCGGCTCGGGCTCGTCGGCGAGCCGTACAAGCAGGACGAAGCGGGGCGCTACAACAAGCTCGCGAAGGCGTGCACGATCGGCGGCGCTGCGCTCCTCGCTGCGGGGGGACAAAAGAGCCGACTCGCAGCGGTAACGGGTGGCGCGCTCGTGCTCGCAGGCGAGGTTGCACTGCGGTGGTCGGTCTTCAAGGCCGGCTTCCAGTCCGCGCGAGACCCGAAGTACACGGTGATTCCGCAACGAGACAGGCTTGCAACGTGACGACCCGAGAGGTCGCCGAGCTGCAGGTTCTGCTGGAGGGCGTCCCGTTGCCCGCCGGGAAGCAGGAGCTCGTGAAGTACGCGAACCGTCAGGAGACCGGCGGCGTCGCGTCGCTGCTCGAGCGTCTCCCCGACCGCGAGTACGGCTCGCTCGACGAGGTCGGCGAGGAGCTGCTGCACGTCCAGCCAGAATGGGCGCAGCCCGACCCCCATGAGCCTCGCGAGGAGAGCGATCTCCCGCCGGGCGGCCCCGCCTACACCGACGCCTCCGCGGAACCGGGCGCGGTGCGCGAACGCGGCCCGCACGGCTGACCGGAATGTGTAACGCCCGCGTGCGGGGGGTAGCCCCCACGCGTGCCTGAGCTGGGGTACACGCTCTCGTCGGAGGAGCACGGGCCGAAGGAGCTCGTCCGCAACGCACGGGCGGCGGAGGAGGCCGGGTTCGCGTTCCTCACGATCTCCGACCACTTCCATCCCTGGACCGACGCACAGGGCCAGAGCCCCTTCGTCTGGAGCGTGATCGGCGGGGTCGCCGAGGCAACCGAGCGGATCCGGCTCGCGACCGGCGTCACCTGCCCGACGATCCGGATCCACCCGGCGATCGTGGCGCAGGCGGCCGCGACGAGCGCCGTGATGATGGAGGGCCGCTTCATCCTCGGTGTCGGCACCGGCGAGGAGCTGAACGAGCACGTCACCGGCGCGCGCTGGCCCGGCCCCGAGGCGCGACTCGAGATGCTCGAGGAGGCGATCGAGGTCATGCGCCTCCTTTGGCAGGGCGGCTACCAGACCCACCGCGGCAAGCACTACACCGTCGAGCAGGCGCGAATTTTCACGCTGCCCGACGAGCCGCCCGAGATCGCCGTCGCGGCCTCGCAACCCAACGCCGCGGAGCTCGCGGGCCGAGTCGGAGACGCCCTGATCGCGGTCGCTCCCGACGAGGAGCTCGTAAAGAAGTTCGGCAACGGCAAGCCCCGCTACGGCCAGCTCCACGTCTGCTACGCCGAGGACGAGTCAGAGGCGCGCAAGACCGCGCACGAGCTCTGGCCGAATGCCGCGATGGGCGGCCCGCTCGGCCAGGAGCTCGCGACGACCGAGCACTACGAGGCCGCCGCAGAGACCGTCACCGAGGACGACGTCGCCGAGGAGGTCGTCTGCGGGCCGGACCCGAAACAGCACCTCGAGGCGATCAAGGAGTACGAGGACGCCGGCTTCACGCACGTGTTCGTCCACCAGATCGGCCAGGACCAGGCCGGGTTCCTCGAGTTCTACGCCGAGAACATCCTGCCCGAGCTCTGACGGGCGAGCCGCTCGGCGCCGTCGAGCGCCGCAGCCAGATGTCGCTGCTGAACAGGCAGGACCCACGCGGCGAGCTCGCCCTCGGCGCCGTCCGAAGCGAGCGCGCATACCGCTCTCCAGACCGCGACTTCGCCCGCCTCCCCCATGGCCAGGAAGCTCCAGGCTTCGAGCGGGCCGGTGCCCGCCTTGAACCACGCGCCGGCGAGGTCCGCCACCTTCGCCTTGGTCGTGTTCGCGTGCGCCAGGAGCTCAGTCGCGAACTCCGAGCCGAAGCCGCGCTCGACCTCGAGGCACCGGGCACGCAGCTCGGCCGCGTCGTCCTGCAGCTCGCGCAGGACGCGCTGCAGGCTCGCGTCACGCGTTCGCTCGGCCACCTTGTCGACCACGACCGACGCCGCCATCGCGAGCCCGTGCCCCGCTGCGAGCTTCTCCTGAAGGAGGGTGAGAATCAGGCCGCCTCCGCCTCCTTCTCCGCGAGTTTGCGGCGCCGCTCGACGAGCTCGCCCTTCTGCAGCTCGCGGCAGACCCGGTAGGAGATCAGCCCGGCAAACGGCGGGCCGACCAAAGCGAGCACGCGGTACGCCCAGATCTGCGGGATGTACGGCACGTCGAAGAGCACGTAGACGCGGTCCGAGCTCCCGGCGACGAAGACCAGGAAGACCCACGTCAGGGTTGTCATCCCGATCGCGGTGCGCCACGGCGCGTCCCGCGGCCGGTCGAGCAGGTTGTGGTAGCCGTAGTCGCCGGTGAAGCGCCGCTCCACGAACGGCCACGCGTACAGGAACGCGAAGATCAGCAGCGGGAACGCGGCTCCGCCCCAGAACGGGTTCGGCACGAGCGTGTAGTGCCCGATCGTGAGGTCGAAGCCGGGCACGAGCCGCAGGCCGCCGATCAGCCAGCCGAGGTACCAATCGGGCTGGGCGCCGTTGGTCGAGACGTACGTGTGGTAGGGGCCCCACAACCAGACCGGGTTGATCTGGACGAGCCCACCGAGCAGGAACAGCACTCCCGCAACGGCGAAGAAGAGCCCGAGCGAGCGCGGCGCCTGCCCCGGGAAGGTCGGGATGCCGACGACCTTGCGCTCCGTCTGGCGCCGTTCCCGCCTGAACTGCGTGTGGTGCTTCACCGCCACGAGCGTCAGGTGCAGCGTCAGCAGGACGGCGATCAGCGCCGGGATCAGGAAGACGTGCGCGACGTACATTCGCGAGAAGAACGCGTGCTGTCCCGGGAACGGCCCGCCCCAGATCAGCGCGGCGAGCGGCGCGCCGACGATCGGCAGCGAAAGCGCGACTCCGTACCCGATCGCGAGCCCCATCCCGGAGAGCAGGTCGTCCGCCAGCGAGTAGCCGAGGTAGCCCTCGAGCAGCGAGACGAGCAGGATCGTCAAGCCGAGCCAGTAGGTGAGCTCACGGGGCTTGCGGTAGGCGCCGGTGAAGAACACGCGCAGCAGGTGCAGGACGATCGCCGCGATGAAGACGTCCGCCGCCCAGTGGTGCGTCTGCCGCATCAGCAGGCCGGCCTTCACCGTCGTCGAGAGGTCGAGCACCGAGCGGTAGGCGTGGGTCATCTCCTGGCCCTGAAGCGGACCATAGGGCCCCTCGTAGACGACGTTCGCCGTGCTGTTCTCGTAGAAGAGCGTCAGGTAGACGCCAGTCGCGACGAGAACGACGAACGAGTAGAGCGCGACCTCGCCGAGCAGGAACGACCAGTGGTCGGGAAAGAGGTAACGCAGCGCCTTTCGAAGAAACGGCGCGCTGCCTGCCCGGCGGTCGAGGAAGCGCACGAGCCGTCTCGTCATGTCGGCTTCCTCGCGCGAACGCCCCAGAATGAAGGCCCGACCGGCCCGTCGAAGTTCCCGGCCGCCCGCAGCTCGCCGTTCGGCGCGATCAGGAGCGGCAGCATCGGGAGCTTGCGCCCGGCCGGCCCGAACGTGACGGTGCCGCCACTGGCCGGATCGAACGTCGAGTAGTGGCAGGGACAGACGAGCGCGGGCGTCGGGTCGGTCGGCTTGAAGAGCGGCGAGCGGTACAGGGAGATCGCGCACCCGGCGTGCGTGCAGATCTTCGAGTAGGCGACGATCCCATCCGCCGCGTAATGCGCGAGCTCGGGCGGCAGATCGAGCTCCCTCGTCGGCAGCCGCACGAGCACGAGCGACGACGAGAGCTCTTCCTGTTCGGCACCCTCGGCGAACGCCGTGTAGAGGTTCTTCTCCTCGATGTCGGATGCACGATATGGGCGTCCGTGCTCGTCGACCAACCGGCGCCCGCGGCGCCACGGGGTCGCGTAGAAGCGCGCGAGGTCGATCGCCGGCCCGAGCGACGCGACCGGCGTCAGGATCGCCAGTGTCAGCGCTCCTCCCGCGGCCCCGAGGGCGAGCTTGAAGAGCCGCCGCCGGGTGAGACCGCTCTCCTCGACGACCTGGACGATGGTCTCCTGCTCGTCGGGATGCTCCTCGACCGGGTAGTCGTCCTCGAGCTCCTCGGTCACGATCAGCCGCTTGGCCGTGACGATCCCCGCCGCGGCGATGCAGAGACACGAGCCGCCGAGTGTGATTCCGAACAGCTGCGTGTGGGCGGGCAGGCGGTCGAGGACGTAGACGACGACAAACGCGACCGCAAACGCCGCCGCGGCGAACAGGAGCACTACCGCGGCGAGCTCGGAGCCGCGGCTTTCAGGCGCGGGTGGGACGATCCGCTCCCTTTCGCCCGGCCCCAGCCGCGAGCGGCGCCGGCGACCGCCGATCAGCAGCACGAACGCCGCGACGAGCGAGTCCTTCGCCCTACTCACGCTTCAGCCGCTTTCCGAGCAGGATGCAGACCGCCACGAGCACCGCCATCGCCAGGAACCAGGTCACGAGCCCTTCGGGGATCGGGCCCAGATGGCCGATCGCCCAGCCGCCGCGGTCGTCCGGATTCTTCGCGTACTCGACGTAGCGGATGATCGAGTCGAGCTGCCCGTCTGAGAGCGACTTCTTCGAGAACCTCGGCATCACGTACGGCCCGATGCGGACGGCCTCGGCGACCTGCGTCGGCGTCGCGTCCTCGAGCGGGGGCGGCAGCGCCCCGGTCACGTAGCCGCCCTCGCCCACGATCTGGTGGCAACCCGCGCAGTGGTCGGCGAAGAGGCGCTGGCCTTGCGAGAGATTGCCGCGCTCCGGGTGCGGCTTCGGGATCGCCGGCCCGGGGCCGAGCGACGCGACGTACGCGACCAGCGCTCCTATTTGGAGCTCGGTGAAGAGCACCCGCTTGCGGCGCGGCTGCTCTCCCAGGTGCCGCAGCGGCATGTATCCCGTGCGGAGGTAGAAGTCGGCGGCCAGGGCCCCGACTCCCCTCAGCGACGGCGCCTTCTTGCCGCTGCCGCCTGCGCCGTGGCAGGCGATGCAGTACTGGCCGTAGAGGTGGTAGCCGCGCTGGACCTCGTCCGAGGCCGCGGCACCCGGCAGCGCGAGTGCCGCAACGAAAGCCAGTGCGGTGGCGAGGCGTCTCATGACTGGCGGCACGCGACGTTGAAGATCGCGGCGAGCCCGTCGAGGAGCATGATCGTCAGGAAGATCAGGTTCGCCGCGACGGCCGCGATCGCGAAGAAGCGCACGCGGCCCGGCGCGGGCGGGCTCTCGTAGCTCGAGTCGCGGGTGAGGTAGACGACGGCGAGCGCCGCCGCCCCGGCCGCCATCACGAGCAGCGCGGATGTCGCGAGCAGCGCCCCCTGCCACGCATCGTTGCTGATCCCCCAGTGCATCCCGCCGCGGCTGCACTCCGCCTCGGTGATCCCGTACCCGACGACGTGCTGCGCCGTCCAGACCAGCGCCCCGGCCAGGAGACCGACCCACTGCAGAATCTCCAGGCGCCTGAGGTTCATACGCGGGCCGAGAGCAGCGTCGCGAATACGACGATCGTCAGCACGTTCACGGCGTGCCAGTACCAGGCGATCGCCTGCGTCGCGTTCAGCCGGTAGGTCGTGAGCCCGCGCGCCAGCTTCGCGAGCAGCCAGAGGTTGAAGAGCACGCCGAGGAAGACGTGCGCGAGATCGGCTCCGAGGAGCGTGTAGTAGATCGAGCTGTAGGCGTCCCGCGTGATGTCGAATCGGTGCAGCTGGTCGAAGTAGTCGTGCACCTCGTACGCGAAGTACCCGGCCTGCACCACGAGCGCGATGGCGATCAGGAGACGCGTAGCGCCTAGCCGGCCCGCGGCGACCGCGTTCGACGCCAGCCGCATCGGGATGCTCGTGGCGACGAGGCAGGCGACGAGGATCACCGGGATGACCCACTTCGGCTCGGGCAGCCCATCCGGCGGCCACGACGGGGTTTTGAAGCGGAGGTAGTAGTAGGTGCCGATGAAGACGCCGAAGAGCGTCGCCTCCGCCGCGATCAGGATCGTCATCCCCCACCAAGCGGCGGGCCGGCCGACGCGCGGCTTGGCAAGGGGGTAGCCGTAGTCCGTCATGCCTCCTCCGGCTCCTGCGCGTGCCAGGCGGCGAGGACGAGCAGGCAGGCGATTCCCATGATCCCCGCAACGCCGTAGCGGCCGATCAACAGCGAGATGAAGACCAGCGTCAGCGCGAGCGCGAGCACCGGAGGCCAGAACGACTCGTGCGGCATCCGGACGATCTCGGAGAGACGGGCGTCGACCGGCGTCACTGCAACCTGCTCGTGGTCGCGCTGGAGGACGAGGCCGCCTTCCGGCGGATCCCAGTTCGGATAGGCGCTCGTCACGGTCGGGATGACCGCGTAGTCGTAGTCAGGCGGCGGGGAGGTCGTCGTCCACTCGAGCGTCGGCCCGTGCCACGGGTCCGGCCCCGAGGTAGGCGCGCGGAAGTAGCTCCAGGCGAGGTTGCCGAGCAGCAGCAGGATCCCGGCGAGCGTGACGAACCCGCCGATGGTCTCCGCGAGGTTGTACGCGTCCCAGCCGAGCCCCGAGGGATACGTGTAGACGCGGCGCGTCATGCCGAGCAGCCCAACGATGTGCATCGGGAAGAAGAGCAGGTTCGTCCCGACGAAGATCAGCCAGAAGCTGATCTGCCCCGGCAGCTCGAAGTAGAGCTTCCCGGTGACCTTCGGGAACCAGTAGTACATCCCGCCGAAGATCGGGAAGACGGCGGCCCCGAAGATGATGTAGTGGAAGTGGGCGATGATGAAGTAGGTGTCCGTGACCTGCTGGTCGAACGGGATCGCCACGAACATGATCCCGGTGAGCCCGCCGGTCACGAACATGAAGATGAAGCCGCCGATGAAGAGCAGCGGCGTCTTGTAGAGCGCCGTCCCGGTGACGAGCGACATGCACCAAGCGAAAACCTGGATGGTGCTCGGGATCACCACCATCGCGGTCGCGGCGGCGAAGAAGACGAGCGAGACCGTCTGCATCCCGACGGCGTACATGTGGTGCGCCCAGACGCCGAAGCCGATGAAGACCACGAGCAGCTCGGCGATCGCAACGAGCGGGAACGCGACCAGCTTCCGCTGGGTGAACGCCGGGATGATCGAAGTCGCGATCCCGAACGCCGGGACGATCAGGATGTAGACCTCCGGGTGGCCGAAGATCCAGAACAGGTGCTGCCATAGCAGTGACGAGCCGCCGTGTGAAGCGTCGAAGAAGTGGGTCCCGACGTTGCGGTCGAGGAAGAGGAAGATCGTGTCCGCGGTGAGCGAGGGCAGCGCGAACAGCAGGCCGAACGAGGCGGCGAGGAATGCGAAGCAGAAGAGCGGCAGCCGGTTGAACGACATCCCCGGCGCGCGGGACTTGAGGATCGTGACGATGAACTGCCCGGCGGTGAGCGTCGACGAAATCGAGTTGAAGATGATCCCGAGGCAGTAGAAGTCGATGTTTCGTCCGGGGTTGAACTGCTTGCTCGCGAGCGGCACGTAGTCGAACCAGCCTGCGTCCGGAGCGGTGCCGATGAAGAGGCTCGTGTAGATGAACAGCGCCGAGGCGAGGAAGATCCAGTAGCTCAGCGCGTTCATGCGCGGGAACGCCATGTCGCGCGCGCCGATCATGAGCGGGATCAGGTAGTTCCCGAAGGCGCCCGTCGTCATCGGGATGATGAAGAAGAAGATCATCGTGATCCCGTGCATCGAGAACAGCTGGTCGTAGGTGTTCGGCCCGACGAAGTGGCTGTTCGGCTCTGCGAGCTGCTTGCGCATGATCAGCGCCTCGGCGCCGCCTGCTGCGAAGAGCGCAAGCGTCGTCCAGAAGTAGAGGAGCCCGATCCGCTTGTGGTCGGTGGTGGTCAGCCAGCCGAGGAGGCCCGGGCGGCTCTCCCAGATCCGCTCGAGGCGCTCGACGGTCTCTTCGGAGGCGGTTGGCGGGGGCGCCACGACCGTCACTTCAGGCTCTCCAGGTAGGCGACGACCTCCCGCAGCCGCGAATCCGGGAGATTGATGTCAGGCATCTTGTTCCCGGGCTTCACGTACTGCGAGTGCCGGATCCAGTCGGCGAGGTTGCTGCGGGTGTTCGGAATCGTGAGCGCGCCCAGCGTCGATCGCGATGCGACGTGGGTCAGGTCGGGCCCGACGTAGCCGCCCGCGCTCGTGCCGCGGATCGCGTGGCAGCTCGAACAGGCGCCTCGCATAAAGAGCTTCTCGCCCGCCGCGCCGCCAGAGGCCGGCTTCGCCGGGCGCGCCTCGGCTGCGAGCCACCGGTCGAAGTCGGCCTTCGGCTCGGCGATTACATACATGCTCATGTGCGCGTGCTGGAGGCCGCAGAACTCCGAGCACTGGCCGCGGTAGCGGCCAGGCGCGTCCGCGTTGAGCTCGAGCACGTTCGTCTTGTCCGGGATCGCGTCGACCTTCCGATTCAGCTGCGGCACCCAGAAGCTGTGGATCACATCCGCGGTCGCGAGCTCGATCCGCACCGGCGTGCGGACCGGGATGTGCAGCTCGTTGGCGGTGACGGCGTCGGTCCCCGGGTAGCGGATCTCCCACCACCACTGGTGGCCGATCACCTGGACGGTCAGCTTCGTCGTCGTGCCCGCCGGCGCCTGGGTGGTCTTGATCACGAACAGGTCCGAGATCACGAACAGGGTCGAGATCACCACGATCGGCATCGCGATCCCCAGGCCGATGACCGTGTACCACCCCTGCCTTTCGCCGGGCTTGGGCCCCTCGGTGTCCGTGCCGAAGCCGCGGCGGTTGCGGCGCTTCCACGACCAGACAAGGAGCCCGACGACGAGCGCGAGCCCGATCCAGGCGCCGCCCATCATCCACCAGAAGAGGTCGGCGATATCGCGGGCCTGGTGGCTCTCCGGCTCCAGGGAGCTCTGGGTGCGCCCGCAGCCCGTGAGCAGGACCACGGCAAGAAGCGGAACGAGGAACAGCCGGTCCTTCCCGGGGGCGTTCACCCTGCGAGAGCGGTACCCGCTCGGCTCCAGGCTAATCGCGGTAAGGTGCATAGGCGCTGCCTATGCAAACCCATACGATCGGCGAGGCCGCGAGGCTCCTTGGGGTCAGCGTCGACACCCTCCGCAGGTGGGACCGGCTGGGGCGGATCCGCACCCGTCGCGACGCGGCGAACCGGCGGCTCGTGCCTGCCTCCGAGATCGAGCGGCTCCGCGGAGCCGAGGCCGAGCGCGGGCTCTCGGCCCGGAATCGCCTTTACGGGACCGTGCGGGAGGTGAAGGTCGAGGGACTTCTCGCACAGGTCGAGCTCGACGCCGGCCCCTACCGCGTCGTCGCGGTGATCACCCGGGAGGCGGCGGAGGCGCTGGAGCTCACCCCAGGCGCGCCGGCGACGGCGATCGTCAAGGCGACCTCCGTCCTGATCGAGCGATGAAGCCCGTTCTGTGGCTTGCAGCGCTCGCGCTCGTCGTCGCGGGCTGCAGTGACGGCGGCAAGCTGCGCGTGAACGCGGCCTCGTCGCTCACCGAGGTCTTCCAGCAGCTCGACCCAAAGGCCCAGTACGACTTCGCCGGCTCCGACGAGCTGGCGTTCCAGATCGAGCAGGGCGCGAAGGCCGACGTCTACGCCTCGGCGAGCCCGAAGTACCCGGAGAAGCTCTACCGGGAAAAGCTCGTCGAGAAGCCCGTCGTCTTCGCGACGAACACGCTCGTGCTGATCGTCCCGCGCGGCAACCCGGGGCGCGTCACCGGCCTCAGCTCGCTCATGAACCCGAAGGTGAAGCTCGTGCTCGGCGCGAAGGGCGTCCCGATCGGCGATTACTCGCGCAAGATCCTCGCCAGCTTCTGCAAGACGCTCGACACGCTGAAGCCCTGCCCGCAGGCGCGGGTCGTCAGCGAAGAGCAGGACGTGAAGGGCGTCGTCGCCAAGGTCGCCCTCGGCGAAGCGGACGCGGGGCTCGTCTACGCGACCGACGTCAAGCCGGCGGGCGGCAAGGTCGTCGTGATCAACAATGTCAGCGGAGCCGTCCAGCCGACCGTGAACTACGAGATCGCGGTCGTGCGCGGAGCGAAGCACAAAGGCGCAGCCGAGAAGTTCGTCGCGCTCGTGACCGGCTCGGACGGCCGCGCAGCCCTGGAGAAGGCCGGCTTCGGCTTGCCGTGAGACGGGCATTTGACCTCCTGCTAGTCGTCGCCGCCGCGATCGCGCTCTCCTTCCTGCTCCTACCTCTGCTCGCGCTTTTTCTTCGCGTGCCGCCGGGCGACCTCGTGAGCGCACTCGGGAGCCGGGCCGCGCGGCACGCGCTCGTCGTCAGCCTCGAGACGAGTGCCGTCGCTCACGCGTTCATCCTCGGGCTCGGAACCCCCGTCGCGTACCTACTCGCAACGAGGCGTTTCCGCGGCCGCGAGGCGCTGATCAGCGCGATCGACCTCCCGCTCGTGCTGCCGCCCGCGGTCGCGGGGATCGCGCTGCTCGCCGCGTTCGGGCGGCGCGGGCTCCTCGGCGACAGCTTCGACGCACTCGGAATCTCGATCCCGTTCACGAAGGCGGCGGTCGTGCTGGCCGTGATCTTCGTCGCGAGCCCCTTCTACCTCCGCCAGGGGATCGCGGCCTTCGAGAGCGTCGACCCCGACCTGCTCGCGGCGGCGCGCACGCTCGGCGCCGGACCGTTCCGGAGGTTCCGGCGCGTGGCCCTTCCGCTGGCGCTCCCCGGACTCGCGGTCGGCTCCTCGCTCGCCTTCGCGCGCGGGCTGGGCGAGTTCGGCGCGACGATCATGTTCGCCGGAAGCGTTCCGGGCATCACGCAGACGCTTCCCCTCGCCATCTACGCCCAGCTCGACCAGGACTTCGACACGGCGCTCGCGATCGGCTGCCTGCTCGTGCTCGTGAGCGTCGCCGTGCTCGCCTCAGTCAAGCTCCTTCCGTCGTGGAGATCGACCTCACCGTTCCGCTTCGTTCCTTCGCGCTCGAGCTGAGCCTCGAGGTCGGTGGGGAGCCGCTCGCGATCGTCGGCCCCTCTGGGTCGGGGAAAACGACGCTCTTGCACACGATCGCCGGGCTAACGCGCCCCGAGCGCGGCCGGGTCGTGTGCGGCGAGACCTGGTTCGACTCGGAGGCGGGGATCGACCTGCCGCCCGAGGAGCGCTCCGTCGGCCTCGTGTTCCAGGACTACGCGCTCTTCCCGCACCTGAGCGTCGAGGACAACGTCCGCTTCGGCGCTCGTGCGCCGGTCGACAACGTCCTGCGGCGGCTCGGGATCGAGCGGCTCGCCGATGCGAGGCCGCGCGAGCTCTCCGGCGGCGAGCGCCAGCGCGTCGCGCTCGCCCGGGCGCTCGCGCGCGAGCCAAAGGCGCTGCTGCTCGACGAGCCGCTCGCGGCCTTGGATGCGGCCACGCGCGCTTCGGTCCGCTCGTACCTCCGCGACCTGCTGCGCGAGCTGCGCCTCCCCGCCCTCGTCGTCACGCACGACTACGCGGACGCCGTGGCGATCGCCGACCGGATTGGCGTCCTCGTCGAAGGAAAGCTCGTCCAGCTGGGCACCGCCTCAGAGCTGCTGACCTCGCCCGCGACGCCGTTCGTCGGGGACCTCGTCGGCGGGAACGTGCTCACCGGGCGGGCCGCGCGGCGGGCGGACGGCCTGACCGAGGTGGAGCTCCAGGACGGAAGCCACGTCTTCTCGACCGACGAGGGCGACGGGGAGGTGGCGCTGCTCGTGTACCCGTGGGAGATCACGCTTGCCCGCGCAGCGGGCGACGACTCGAGCCGCAACCACGTGCGGGGCATCGTCGAAGAAGTCGTGCCGTTCCAGAACCGCGTGCGTGTCCGGGTCGGCCCGCTGACGGCCGAGGTGACCGCCGCTTCCGCTGAACGGCTGGGCCTGCGTGTCGGCGAGCCGGTCGTCGCCAGCTTCAAGGCGACCGGAACCCGGCTGCTCGGCTCTCGCTAGCCTCCCGCAGGGGTGGACACGCGAACACCGAGCTGGGGCATCGAGCCCGTGCCCGACCGGCTGCGGGTGCTCGGGTTCGTCGACACGACGCTGCTGTGGACGAACCTCGGCATCTCGCTGCTCGTGCTCGTGCTGCCCGCGTACTTCGACCTTTCCCTGAAGCAGGCCCTGGCCGCGACGCTCGTCGGCGGGCTGATCGGGAACTCGATGCTCGCGGCGGCTGCGCTCGTGGGCGCCGACGGCCGCGTGCCGACGATGGTGCTCCAGCGCGCGCCGCTCGGGCAGCGGGGCTCGTACATCGCGACGGTGCTGAACGTCCTCCAGTGCCTCGGCTGGGCGATCTTCGAGCTAATCGTGATCGCTACGGCGGCCGGGCTGCTCAGCGACAAGCTGTTCGGCTTCGAGGCGACCTGGCTCTGGAAGCTCGTGTTCGGCGGCCTCGCGACGCTGCTCGCGCTGCTCGGCCCAATCGGGTTCGTCCGCCGCTTCGTCCGCAAGTTCGCGATCTGGGCCGTCGCGGCATCGGTGGTCTACCTCGCCTGGTGGATCCTCGACGGCGCCGACCTCGGTCAGCTCTGGTCGCATCCGGGCAACCATCACGGCTCGTTCTGGCTCGCGGTCGACACCGTCGTGGCCGTAACGGTCTCGTGGGCGCCTTTGGTCGCCGACTACACCCGCTTCTCGCGCGACCGGCGGAGCGCCTTCTTCGGCGTCGGGATCGGGTACCTGCTCCCGACGCTGTTCCAGTTCGGCTTCGGGTCGGTGCTGGTGCTGTCGCGGGGAGTCGACCCGAACCACCCGGAGCTGATCCTGACCGCGATCGCCGGCGGCGGCGCGGCGGCGGCCCTGGCGCTGCTGGCGCTGACCGTGGACGAGACCGACGAGGCCTTCGCCAACGTCTATTCGACCGCGGTGTCGCTGCAGAACCTCGCCCCGCGCGTCTCTCAGCGCGGCCTGATCGTCGGCGTCTCCGCGCTGGCGACGGTTGGCGCGCTCGCGATCGACATGCGTAGCTACCAGCGGTTCCTGCTCCTGCTGGGTGCCGTGTTCGTGCCGCTGCTGGGCGTCCTGCTCGCGGACTGGATCCTCGCGGGCGCGCGCTACACCGCGCGGGACATCTTCGAGGGGCCGCTCTTCCGGCCCGGCTCGATCATCGCCTGGGCGGCCGGGTTCGTCCTCTACGAGTGGCTCTACCAGCCGGCCGACCTCGGCTTCTGGTCGGACTGGGTCAGCCACCTGCCGACGCCGTCGTACCAGATCGGCGCCTCGCTGCCGAGCTTCGCGCTCGCGTTCGTCCTGGCGACGATCGCCGGCTCGTTAGGCTCGGCGCGTGCCGGCGCTCGCCGTAGTCGGGAACCTGTCCCGCGACCTCGTTGACGGGCGGCCGCCGCGGGTCGGCGGCGCTCCGTTCTGGGCCGCCCGGGGGTTGCGCGTACTCGGCTCGCCGGCGCTCGTCGCGGTCAAGTGTGCCGAGGCAGACTGGCCGTGGCTCGCCCCACCGCTGATCGGCCTGGGGCTTCCCGTGCTCTGGTTCGGCGGATCGTCGACGGCCGCGTTCTCGTTCCGCTACGACGGCGACCGGCGGGAGATGAGCGTGGAAGCGCTCGGCGATCCCTGGACGCCGGAGGATGCGCGGCGCATTCAGGCCCGGTGGGTTCACGTCGGCGCGCTCGCTCGGTCCGACTTTCCGGCAGCGACGCTCGCCGAGCTCGACGGACGTGTGTCGCTCGATGGGCAGGGTCTGGTACGGCCGGAGCGGACAGGGCCGTTGGAGCTCGACGCGGAGTTCGATCCCGAGGTTCTCGGCCACGTCGACGTGCTCAAGCTCGCGGAGGAAGAGGCACGCGTGCTGGTCGGCGAGCCGGACGAGGACGCACTGCGCTCGCTCGGCGTGCCGGAGGTTGTCGTCACGCTCGGCTCGCGAGGGTCTGTCGTGCTCGCGAACGGAAGGCTCGAGCGGGTCGTGGCGCAGCCGGTGACCGGCGAAATCGACCCGACCGGGGCCGGTGACGCGTTCTCGGCTGCGTACCTGGTCTCCCGCTCTGGCGGACATGCGCCGGTGGCCGCGGCTCGGCGCGCGACGGCTTTGGTGGCAGGCTTGCTCGGCCGGCGCCTCAGTTGAGAGCTCTCGTCCGGACCGTGGACGGCGTCTACGAGGTCGATCTCGAGGACGAGGTCGTGCTCGGGCGCAGCGACGTGCACGTCGAGATTCCGACGCTCGAGCTCTCACTGCCACGGGTGGTTGCGGCAGCGTCGTCGGGTTCGACGGTCATCGCCGTCGTGGACACACGCCCGCGGCTCGTGATCTCGGGAGATGCGGGAATCACGTGGCGAGAAGCCGGCGGCGGCCTCCCCGCGGGCCGGGCAATCGCGATCGCGGCCGACAATCCCGATGTCGTCGTCTATGCGGCCCGCAACCGCCTGTACCTGTCGGAAGACGGCGGCCGCTTCTGGCGTTCGCTGGCCCCGGAGCTCCCCGAGATCGAGGCCGTGGAGCTCAGGGGAGCTTGAACTCGCCGCGCGCGACGACGATCGCGCTGCCGCCGACTTCGACCCGCTCGATCTCGTCGGCCGAGCCTTCGGCTTTCGCGTAGAGCGTCGACGGGCGGCCGATCTCGGCGCCCTGCGAGATCTCGATCTCGTCGCCCCATGCGATTTCGCCGTGGCGCGCCAGGTGCACCGCCAACGGGCCCACGGCCGAGCCGGTCGCCGGGTCCTCCGCGATTCCGCCCAGTCCGAACATGCGCGTCTTCCAGCGGTTCCCGGAGCCGGCGAAGCAGTTGGCGCCGAGCGTGCCCGGCAGATCGAGCGAGCCTAGGTTCGGATGAAGCGCCGCGACCTCGTCCTCGGAGCCCAACGCCACGTAGACGTGCTGCACGCCGTTGTCGTACACCTCGACCGGCAGCCTCGAGCGCTCGGCGCCGAGAGCCGTGAGCAGGTCGTCCGGTTCAGGCCAGGGCTCCCAGGTCGGCACCGGCTGCTCCATTCGGCCGAACGTGATCTTGGGCCCCTCCCGCTCCAGCGCGACGGCCACAACGCCCGCGCCGGTTTCGAGCCGGATCTCGATCAACTGCAGCGGCTGGGCCAAGACAAACGCTGTGCCGAGCGTCGGGTGACCCGCGAACTGCAGCTCAGTCCGCGGCGTGAAGATCCGGATCCGCGCATGCCCGTCCTGCTCGGCCGGCAGCACGAACACCGTCTCGGAGAGGTTCAGCTCGCGCGCGAGCCGCTGCATCTCCTCGTCGTCGAGTTGCCGCGCGTCCGTGAACACGGCAACCGGGTTCCCGGCAAGCGGCGTATCGGTGAAGACGTCCGCGACGACGTACCGAAACTCGCGCACGGCCTCAGACTATGCTCAGGGCCGTGCAGCTGGTCATCGTGCGTCACGCCCAAGCTGCTGACGGGGAGCCGGACGAGCTGCGGCCTCTGACTCCAGAAGGCCGGGAAGCCGCCCGAGAGCTCGGCCAGCGGCTCACCGCGGAAGGAATTCGGCCCGACGCGGTCCTCAGCAGCCCCCTCCTGCGCGCGCGCCAGACAGCGCAGGAGCTCGCGCGCCCGGCGGGCCTCGAGCCCGAGCCCGACGAACGGCTCGCGCCAGGCGCCACCGCCGACGGCGTCAAGGCAGCCGCGGTCGGGCGCGGGGAGACGGTGGTCGTCGTCGGCCACCAGCCCGACTGCAGCCAGATCGCCGCGGCGCTCACCGGCGGGCCCGAGCCGTCCTTCGCGCCCGGCGCCATGCTCGCAATCGACGTATGACCGCGATCGCCGTCCGCGACCTGCGCAAGTCCTACGGCGCGCTGGAAGCAGTGCGCGGGATCAGCTTCGACGTCGAGCGCGGCGAGGTCTTCGGCCTCCTCGGCCCGAACGGCGCCGGCAAGACGACGACCGTCGAGATCCTGGAGGGCTACCGCAGGCGCGACGCAGGCGAGGTCGAGGTGCTGGGCGTGGATCCCGCCCGTGCCAGGGGCGACTGGCGCGAGCGGATCGGCGTCGTGCTCCAGTCCTCGGCGATGTACGAGACGCTGACCGTCGCCGAGAGCCTCGAGCTCTTCGCCGGGTACTACGCGCACCCGCGCCCGGTGGACGAGGTCGTCGCGCTCGTCGGCCTGCGCGAGAAGCGCGACGAGTTCGTACGCCGGCTCTCGGGCGGGCAGCGGCGGCGGCTCGACCTCGGCCTCGCGCTCGTCGGCGACCCGGAGCTGATCTTCCTCGACGAGCCGACGACGGGCTTCGACCCGCACGCGCGGCGGCAGGCCTGGCAGACGCTGCGCTCGCTCCGGAGCCTGGGCAAGACGATCCTCCTGACCACGCACTACCTCGACGAGGCCGAGCGCCTGGCCGATCGCGTGGCCGTGCTGCGGCAGGGCGAGATCGTCGCCGTCGGCCCACCCGCGCAGCTGATCGGCGCGACGCCTGCGACCGAGATCCGGTACCGCGAAAACGGCCGCGAGGTCGTGCTCGAGACCGACCACCCGACGGAGGTGCTCCACGAGCTGACCGCGAAGGCGCTAGCCGAGAATCGCGAGCTCGAAGGCCTCGCGGTGACGCGGCCGACGCTGGAGGACGTCTACCTCTCGCTCACCGAGGAGAGCGAATGAGGCTCTTCCGCCACGAGCTCAAGGGCGAGCTGAAGCTGTACATGCGCAGCCGCGAGCTCGCGTTCTTCACGTTCTTGCTGCCGATGATCTTCTTCGTCCTGCTCGGCTCGACGTACGGCAACGACCGGATCAAGAGCGAGGGCGGCGTCCGCGGCTCGAACTTCCTCGAGGCCGGCATGATCGGGTACGGCGCGATCTCGATCGCCTTCGCGGGCCTCGCGATCGTCGTCGTGATCAGGCGCGAGTCCGGCGTGCTGAAGCGGCTCCGCGCGACTCCGCTGCCGGCGCCGACGTACATCGCCGCGCTGCTGTCCGCGTTCATGGCGGCGTTCGCGGTCGAGGTCGCCTGCCTGATCGTGCTCGGCCGGGTGCTTTACGGGATCGGCGCTCCCGATCGGATCGGGTCGCTGATCCTCGCCCTGCTGCTCGGAGCGGTCTCGTTCTGCGGCCTCGGGATCGGCATCGCCGCCTTGATCAGGCGCGCCGAAGGCGCCTCGGCGGTGGTCAACGCCGTGTACCTGCCGGTGTCGTTCCTCGCCGGAGCGTTCTTCTCCTCGCACTCGTTTCCGACGTTCCTGCGCTGGATCGCCGACGTGCTTCCCCTGACCTACTTCCTGAAGCTCGTGCGCGGGATCATGCTGCACGACGAGGCCATCTGGTCGCAGCCAGGCTCCGTTGCGGTGATCGCGGCCTGGGGGCTCCTGGGCGTGTTCTTCGCAGTGCGAATGTTCCGCTGGGAGCCGTACGAGGGTTAGCTTCCACCGCGCTGGTTATAGGGGTTGCAGATGGGAATTGAGACAGAACCCCAACTTGCGTTTGTCGTCCGCGAAGTCGAGCCGCCGGGCGTCGAAGTGCGCGTGAACTTCGGGGTCTTCGCGGGTCGCGCGCCAACTCCCGCAGAGATCGACGAGCTCGCGAAGTTGCTCCTGCCGAAGGTCGGCGAGGTGTCGATCGTGGCCGAGGAGCGGCACGAGATCGGCGAAGGGACCGAGGCGCAGGTGGGCCAGGTTCGAATCGAGGTCGCTCCGGAGCACCTGCCGGACAACGAGCACGAGCTCGACGTGCTCTGCGGCCGCCTCGTCGAGGCAGCCGAGAGCTGGGCACGTGAATGCATTGCCGAACGTCGCGCGGAGGTCTCGGAGCTCTAGGCTGAGCGCGTGAAGCCTGCCGTCGTCGCGTGCGTGGCCGCACTCGCGTTTTGCGCAGCCGCTGCCGCGGCCGTCCGGCATGTCCACGAGAAGGCCGCAAGTGGGACGGTCGAAGCCGAGTTCTCTTACGACTACGACACGAAAGAGTTCGAGTTCTCCAACCTCCACCTGACGATCCGGCGGGGCGGCGCCATGCTCGTCGATGGCCCGGTCAAGCCCCTGCGGCCCGAAACGGTCGCTTGGCCGGGCGGGCGCGGCAAGTCGATCGACGTCCGGAGCCTCGACCGTGACCCCGAGCCCGAGGTCGTGTTGGACCTCTACTCAGGAGGCGCGCACTGCTGCTGGTACACGGAGGCCTTCCGGTACACCGCCCCCGCGAATACGTACCTCATGCACGTCCACGAGTGGGGCAACGTCGGCTACCGGCCGGCGGACCTGAACCACGACGGCCTGCGGGAGTTCGTCTCGGGAGACGACCGGTTTGCCTACGAGTTCACCGCATTCGCGGGCTCGACGTTCCCGATGCAGATCTGGGGTTACCGGGCGGGGAAGTTCGTCAACGTGACGCGGAAGTTCCCGGGTCCGATTCGGCGGGACGCGCGCCGCCAGTGGCGCTGGGCGCTACCGGAGCGAGCCCGCCGAGCCGAAGTCGGGCCGCTCGCGGCCTGGACGGCGGACGAGTGCCTGCTGCGGCATTGCCGGTCCGCGTTCCGCCAGCTCGAAGCGCTGCGCCGCGCGCATCGCATCGGTCGCGGCTGGGACGCGACGCCGCGGAAGTTCCTGCGGCACCTGCGCCGGTTCCTGCGCCGAACCGGCTACATCAGGTGATCAAACGGTCTCGGCGCCGCTTCAGTGCGGCGCGCCTGAGAAGCATCGCTGAGCAGTTGCTCGAGGCGTCGACGCTCTGCTCAATCTCGACGGTCTCGGCCAGCGGGCGCGCGTACGTGAACACGGCCTACTTTGCGTGGGCCCCCGACCTGCGAATCGTCTGGCTCTCCGAGCCGCGCGCGCAGCATTCACGCAACCTACGAGCGAACTCGTCGGCCGCGATCGCCGTCTACGACTCGAATCAGACCTGGGGGAAGCCGGATCGCGGGATCCAGCTCTTCGGCTCAGTCCGGCTGGGTGAGGATGATTCGGTCTACGCGGCGCGCTTTCGGGACTACGAAGGCTTCGATGCGTACCGCGTTTACGAGCTCGTGCCCGGGCGAATGAAGCTCTTCGACGAGCGGGCCCTCGGCGCGGCGACGTTCGTCATCGCACGCGTGGGCCGCGACGGCCGACTCACCTGGGAGCGAACCGAGGTCTACGACTCCCGCCGCTAGCGGTTTTCCACAGGCCGGGAGCAAGTAACAGTCTGTTGCTAAGTCTTGGGCCTAAGCACGCGCCAGGCGGCGGCGAGGAGCCCGGCCGGCTCTGGCGGCGCCGAGGGCGAAGCGAACCAGCGCGCGCGGCATCTTCTCGGCTCGGGCGACGGTCTCTTCGAGGGCGGAGATGAACCAGTCAAGGTCTTCCTCGGTCACGACGAGCGGCGGGATCGCCTTGAGCACGTTCAGCCCGTGGCCTGCGACCTGGCTCAGGATCCGGTGGTCGCGGAAGAGCGGGACGACGACGAGCTGCGAGAAGAGGCCCGGCTGGATCCGCTCGAGGAGCTTCCAGGTGCGCGACCCGCCGGGCGGCTCCTGAAATTCGATCGCCCACATCAGGCCGAGGCCACGCACGTCCTTGACGACCTCGCGCTCTACGAGCGGGCGGGTCCTTTCGAGGAGGAGCTCGCCGAGCCGAGCCGACCGCTCGACGAGGCCTTCCGTGTCGAGCTCCCGCAGCGTGGCCAGGCCGGCAACCATTGAGAGGTCGTTCGGCGCAAAGGTCGAGCCGTGGCTGACCGCGTTCGGGAGCGAGTCGAAGACGCCGTCGTAGACCTCGGCCGACATCAGCAGCGCCCCCACCGGCACGTACCCGCCCGAAAGCGACTTGGCCACGGTGATCAGGTCGGGCTCGAGGCCCCAGTGCTCGAGTGCGAAGAGCTTGCCGGTTCGACCGAAGCTCGTTTGCACCTCGTCGACGCAGAAGAGCGTCCCGTACCGGCGGCAGAGCTCCTGCGCGCCCTCGAGGTAGCCGGGCGACGGAAGGTTGACGCCCTTTCCCTGCACCGGCTCGACGATGAAGAGCGCCACGTCCTCCGAGCCAAGCTTCTTCTCCAGCGCACCGAGGTCGTCCCAGGGCACCTTCTCGAAGCCGGGCAGCAGCGGACCGAAGCGGTCGCTGAACTCGGGCGACGCCGTCGCCGAGAGTGCGCCCAGCGTCAGGCCGTGGAACGCGTGCTCCGCCGAGAGCACCCGTGAGCGTCCAGTCGCGGCCCGGCCGAGCTTGATCGCCGCCTCGACGGATTCCGCGCCGGAGCTCGTGAAGAGGACGCGCTCGACGCTCGACGGCGCGCGGCGAAGCAGCTCCTCGGCGAGCAAGGCCGGCAGCGAGTCGACGCCGAGCTGAACCGAGCCGGGCCGCTCGAGCTCGAGCGCCTCGATCAACGCCTCGCGCACGTGCGGGTTGTTGCGCCCGACGTTGAACATGCCGAAGCCGCCGAGCATGTCGAGGTACTTGTCGCCGTCGGAATCCCACAGGTACTGGCCTTGTGCGCGGGCCCAGCTCCGGTCGAATCCGATCGTGCGCAGCAGCCGCACGAACTGCGGGTTGATCGTCTGCGCGTGGAGGTCGAGCGCCTCTGCGCCTCGCTCGTCGACCAGCTCTGTCAACCAGCCCATGCGGGGAATTATGTGGCGGCGTGAATCCGGCCGCTGCGATCGCGCAGCCGGCCGCCCTCGCGCCCGCCCCGCACCGCGAGGATCTCGGCGAGGATCGACACGGCAGTCTCGGCCGGCGTGTCCGCGCCGAGGTCGAGGCCCGCGGGGCCGGAGAGCCGCTCGAGCTGCTCCTCGGCGACGCCCGCTTCGAGTAGCCGTTCGCGTCGCTTCGCCTGAGTCTTCCGGGAGCCGATCGCGCCCACGTAGAACGCTTCGCTCCCGAGCGCAGCCGTGAGCGCGGGGACGTCGAGCCGCTCTTCGTGCGTGAGGACGACGACCGCAGTGTCGGTACAAGCCTCGAGCTCGTCGGGCCACGCAGGAACGAGCTCGTCCGGGCTCGGAAGGCGATCTCGCGTGACGAGCGCAGGGCGTGGATCGATGACGACGGTTCTCCAGCCGAGCGCACCCGCGAGACGGCAGAGCGCCTCGGCGGTGTCGGTCGCGCCGACGACGACGAGCCGCGGCGGCGGCCCCAACACTTCCGCAAACACCTTCTCACCCTCGAGGTCGACGATCCCGCTCGACCGAACATCGATTGTGCTCAGCTCGACCTGGCCGGCCCGCGAGCCTTCCAGCCACGTGACGAGGACGCCGTTGCCGTCGGCTGGGACCTCGGCGAGCGGCTGGAGGAACACGTCGATCTCCCCGCCGCAGGGCAGGCCGACTTCCCAAGCCTGGTCGTCGGTGATCCCGTACGAGAGCAGCCGCGGCTCGCCGCTCGCAAGCACCTCCGCGGCCTGCACTGCGACGTCGCTCTCGACGCACCCGCCGGAAACGGAGCCGAAGAGCTCGCCCTGCTCCGAGACGATCAGCTTCGAGCCGACCGGGCGGGGTGCCGAGCGCCGCGTCCCGACCACCGTCGCGAGCGCCACACGGTCGCCCCGCTCCAGCCAGCGCGCCAGCTGCTCTCGGACCTCATGCACGCATTCAGCGTAGCTCCCCGGTTCAGATCCCCGGGAACGCAGCCCCCGGCCGGTCGAATCCGTGCCGCTCGCCGAATGGGAAGAAGGGATGCGCGGGGTGCGTGAACTTGAGGTTCACGAAGTCCCTGATCCGCCGCTCGACGTCGGCGAGGATCCTGGCCTGGTCCGCCTTCGTGAGCCTGCCGTCAGCGACCGCGTCGTCGAGTTTCGACTGGAGGTCGTTCTTCAGCGCCGCGACGAGGCCGTCGACCGACTTGCCCTCGTCCTTGGCGATCTCGGCCAGGGACTTGCCGGACTCGAGCTTCTGCTCGACCTGCGCCACGGTCAGGTCGAGGTAGGAGGCCGCAACCGAGAGCCCGGGCAGGTGGCGATGGTGCTCGAACCCGAAGCCGAACGGGCCCGGGCCGGGGAAGAGCGGGAAGTCGTTCGACTCGATCCGCTGCTTGAGCTCGGCGCCCTGGGCTTTCGTGAGACGGCCGGCTGCAACGGCCGCGTCGACCCGGTCTTTGAGCGCCTGTTTGAGCGCGTTCGAGAGGGCGCTCGGCTGCACGCCGAGCTTCTTGGCCGCGTCGCTGATGACCGCTTTGCTCTCCTCGCTCGGCGAGGGGCGGAACTGGGTGGCGGCGACGCCTGCGCCGGCCCCGCCGACCGCGAGGGCCGCGACGGTTCCGGCGACGATTTTCCGCTTCATCGAGGGCTCCTTTCGGGGGAGGGAACGCGCTCAGGATCGCGCGCCGACGTGAGAAGCCCTTGAACGAGGCCTAAGAACTGCTTAAGAGGCGCCGTTGACCCGCAAGCGCATCAGCGTGCCGCCGTCTTCGGGCCGCTCGGCGACGACGGTTCCGCCGTGCGCGTCCGCGACCTGCTTCACAATCGCGAGGCCGAGGCCGGACCCGGGCATCCCACGCGCGGACGAAGCCCGGTAGAAGCGATCGAAGACGTACGGCAGATCCTCTTCCGCGATCCCAGGGCCGTGGTCGCGGACGATCACCTCGCCGTCGCGCACCTCGACCTCGACCTCGCCGCCGGCCGGGCTCCACTTGGCCGCGTTGTCGAGCAGGTTCGCCACCGCTCGCTCAATCGTCGACGGGGCGCCGTGGACGACCGATTCACGAAGGTCGGTCGTGAACGTCACCTCCGGGCGATTTCGCCTTGCCCGCTCGACCGCCGTCTCCGCGAGCAGGTCGAGCCGCACGTCCTCCGCTTGCTCCGGGTGCTGCTCGGCGCGCGCGAGCTCGATCAGCTCCGCGATCAGCGTCGTCATCTCGCCGAGCTGCTCGACGACATCGGACAAGAGCCGCTCGCGCTCCCCGGGAGGCAGCGAGCGCTCGCCGGCGAGAACCTCGATGTTCGTCCGAAGGCTCGTCAGGGGCGTGCGGAGCTCGTGCGACGCGTCGGCGACGAGCTGGCGCTGGGCGCGGCTCGACTCCTCGAGCGCGGCAAGCATCGTGTTGAAGCTCGCCGCGAGCCTGCCGAGCTCGTCATGGCCGCCCGCCTCGATCCGCTCCGAGAGATCGCCGGTCGCGGTGACGTGCTCGGTCGCCTCCGTGAGACGCCGCACCGGAGCCAGCGCGGCCCGGGCGACCGCGAGCCCCAGCGCGGCAGCGACCAGAACCCCGCCCGCGGCGATCAGGAACAGCAAGAACGTGATCGTGTGCAGGGTGTGATTGACCTCCCCGAGGTCGCGCGCAACCTGGAGCGCAATCCCGGAACCGCCGACCGTGAACACGCGCTTGTCGCGCCCGGCGATGGTCGCGTCGCTGTACCGCTCCTCGAACACGCTGCCGCGCGCGACCTCGAGCACCTCGTCGCCCACCGGCAGCGAGCCCGGCTCGCCCCGGGGGCGGTACACATGGCCGTCTGCCGTGACGGCCTGAACGAACGTGGCCTCCCCAACGGGCGGCCCCGGGACGTCGAGATAGCCACCTTCGGTGTGCAGCGGCAGTGGGCTCGTCAGGATCTCGCCGGCGCGCGCCCGCAGGGCATCGTCCACCTGCCCGCGCAACTGGTTCCGCACGACGACGAAGACGACCGCCGAGGCGGCGACCACGGCGAGCGCGACCGCGGCCGCGGCCACCAACGCCAGCCGGACGCGAAAGCTCATGCCTCGCGAAGCGCGTAGCCGACGCCGCGCACGGTCTGGATCAGCCGCGGCTTTCCGCCGGCCTCGGTCTTGCGCCGCAGGTAGCCGATGTAGACATCGAGCGAGTTGGAGCCGTAGCCGAAGTCGTAGCCCCAGACTCGCTCGAAGATCACGGATCGGGTCAGCACCTGGCGTGGGTTGAGCATGAACAACTCGAGGAGCGAGAACTCGGTGCGCGTCAGCTCGATCGGCTCACCGCCGCGCTTGACCTCGCGAGTGCCCGGGTCGAGCTCGAGGTCGGCGAAGCGGACCACGTCACCCGAGCCGTCGGCCGTCCGGCGCAGCAACGCCCGCAGGCGGGCGAGCAGCTCCTCGAGCGCGAAGGGCTTCGTCAGGTAGTCGTCGGCGCCGGCGTCGAGGCCTTCGACCCGGTCATCCACCTGCGTACGCGCCGTCAGCATCAGCACCGGCACGCGGCTGCCGCCGCGTCGGATCGTGCGGCAGACCTCGAGTCCGTCCACGCCGGGCATGAGCACGTCGAGAATGACCGCGTCGGGCTGCGCCTCGCTCTCGAGCCGGTACAGCGCCTCGTCGCCGTCGGCGGCGAGCTCGATCTCGTACCCCTCGAGCTCCAGCGCCCGGCGCAGCGACTCGCGCACGGCCCGTTCGTCGTCGACCACGAGAACCTTCATCGGCGTCATTGTGGCTCGCGAGTTTGAGAACTTGCTGAGAACGTAGGAAGGTTCTTAGCCGGTTCTTAGGAACGTCTCAGCCTCGTCTTAGGCACTGCTGGTCAAATGGAGCCCGTCAACCTTGAAAGGAGCTCTCTCCCCGTGACGTCCCACCGCCCGCGCACCCCCCTCGTGCTGACCATCCTCGCAGCAGCCTGCATCGGCGCGGGCGGTGGGGCCCTTGCGTACGCGACTCTCTCTTCGTCCGACGGCGGTACGACGAAGACCGTCGTGCGTCAGGTTCCGGCCACTGATTCACAGCCCGTCTCGAACGACTCAGCGCTCTCCGTGAACTCGATCTACCGGCGCAGCTACAAGGGCGTCGTCCAGATCACCGTCTCGACCCAGCAGGCCTCCCCCTTCGGCGACTCGCAGACACAGCAGGCCGAGGGCTCCGGCTTCGTCTACAACACGAACGGCGACATCGTCACGAACCAGCACGTCGTCGCGGGCGCGAATTCGATCACGGTGACGTTCTGGAACGGCAAGACCGCGAAGGCGAAGCTCATCGGCACCGACGGCTCGACCGACCTCGCGGTGATCCGGGTCTCCGTCCCGCAGTCGCAGCTGCATCCGCTGCCGCTCGGCGACTCGAGCGCGGTGCAGGTCGGTGACGGCGCCGTTGCAATCGGAAGCCCGTTCGGCCTCGCCGAGACCGTGACGAGCGGAATCGTGAGCGCGCTCCACCGCTCGATCGACTCGCCGAACAACTTCACGATCTCGGACGCGATCCAGACCGACGCGGCCATCAACCACGGCAACTCGGGCGGTCCGCTACTGAACCTCCAGGGACGTGTGATCGGCGTCAACGCGCAGATCCACAGCGAGTCCGGCGGCAGCGAGGGCGTCGGGTTCGCGATCCCCTCGAACACGGTCCGCACGGTCGCGACCCAGCTGATCGCCTCCGGGAAGGCCGAGCACGCCTACCTCGGCGTCTCGATCGACTCGACTGCGCCGAACGCGCTCATCGCAGGCGCCCGCTCCGGGACCCCGGCCAAGAAGGCCGGCCTGAAGAAGGGCGACGTCGTGACGGCGCTCGGCGGAAAGACGATCTCCACCGGCGACGAGCTCGCTAGCGCGATCGCGGCCCACAAGCCCGGCGACACGGTCTCGGTGACCTACCGCCGAGGCGGCGAGAGCCACACCGTCAGCGTCACGCTGGCGACACGCCCCTCCTAGCTACTGCGCAAGCGTTACCTTCGTCAGTCGCTCTGGGTGGTCGGCGTCCAGGCCTTTCGCCTGAGCGAGGGCGGCGGCGAAGAGCTGGCCCGGGACGACTGACAGGAGCGGCGAAAGCAGCGGGATCGGCGCCTTCGGCACGGGGAGGCGCCACGCTGCCCCTTCGACCTCGGACGCCGCGCTGCCACTGGCGACGAGCGTGGCGCCCGCCGCCCGCGCACGCGAGGCAGCCTCGACGAGCGCCGGAAAGCTCTCGTCGTGCGAGGCGATCGTCCAGACCGGGAACATTGCATCGAGCGCTGCGATCGGGCCGTGGGCAAGGTCCGTCGACGTGAGCGGCTCTGCGGCGACGCGGCAGGTCTCGGTCAGCTTGAGCGCGATCTCGCGCGCGGTGCCGAACTCGACTCCCCGCCCGATCACGTACATCCTGCCGACGTACGCGAAGGCGTTGGCGACCGGGTCAACGGCGGCCTCGAGCCCCGGGATCGCCTCGGACATGAAATCGGCGGCCGCGCGAATCCCGTCCGCGACCTCGTTCTCGCGGCCGGCGACCGCGCCGGCGAGCAGCGCGAGCGCCGCCAACTGGTTCAGGAACGTCTTCGTCGCCGCGACCGAGCGCTCCTCGCCCGCCTCGAGCGGCAGCAAGAGCTCGGCGGCACACGCAAGCGCGGATCCCGCGTCGTTCGTCACCGCGACGGTCAGCGCACCTCGCTCCCGCGCACGCTCGACGTAGGAGACGACGTCCGGAGTGCGGCCCGACTGAGACAGCCCGATGACAACCGAGCTCGAGAAGTCGAGATCGGCTCCGTAGTAGACCGTCAGCGAGATCGAATCGCGCAGCGCCGTCCAGCCCGAGAGGAGGCCGAAGGCGTATACCCCGTAGG
>JBKPLR010000083.1:0-30763 GCA_046731695.1 Actinomycetota bacterium
TCCCTTTCACCGCCCGCTTGCTCGGAGCGTGTGCGACGCGAAGCACGTCGCCGGGATCCTTCGGCCTCGGCTCCCACGCGGCCAGCTCGATCGCCGGATGCACGACGTCGTACTCCGGCCAGCGGTCGCGTGGTGCGAGCCGGCGCGTCAGGAAGCTCCCGACGATCACCGCGTCCGCTGATCGAAGGTAGCGCACCTCCGAGGCGCGGCGTCCGCGGAGATCCGAGCCCCACGACTGGAAGACGATCCCCTTCCGCAGCACGCGCAGTGCGGGGAGGTTCAGCCTGCGCGGGAGCACCGTTAGGCCGGCGTGGAAGTGGAAGACGTCGAAGCGCGGCACCGCCCACGTGAACGCGGAGAGCTGCTTCGGGAGGTTGAAGGGCACGCTCGAGAGCCGGCTCGTGTCGCGCAGCTCCAGGTTGACGTCGAAGCCGCGCTCGAACGGCCGCTCGTTGAAGACGAGCAGCGTGCTCTCGACGCCGAGCTCGCGCAGGCCTGCCGAAATCGCGCCGGGCCCGCCGGCGATGTTGACCGGGCTATGGAGGACTCTCACCCTACGGCCGTACCTTCGTGATCCGCTACGGATAGACCGGTCATTTCAGACGGACGCACGAGCAAAGCCCGTGCGTCCTTAGGACGGCGTCGCAAGCGACGCCTTGGCGGCGCGCTCGACCGCGATCTCGATGTCGAGTGCCGCAAGCGCGCGGTCGGTGCGGTCGTCGAGCTCCGCCTCGTCTGATGCCGTGATCACGAGGTAGCCGAGCCGCTCGGCGCCCGAGGTGAGCGGCGGCAGCGTCATGCCCTCGTGCCAGTAGAAGCCGGCCTCGTGGACGCCCTCGAGCGCGAGCGCCGGAGCGGCGTCGAGGCGGACGATGCGCCCCGGCGGCGAGACGACGAACCGGACCTGGCCGCAAGGAGCGACCGCCTCGCCCGGCTCGAGGTCGGCGTGGGTCAGCTGCCCGAGCGACCAGAGCACGTTGGCCCGGATGGCGTCGAAGCCGGTCACGAGCTTGGCGAGCTCGGCGTCCTTGCCGCCGCCGAGGCGGGCGCCGACCTCGATCACTGCATCACGCATCTGGACGTACGACGGCCCGTTCTCGATTCCGACGGCGCGGCTGACGCGATGGGCGAGCCTGAAGAGCTTCTGCTCGCTCTCGGTGTCGAGGCCCGACGGGTAGCGGTGCGCGATGCAGACGCCGAGCGGCGGCGGTGGGTGAAGGCGGCGCTGCGTGACGCTCATCGGAAAGTACTCGCCGTCGAAGAGGAAGCCGTTGACCGTGAACTCCTCGCCGGAGATGTAGCGCTCGAGCACGGCAGCGCCGGTGCGAGAGGCCGCGATCGCGCGCTCGAACGCCGCGGGCAGCTCGGCCTCGGTGCGCAGCTCGGTGACGCCGCGCTGGCCGGAGCCGTCGACCGGCTTCAGCACTGCGGGGAGACCCACCTCCGCCAGCGCCGCGGCGGCCTCGTCCAGGCTCGTCACGTCGCGGCCGAGGGGCGCCGGAATCCCAGTCGCCTCGAAGGCCGCGCGCATCCTCCGCTTGTCGGCGACGATCTCGGCCGCCGCGACCGGGAGCCCGGGGAGCCTGAGCCGCTCGGCGAGCCTCGCCGTGGGGAGCACCGCCTGGTCCGAGCCCATCGTCGCCACCGCCACCGGCTCGACGCCGATGCGCTCGAGGTCCGCGAGCACGCCGTCGACGTCGGTGAAGCTGCGCACGACCGGGTAGTCGGCCTCCTTGAGCAGCGGCGCCGTCGAGGCGCCGTCGATCACGCAGATCTCGTGCCCGAGGGCACGCGCGTGCTCCAGCAGGCCGAGCTGCGACCTCGATCCGCCGGCCAGGACGAACGCGCGGCGCATTCCTATGCGGCGGGGGCCCGGTGCCACGACTCGAGCACTTGCCGAAGCCCCTCCTCGAGCCCGACGTCGGGCCGCCAGCCGAGCGCGCGCAGGCGCTCGATGCTGATCCGCGGCGCCGCTCTTCCGGCCGGCGGCTCGACCTCGTCGATCAGGTCCTGCGGCGCTCCCGTCAGCTGGCAGGCGATCCGCGCGACGTCCATGAGCGAGATCGGCTCACCGTCCGAGCCGACGTTGAAGACGCCGTCTTGGCCGGACTCGAGGACGAGCCGCACCGCCCGGACGATGTCGCCGATCCAGCACCAGGCCCGCGCCTCGCCGCGAAAGGCCGGAATGCGCTCGCGCCGCTCGGCCTGCCGCACCATGCTCGGGAGCGCGCCCTTGCCCTGGCCCGGGTCGACTCCCGGCCCATAGGGGTTCCCGAGCCGGAGAATGACGAGCCGGTCAGGCACGTAGAGCCGTGCGGCCTCCTCGCCCCAGAGCTTCGTGAGGGCATACAGGCTTGCCGGGGCGGGCGGTGTCTGTTCGTCCGCAACTGCCGCGATCCCGTAGACGTCGGCCGTGGAGAGGTAGGCGAGACGCGTGCCATGCGACACGCAGGCTCGCGCGACCCGGACCGTGGCGAGGACGTTCGAGCGCAGGGCGAGCTCCGGCTCCTCCTCGCAGCGGACGACGCCGATTCGCGCCGCCGCATGGACGACGGTGTCCGGCCGGAAGGCCGCGAGTGCTTCGTCTGCGACGCCGTCTTCGGCGAGGTCGCCGTCGTCGCGGCCGAGCGGATGAACCTCGTAAGCTCGCTCACCGTGACGCAGCTCCTCCACGAGCGCGCTCCCGACGAAGCCCGACGCTCCCGTGACCAGGACTCTCATCGCGGCCGAGTCTACTCGCGGGTCTGCATGCTCCTCGGCGCGGCGCTCCTCGCGGGCGGGTGCCACGATTCCAAGCAGCCGGCGCCGCCCCCGGCGCCGACGCTGTCCTTCCGCGAGCTCGACGCGATGCAGCAGCGGCTGGTCGCGCACTACCAGCCGGTGAGCCGCGCGCTCACCGCATACGAGCTCGACTACCGGGAATGGCGACTCGGCCGGCTGTCGAAGTCCGGCGCGGCGACGGCGGCCGGGAGGCTGCGCGCAGTCGTCGCCAACGCGATCGGCCGCATCGAGCAGGACCGCGCGACGGGGAAAACCGCGGAGGCGAAGAAGCTGTTGCTCTCCGCGCTCGAGGCGCGGCGCAGCGCGCTCGCCGCCGCCCCTGACGGGAAGACCTACCGGCGCGATTGGGATCACTCGGTCGTCGTGGCCCGTCGCGCCCTGACGCTCCTGCAGGACATCCGCGACCGCGCGCGGCTCATTCCCCTGCCGGAGGATTCTGTGAGCTGAAGGTTTGACATGGTTGTGAGTGAGTGATAACTTACAGCCAGAATGGCTGGAACAGAGCGAAAAACAGCTGAGCAGCGGCGCGAGGAGATTCTCGCCGCCGCGTTCGACGAGTTCGCCGAGCACGGCCTGCACGGCACGTCGACCGATGTGATCGCGCGCAAGGCTGGAGTGTCGCAGCCGTACCTGTTCCGCCTCTTCGGCACCAAGAAGAAGCTGTATCTCGAGAGCGTCCGCCGCTGCCTACGCGAGACCCTTGAGCTCTTCCAGGAAGCGTCCGCCGGCAAGAGGGGAGGGGACGCGCTGGACGCGATGGGCGAGGCCTACGTCGGCCTCCTGAAGGACCGGCGTCGTCTCCGCGCGCAGATGCAGGCCTACGCGGACTGCGACGACGAGGAGGTGCGGGAGATCGTGCGAGCCGGCTACGGCGAGCTCGTCGAGTTCGTCGCGCGCGTGTCCGGCCTCGAGACCGAGCGGATCCGGAACTTCTTCGCCTTCGGGATGCTCCTCAACGTCTTTGCATCGATGGACCTGCTCCAGCAGCCGGCCCCCTGGGCGGAGCGGCTGCTCGAAGCGTGGTTGGAACCGCCTACCGAGAAGGAGCTGCCATGAGCGCTCGCACGAAAGCCATCTGGACCTTCGCGATTACCTCGGTAGCGCTCTTCATGACGACCCTGGACAACCTGGTCGTGACGACGGCGCTCCCGGTGATCCGTAAGGACTTGAACGCGGACCTGAGCGGCCTCGAATGGACCGTGAACGCCTACACGCTCACTTTCGCCGTGCTGCTGATCACGGGCGCCGCTCTCGGCGACCGCTTCGGGCGCCGGCGTCTGTTCGTGATCGGCCTCGGCATCTTCACGGCCGCCTCGGCGGCTGCGGCGTTGTCGCCGTCGATCGAGTGGCTGATCGCAGCCCGCGCGGTCCAGGGCGTCGGCGGAGCAATCGTCACGCCGCTCACGCTCACGATCCTCAGCGCAGCGGTCTCGCCTGAGCGCCGCGGGCTCGTCCTCGGTGCCTGGGGTGGCATCAGCGGCCTGGCAGTCGCGATCGGCCCGCTCGTCGGCGGTGCTGTCGTCGAGGGCATCTCGTGGCAGTGGATCTTCTGGCTCAACGTCCCGATCGGGCTCGTGCTGATCCCGCTCGCGGCGCTGCGCCTTCGCGAGTCACGTGGGCCGAACAGCGCACTGGACCTCCCCGGTGTCGGCCTTGCGAGCGCCGGCTTGTTCGGGATCGTCTGGGGCCTCGTGCGCGGGAACCAGGTCGGTTGGGGGAGCGCGGAGATCGTCTTCGCGCTGACCGCCGGCGCGGTGGTGCTCGGGCTGTTCCTGCTCTGGGAGCTGCGCGCGCGAGAGCCGATGCTGCCGCTGCGGTTCTTCCGGAACCGAACGTTCTCGGCGGCGAACGCCGCGTCCTTCCTGATGTTCTTCGGGATGTTCGGCTCGATCTTCCTGCTCGCGCAGTTCTTCCAGACTGTGCAGGGCTACTCGCCGCTGCAGGCAGGCCTGCGGATCCTGCCCTGGACGGCGATGCCGATCTTCGTGGCGCCGATCGCCGGTGCGCTCTCCGACCGCATCGGCGGGCGGCCGCTGATGGCCGTCGGTTTGGCGATGCAGGCGGTCGGCCTCGCGTGGCTTGGGATCCTCGGCTCGCCGACGACGGCGTACTCGGACTTCGTGATCCCCTTCATCATCTCCGGCATCGGCATGGCGCTGTACTTCGCGCCGGTTGCGAACGTCGTGCTCAGCTCGGTGCGGCCCGACGAAGAGGGCCAGGCCTCCGGGGCGAACAACGCGATCCGCGAGCTCGGCGGCGTCTTCGGCGTGGCCGTCCTCGCTTCGGTCTTCGCGCACTACGGCGGCTACGGCACGGGCCAGACGTTCGTGGACGGACTGCAGCCCGCGCTTTACGTGGGAGCGGTCGTCGTCGCCGCCGGCGCACTCGCCGCTCTGGCGATCAGGCGGCCGCGCCGGCGCGAGGAGCTAGAGGCCCAGGAGGCGGTAGCCGTCGCGTAGGACTAAGGCGTTCGCTTGCGACGCCGACCAAAGAGGCCGTGCCGGCTTTGCCGGTGCGGCCGTCTCTAGCCGAGCCGGAGGAGGGCGTAGCCCTCCCGAAGGAACGGGGTCCTGTCGACGAGGGCGCTGATCTCCTCGGCGAGGTATGCGCCTTCTTCGGTCACGACCAGATCGATCAGCTCCGGCGGCGTGAGGTCGAACTCGGGGGGTGTGGCTTCGGCCGAGTCGATCGGTGCCAGCTTGATCACCTCGCACGCGACGAGCGTCGGCACGGACTCGTCGGCGGCCGCCTCGGCCAGCTCGCGGGTCCCCGCCTTGTTGCAGAGCGTCCCGCAGCGATAGACCGTGTCCGCGCCGACGAGGAACAGCGACGCCCACTCCAGCTCGCGCGGCGCCTTGTCGTCCTCGACGAGCTCGACGTCCAAGCCGGCCTCACGCAGCTCCTGCGAGAACGCGCGTCCTTCGTCCTGCGGCGAGGAGACCGTGCAGATCACGCGCTCGGGCGGCGTGCGCAGGAGCGCCTCGCGCACCGTCGCCGAGGCGGAGTGCGTCAGGACGACCGCATCGGTGAGTCGCTCCTGGAGCTGAATCGCGATCGACGCTGCTGCGCGTCGCCGGCCGTCCACCAGTCCCTCGGCCTCCTCGCGCACGAGCTGCCGTAGCTGCTCCGCCTCGAGCTGCGAGTGGCGGCTAGCAGCGGCGAGGAGGCGGCCGACTGCGCCGGCGATCGCGCCGACTCCGGCGCGGCTTGTGGCGAGCTCTCGGCCCGCCGAGACGAGATTCGCAAGCAGCTCTTCCCCGGTGGCGGCCTGCTGCTCGGCGACCTCGACCAGCGCTTCCACCGCGCGGCGCGCCATCCAGCTTGCTCCGTGACTCCGGTCGCGGCGCAGCTCGTCGACGCGCTCCCCCAGCATCGTGGCCACCAGGACAAATTATGCCTTGGAGTCAGTGTCGTCGCATGCGACGGCGACAATGGCCCGGTGGAGCGTTTGCTCGTGCTCGGGGCGGGCGCCGGGCAGCTCGGGCTACTGGCTGCCGCGCACGCGCGCGGCCTGTTCGTGATCGCGGTCGATCGCGACCCCCGCGCGCCCGGCTTCCGCTACGCCGACCGGCGGGCGATCGTCTCCGTGGAGGACGAGCCGGCGCTCGAGCGCCTTGCCGAGGCTGAGCGCATAGACGGTGTGATCGCCCCCGGAGCGGACTGGCCGGTTGGACCGGCCGCGCGGATCGCCGCCAGGCTCGGGCTTCCGCATCCGATCTCGCCCGAGACGGCGATTCTGTCGACCTCGAAGCTGCGGCAGCGGGAGCGGCTCGCCGAGGCGGGCGTGCCGCAGACGGGCTGGAAAGTGCTCTCGCGAGCCGACGAGGCCGTTCGGCTGCCCTGCCTGGTTCGCCCGCCCGACCGCCAGGGCCGCCGCGCCCGCGCGCTCGTACGCTCACCGCGGGAGCTGCGGAGTGCCGTCCGCGCAGCGTTGCGTACGTCCCGCATCGGCCTGGCGCTCGTGGAGGAGCTCGTCGCGGAGCCCGTCGTCACCGTGAGCGGCTTCGCCCACGAAGGCGTTTTCCACCGGCTGACCGTGAGCGACCGGCTCCCGCTCGCAACCGTCTGGGAGACCGAGCACGACGGCTCGGCTGCGGCAGCCGCCCAGGCCGTGACGGCTCTCGGGATCAGCGAGGGCCCGGCGATCGTACTGCTGCGCATCGGGCCCGACGGCCCGCGCGTGCTGGAGCTCGCGGCTCGGCTCGGGGGCGGCCACGAGGCGGAGCTCTGCGAGGCCGCGCTCGGGATCGACCTCAACGCGCTGGCGCTCTCGGCGGCCCTCGGCGAGACGATCGAGTCGTGGCGGCTGGAGCCGCGCTGGCGGGCCGGTGGGGCGTGCATCCGGTTCCTCGAAGGGGAAGGCGAGGCCGAACGGCTCGACACGGCGGAGGCCGCCCCCGGCGTCGAATGGGTGCGTGTCTACGGCGGCTCGGATCGCGCGGGTGCGGTGCTCGCCACCGGCGGGAGCTCGGCCGAGGCCCTCGAGCGGGCGACCTGCGCAGCCAAGTGCGTACGCTTCCGCACGGCGCATGCCCACGCCCTCTAGGTAAATGAAACGACGTTCACTCCGCCTCGCCGCGACGCTCGTCGTCACGGGTCTGTGCACCGCGTACCTCGTCTGGAAGATCGACATCTCGCGGACGCTGCACATCCTGGCGCACGCGAATCTCGGCTACTTCCTGGCCGCAGTCGCGATCATGATCCTCTCCGTCTGGCCGATGGCGTGGCGCTGGCAGCAGCTGCTCAGCGCCCGCGACATCCACGACCGGCTGCCCTGGCTCGTGCGCGCGTATTTCGTGGCGTACACGGCCGGACAGATCCTGCCGACGGCGGTTGGCGGCGACGCGGTGAGGATCTACGAGACGGCCCGGCGGCATCCGGGCCACGGCGGGCCGGTTGCCGGGTCGGTGCTGCTCGAGCGCGCGCTCGGTGGCGCGGCCACGTTGACGCTCGCCGGGGTCGGCTTCCTGCTCGCAATCGGGAAGTACCCGGTCGGCCCCTACCTCTGGATCGAGGGCGCGTTCGTGGCCGGAACGATCGTGCTCGCCGTCGCGCTCTTCTCGCGCCGCGTGCGGCCGCTGCTGGCCAAGACGGTCCCGTTCCTGCGCCTGATCCGCGTCGAGCGGCCCATCCGCGCCGCCTACGAGGGCATTCACGGCTACCGTGACCACGCGTGGCTGCTCGCCGGGGTCTTCGCGCTCACCCTCGCGGTGCAGGCGGTGCGCGTGCTGGCGATCTGGTTCGCCGGCAAGGCGGTCGGCGTCGACCTTCCGCCGCGGCCGTACTACGTGATGGGCCCCTTGCTCTTCCTTGTCCTGCTCGTGCCCTTCTCGGTGAACGGGATCGCGGTGCGGGAGTCGTTCTTCGTCAGCTTCCTCGGCCGACTCGGGGTGAACGCGGATGCGGCCTTCGCGACCGGGTTCCTGTTCTTCGTCGTGACGCTCTGCCTGTCGCTTCCGGGTGCGCTCCTCCTCGGCTGGCAGAGCATCCGCGGGCTGGTCCGAACCAGCCCCCAGAATGGCTAGCGTCTCAGTCGTCGTCGTCACGTACAACCCGCGGCCCTGGATCGAGGAGTGCCTCGAGAGCGTGCGTGGGCACGAGACGATCGTCGTCGACCACGGCTCCACCGACAGCACCGTCGAGCTCGTACGCGAGCGCTTTCCGGAAGCACGGCTCGTCCAGCAGGAGAACAAGGGCCTCGGGGGCGGCTCGAACGCGGGCATGCGGGTCGCGTCGGGCGACTACTACCTGCTCCTCAACTCGGACGCCTGGGCGGTTGGCGACGCCGTCGACAGGCTCGCGGATTTCGCCGACGCGAACCCGAAGGCCGCAGTCTTCGGGCCGAAGCTGCTCAACCCCGACGGCTCGCTGCAGCGCTCGGTGCGCGGCTTTCCGACCCTCTGGCGCCTCGCGACGGAGTACTTCTTCCTGCGCAAGCTCGCGCCGCGCACGCGGGCCTTGAACGCATTCTACGGCGCGCGATTTGATCACCACGAGGTGCGCGAGGCCGAGTTCCTGATGGGTGCCTGTTTGCTCGTTCGCAGGGAGGCCGCCGATACCGTAGGCCTCTTCGACGAGGACTTCTTCATGTTCAGCGAGGAGACCGATTGGTGCTACCGCTTCCGCCAGGCGGGCTGGAAGGTGCTGTTCTATCCCGGCGCCGAGTTCGTCCACGTCGGCGGCGCGACGACCGCCCAGAACTGGGGGCCGATGTACCGCGAGCAGCTCCGCGGGCACCTGCGTTTTCTCGCGAAGCACCGCGGGCGGCGCGAAGCCGAACGCGCCAGGCGGCTCCTGCTGGCCTCGATGCGGCTGCGCTCCGTGATCTTCCGCGGCGAGCGACGGCGCACATCGGCGGAAGCCGCCCAGTGGCTGGCGGGCTCGACGCTGCCGGAGCTGATCTCGTGAAGGCGCCGGCGCTCGTCATCGACGTCGGCTGGGTGAACGGGCTGGCGGCGATCCGTTCGCTCGGCCGCGCAGGCGTGACGGTGCTCGCGCTCGATCACCGCCCGAGCGCGCTCGGGTTCAGGTCGCGATACGCGGAGCCGGTCGTGTGCCCCGACCCGCAGGACGAGGACGCATTCGTCTCGTTCCTCGCGGAGCTGGAGCTCGATGCGCCCGCGCCGGTCTTCCCGACCCACGACGAGCCACTGAACGCCATCGCCCGCGGTGCAGATCGCCTCGGCGGGCGCTTCCTGTTCCCGTTCCCGCGCTGGGAGACGCTTTCCCGGATCCAGAGCAAGCGCTCCCAGCTCGAGGCCGCCGAGCGAGCCGGAATCGGCGTTCCTCGCTGGTCAGCCCCCGGCTCGGCGGCGGAAGCGAGCGCGGCGGCGGGCGAGCTCGGCTACCCAGTGCTGGTGAAGCCCTCGTCGACGGAGGGTTTCAAGCGCCGCTTCGGGCGACAGGCCTTTCGCGCGGAGAGCGGCGCGGAGGTCGAAAGCGCTTACGCCGACGCCGAGGAGTACGAACCGCTGGTTCAGGAGGTCGTTCCCGGCGGCGACGAGGCGCTCTACAGCCTCGGCAGCTACCTCGCGGAGGACGGCACAGCACTGGGAGTCTTCTGCGGCCGCAAGCTTCGGCAGACGCCGCCCGGGGTGGGGACGTGCCGGGTCGGCGAGGCCGTATGGGTGGAGGAGGTCGTCGAGCAGGGGTTGAAGTTGCTTCGCGCACTGGAGCACAAGGGCTTGTCGCAAGTGGAGTTCAAATGCGATCTGCGCGATGGAGCGTTGAAGCTGATGGAGGTCAACCCACGCCTGTGGCAGTGGCACGGCCTCGCATCGGCCTGTGGCGTCGACCTGCCGCGGATCGCGTTCGAGGACCTGACCGGTGAGAGGCCGGAGCCGGTCTCGATGAACGGGCGGCGGCGCCGGTGGGCGATCACGTTCATGCCCGGCGAGTCGCCTGCTCCGCAGCGGCCGCCGTACGTCGACGCGGTCTTCGCGCGTGACGACCTCAAGCCGGCGCTCGTCCAGGCATCGAGGTTGCTGAGGCGATGAGCACCGTCGCCGCCGACCTCGAGGTCCGTTTCGCCCCACGCTCCTTCCCGCTGGCCTGGCTCGCTGCGCCCGCGGCCCTAGGCGTCTCGCGGCTGCTCCCGGCCGAGGGCGTCGGTCTCGGGCTCCGGCTCGCGGCGGCGACGGCGTGCCTCCTCCTGCCGGGTGCGCTCATCGCGCGTGCGCTAGCGCTGGACGGGCTCGCGCCGGCGTTCGTCTGGAGCCTCGCGGCGCTCTTCACCGGGATGACGGTCATGTTCGCCGTGCACGGCTCGCTCTGGCTCGCCATGGCGGTGATGCTCGCGGCCGGCCTGAGCGCAGCGCCGTTCGCGTTCCGCCGGCCCGGTGTCCGGATCCCCGCCTGGAGCCTCGGCGTGCTCGCGCTGGGCGTCGCGGCCGGAATCGCGCTGTGGTGGGTTGCGGCGTACGGCGGCGACGCCTTCTTCCACCTTGCGCGCGTGCGGAAGCTCGTCGACCTCGGCTCGATCTCCCTGAGGAGCCTCGACGAGTACGCGGACGGGGGCCTCCATCCCGGCTACGCCTTCCCGCTCTGGCACGGCGCGCTCGCGGTGATCGCGAAGCTTGGAGGGGTCGACCCGTCGCAGGTCGTGCTGCACGGGCCGACCGTGTTGCTGCCGCTCTCGTTCGTGCTCACCTACGAGTCCGGGCTCGCGCTCTTCCGCTCGCGCTGGGCAGGGGTCTCGACGATGCTCGTCCAGTTCGCTTTCCTTGGGCTCGCGCCCGGCCACGGCGGCGCCCTCGTCTCGCTCACGTCGCCGAGCTCGCCAGCGTTCAACGGCGGCAGGATGCTCGTGCTGCCGGCGCTGCTCGCGCTCGTGTTTGCGTTCTTGCGCACGCCGTCCTGGGCGCTGCTCCTGTCGATCGCGGCTGCCTCGGGGGCGTTGACGCTGATCCACCCACCAGACGCGGTTCTGATCCTGATCGTCCTCTTTGGCTTCCTCGCCGTCCGCGCGGTGCTGGCGCGGGACCACCTCGGGGAGATCGCGACCGCGCTGGCTGCCGCCGCCATCCCGGCCGTTGCGGCCATCACCTGGCTCTTGCCGATCATCCGGCAGACGATCTCGCACAAGCCCGGCGCTGCCGAAGCGCGGCGAGCCTTCTCCCACTACTCCCAGGAGCTCGACATCTTTGGGCTGCACAGCTACCGGCTGAAGCCCGAGCTCTTCACGCGCGTGGGAGCCGTGGCCATCGCGGCCCTCGTTCTCGTTCCGCTTGCGCTGCTCGCGCGGCGCCGGCTGTGGGCGGCGCTCGTCCTCGGCGGGATGCTGATCGCGTACGCCCTCGCGCTCATTCCGTTTCTCTTCCCCCAGCTCGGCGACGCGGTCTCGATCTCGGAGGCGAGGCGCATCATCGGGTTCTCGCCGCGCGCATTCGCCGTCGCCGGGGGCGCGATCGTTCTCGCCGGACTGCTCGGGCGCCTGGTGCTGCCGGTGGCGCTGGCGGCCGGGATCGCACTCCAGCTCGAACTGCCCGGCGACTTCAGCGCGCCCTACCGCCACCTGCACGGAGGCCCCGGCTGGCTGACCTGGGCCTCGTTCGCGGGAGCCGGCGCGGCCGTCGTCGTCGCCGTGCTCGGACGCCGGCGCCTGCCGGAACTCGAGGGCAGCGCACCGCTTGCGACGGCGGCCGTGGCCCTCTTCCTCGTGCCGGTCGCGGTGCACGGCTACTGGAACTGGAGCCCGCCCTCAGGTGAGAAGCCGCTCCCGGCGGGCGTCGTTCAGGCGCTGCGCGAGTGGCTCCCCGAGCGGGCGGTCGTCTTCACCGACGCACGAACCGGCTACGAGCTCGCGGCCTACCTTCCGGTGTACGTGAACGCGACCCCGCCGCGGCACAGCAGCGCGACGAAGGCGAACCACCCGGCGCTGAGGGTCCGCGAGGAGCAGCGGTTCTTCCGTCACCACGGCCCGCTTGCGATCCCGCACCGCTACGGCGCCGGCTGGCTGCTCGTCGACCGCGCGCGCATCCGGCATTGGAGGTTCTCGTTGCAGCAGGTCTACGCCGACCGGCGGTACGTTCTCTACCGGCTGCAATGAAAGTCCTCCTCGTGACGATGTACTTCCCGCCGGCCGGCGGGGGCGGTGTCCAGCGCCCGCTGAAGATGGCAACCCATCTCCCGTCCCTCGGGATCGAGACGCACGTGCTCGCGCCGGACGACCCGAAGTGGCTGCACCGCGACGAGGACCTTCCGACGCCGACGCAGGCGTTCGTTCATCGCGCGCGCTACCTCGGCCCACGGGCCCGGATGCCGTCCGAAGAGCTGCACGGCCTCGAGGGGACCGACCTGATGCTCGCGCAGGCGAAGCTCGCCTACCGCCGCATCCTGCTGCCCGACGCGAGCGTCACGTGGCTGCCGACGGCCGTGCCCGCCGCGGTTCGGCTCGTGCGGCGCGAAGGGATCGACGCCGTGATCACCACGAGCCCGCCGCTCTCCATCAGCCTGATCGGGGCCTCGGTCAAGCGGCTCACCGGGATCCCGTGGGTGGCCGACCTGCGCGACTCCGTCGTGCAGAACGCCGACCGCCGGTTCGAGCGCCGCTCGGTCCAGGCGAAGGAGAAGGCGCTCGAGCAAGTCGTGCGCGTGATGGCGCGCTCGGCCGACGCAGTGGTCACCGTGTCCGAGCCGATCGCGGAGGAGGTCCGCGGCTTCGACCCCGCAGGCGAGGTGCGCGTGATTCCCAACGGCTGCGACTTCGACGACTTCGCGGGGCTCGAGTACCGCGTGGGCGACCGCTTCCGCATCACGCACACGGGAAGCTTCTTCGGTAAGCGCAATCCACGGCCGTTCCTGCAGGCGCTCGCATCCTCGGGCCTCGAGGACGTCGTCGCGCGCTTCGCCGGCGACTTCCGCTCGGCCGATCGCGAGTGGGTGGACGACCTTGGGCTGGGCGACCGGCTCGAGCTGCTGCCGTACGTCCCGCACCGGCGAGCGCTCGAGCTGCAGCGCGACTCGGAAGCGAACCTGCTGCTGCTCCCCGAGGCCGCCGGCCGGGGTCGGGTCGTGCCCTCGGGGAAGATCTTCGAGTACCTCGCCGCCGAACGGCCGATTCTGGCCGCGGTGCCGCCTGACGGAGCAGCCGCGAAGCTCGTGCGGGAGACGGGCGCCGGGATCGTTGTCGCGCCCGAGGACGAGCGCGCGATCCGCGAGGCGCTCCTCGGCCTTCACGCCCGCTGGCGGGCCGGGCAGCTGCGGAACGGCTACCTCACCGAGGAGCAGCGCCGCCGGCTCTCCCGGCGCACGCGCGTCGAGGAGCTCGCGGAGCTGCTCTGGGGTCTCCAGTGACACGCGAGTCGCGGCTGATCCCGTTCTTCTTCCTCGCGGCCGTGTTCTGCGCGACCTTCGAGAAGGTGCAGTGGAACGTCGCCGGGGCCGTCTTCCTCGCCGACGTGACCGCGCTCGGGTTCCTGCTCGCCTTCGCACTCGACCGGCTCGGGCGATCCGAGGCGGCCTCTTGGGACGCCGTCAAGGAGCCCGTGCCGGCTTTGCCGGCGCGGGCGTCTTCCTTTTGGCGGGTGCCGAAGACGGCGGCGATCCTGATCGTGTTCCTGGGCGCGTTCCTGCTCGTCTACCTAATCGGGTTCTTCAACCTCGAGACGACGCAGGCACTCGACCAGTTCGGCAAGGGGATCGTGAAGTGGCTGATCCATTTCGCGTTCCTGATCTTCGGCGTCGTCTACCTGACGAGCCGCTCGGTGCGCTTCTACTGGCGCACGCTCGCGTTCTTCCTCGGCGGGATCACGTTCAACGCGGCCTACGGGATCCTGCAGCTGCTCTCGGCGCAGGCCGGCCACAATCTCGACTCGCTCTTCCTCCAGCCGCTCACGCGCGGCGCGAGTCAGATCAACGTGTACGGCGCCGTCAACGGCGCGAACGTCTATCGGCCGAACGCGTTGACCGGCGACCCGAACCACCTCGGGATCATGCTGCTGATGCCGCTGCTGATCTTGTCGCCGATTTACCTGCGCCTCGAGCTCGGTCACCGACTGCGGCTCTGGCTCGGAGCGCTGATCGCGTTCCTCCTGGTGGTGGAGCTGGCGACCCTCTCGCGGAGCGGCGCCTTGGGGCTCGTCGTCGGCGCGCTCGTCCTCCTCTACCCGTATCGCCACCTGCTCTTCTCGCGGCTGGCGCTGTTCCCGCTCGCGCTGGTGGCGATCCCGGTGCTGTACGAGCTCTACCACCGGCGGCACTTCTTCAGCGTCGTGATCCACTCGCGCCTCTCGCACGGGACCGGCGCAAGCACGCACCTCGACGTCTACAAGTTCATCCCGGACATCCTCCACCAGCACCCGTTCTTCGGACTCGGGTTCAACAACTTCTCGGTCTACTACGAGTTCGTGACCGGGAAGACCAACTGGGGGCCGCACTCGTACTACGTCGCGCTTCTGGTCGAAGGCGGGCTTGTCGGGACGGCACTCTTCGCGGTGTTCGTCTGGTACCTGTTCTGGAAGCTCGACGCGGCGCGAAAGCTCGGGCGGGTGCTGGCGGCTGCGCGCGACCCGGTCGCGGCCCGGCTGCGTCCGCTGGCGTGGGGGATGACGGCGGCGCTCGTCGGCACGATGGCCGCGAACGTCTTCTACCTGACGATGTCGTTCCTCTACTTCTACGTGTTCGCGATGCTCGTGCTGGCGACGCCCGCCGTATTCGCCCGGAGATGAAGGTGGTGGTGATGACGACCTCGTACCCTCGATACGAGGGCGACCCGGCCGGGAACTTCGTCGGCGAGGCGGTGTCGCGGCTGCGGGAGGCTGGGGTCGACGTAGCGGTCGTGTCGCCCGCCGAGTTCCGGCACTACGGGATCGCCTACGGGTCGGGCGTCGTGGGGAACCTGAAGCGGCAGCCGTGGCGGGCGGCGATGCTTCCCGCGATGCTGAGGAACTTCCGCGCGGCGGCCCGTCGTGCGGCGGCGGACGCCGACCTCGTGCACGCGCACTGGCTCCCGACGGGCTTCGTCGCATCGCATGTCGGGAAGCCGTTCGTCGTCCAGCTCTGGGGCACCGACGTCGAGCTGGCGCGGAAGGCTAGGTCGCTCGCGCGGCACGTCCTGCGGCGGGCGCGGCTGGTCATCTGCCCCTCGAACGCTCTGGCGGAGGCGGCTCGGGAGCTCGGCGCGGGTGAGGTGCGCGTGATCCCGAGCGGCGTGGAAGTGCCGGCGTTCGTGCGCGAGGAGGCCGATCCGCCCGAGGTGCTCTTCGCCGGGCGGCTCTCGCCGGAGAAGGGAATCCTCGAGCTCGTGGAGGCCGCTGAGGGGATGAACCTCGTTGTCGCCGGCGACGGGCCGCTTCGCGATCGCGTGCCCGGCGCGCTGGGGTTCGTGCCGCATCACGCGCTCGGGCCGCTGTACGAGCGCGCTGCCGTGGTGGCGGTTCCGTCGCACCGCGAGGGCTTCGGCGTCGTGTGCGCGGAGGCGATGGCGTACGGCCGGCCCGTGGTCGCGAGCGCGGTCGGGGGGTTGCTCGACCTCGTCGTCGACGGCGAAACCGGGCTGTGTGTGCCACCGCGCGACGTGGTCGCGCTTCGCGCGGCGCTGGAGCGGCTCCTGGGCGATCGCGAGCTCCGGCAACGCCTGGGTGCGGCCGCGCGGCAGCGGATCCAGGAGCACTTCACGTGGCCGCGGGTGACGAAGGCGACCGTTGCGGCGTACGAGGAGGCGCTCGCCGCATGAGACCGGCAGTCGTCTTCGGCCTGCTCCATGCCGGGCTCGCGCTCGTGCGCAGCCTCGGGCGAGACGGGATTCCGGTCGAGGGGATCGCGCTCAACCGCTACGAGTTCGGGTTGCGCTCCCGCTACCTCCGTAGGCGCACACTCGGGGCAGGGGACGAAGACGTGCTCGAGGCGCTTCGGCACGCGGGGGCCGGCGGCGAACGCCCGGTGCTCTTCCTCGAGCGCGACGAGAACGTCGAGACCGTGCTGCGCCGTTGGGAAGAGGTTCGTGAGATCGCAGACGTGCCGCTTCCGGACGACCCGGAAGCGGTCCGCCGCCTCCGGCGCAAGGATCTGCTTCCGGAGGTCGCAGCCGAGGCTGGAGTGCCCTCGCCGTACACGGTTCGCGCCGAGAGCCCCGAGGCGATCCGAGACGCTCACCTGAAGCCGCCGCTCCTGCTGAAACCGCTGGAGGGCCAGGAGTTCGCCCTCACGTTCGGCGAGAAGGCGTTCGTCGCCCAGACGGTGGATGATGCGGTCGCCGGCTGGGAACGCGCGAGGGAGCGCGGCTTCGACACCGTCATCCAGGAGCTGATCCCGGACTCGCACGAGCACGTGCACTCGCTGTTCACGTACATCGGCCGCGACGGCCAGCCGCTTGCAAGCGTCGTCGGCCGCAAGGTCCGCCAGGGCCCGCTCCGCTTCGGGACGAGCGCGGTCTTCGCTTCCGGCCATGACGAGGAAGTGCATGAGCTCGGCCAGCGGCTGCTCGCGGCGGTTGACTACCGCGGCCTCGCCCACGTCGAGCTGGTTCGCGACCCGCGCGACGGCCTCCTCAAGGTGATCGAGGTGAACACCCGCCCGCCGGTCTGGGCGGGGATCGCGACCGGACCGGAGCTCGGGATCGCGCGCGTCGCCTACGACGACCTCTGCGGTCGGCCGAGCGACGGCGAGCAGACGCTCACCGAGCAGCTGACCTGGATCTACCTCGCCAAGGACGTGTGGGTCTCGGCGCAGATGGCGCGCCGCCGGGAGCTGCCGGCCCGCGAGTTCCTGCGCCACTATCTGAGCCGCAAGAAGGTGCGCGCGACGTTCGCCGTCGACGATCCCGCTCCGGCCGTGGCGAGCCTCGGCTACCTGCGCCAGCGAGTCTAGTGCCCCTCCCAGCAATGCTCACCGGTCGGCAGCATCACCGGAAGGGGCACTAGTGCGCATCGCGCTCGTCGATCCGCTCGCCTACACGCCTCCCTACGACCACGCGCTGGCCTCCGCGCTCGCGGAGGAAGGCCACGCGGTCTCGCTCTTGACCTCGCGGTTCCCGCACGGCCGCGCGCCCGAGCCGAACGGCTACGCTCGGGAGGAGCTCTTCGCACCGGTCTCGACCCGCCTCTTCCGCCGATCGCCCCTGCGGCTGGCCGCGAAGGGGATCGAGTACGCGCCGAGCGTCGCGCGCTTGCTGCGGCGGGTCGAGCGACTCGACCCCGACGTCGTCCACGTCCAGTGGCTCCCGAGGCCCGAGGTCGACCTGCGCTGGTTGCGGCGAATCGCCGACGACCGGCCGGTCGTGCTCACCGCACACGACGTGCTCCCGCGCCGCCGGAAGGCGATGCCAGTCTGGCCGGACGTGCTCGAGACCGCAGAGCGCGTCGTCGTCCACTCGAAGCGCGCGGTCGAGCAGCTGGTCGAGCTCGGCCTCGGCCGCGAGCGGATCGCACGGATCCCGCACCCGGTCTTCCCCGCGGAGCCGCTCTCGCCGCCTGAGGGCCGCACGCTGCTCTTCTTCGGCCTGATCCGCGAGTACAAGGGTCTCGACGTGCTGCTCCGCGCATTGCCCGAGATCAAGAACGCTCGCCTCGTCGTCGCCGGCGATCCCGTCGATTCGGTTCCCCGCGCGAACGCGAACGTCGACTGGCGGCTCCGGTTCATTCCGGAAGACGAAGTGCGGCAGCTCATGGCGGAAGCAGCCATCGTGGTGCTCCCGTACCGGCAGCTGGACTCGTCCGGAGTGCTCGCCACCGCGATCGGCTACCGTCGCCCCGTGGTTGTGACCGACGTCGGTTTCCTGGGAGAGATCGTGCGCGAGTTCGGCGCGGGCGAGGTGGTGCCCGTGGACGACGCCGAAGCCCTCGCGAAGGCCTGTACGCGACTTCTTCAGCCGAAGCGGCTCGCCGCCGCCTACGAGGGAGCCGATCGCGCCGCGCAGGAGCTCACCTGGGAGCGCTCTGCGGCCGAGCACGACGAGCTCTACCGGGCGGTGCGGAGATGAGGCTCGTCAAGTGGACCGGCGACCGGATCGTCGCCCTGTTCCTGCTGATCCTCCTCTCGCCGCTACTGGCGGCGATTGCGCTCTGGATCCTCTTCGACGGCGGCCGCCCCGCGATCCTCGGGCAGGAGCGCGCGGGCAAGGACGGCCGCACGTTCCGGATGTTCAAGTACCGGACGATGGTGCAGAACGCGCTCGACCTCGCGGCGCAGCTGACCGACGACCCGTTCGGCGTCGTCGAAAACGATCCGCGCGTCACGAAGCCGGGCCGCTTCCTTCGCCGCACCGGCCTCGACGAGTTGCCGCAGCTCTGGAACGTGCTCAAGGGCGAGATGAGCCTCGTCGGCCCGCGCCCGGACCTCGTCGAGCAGGCAGAGAACTACACCGACCACGACCGGCGCCGGCTCTCCGTCGAGCCGGGCATCACCGGCTGGTCGCAGGTGAACGGCCGCGAGGCGATTGGGTGGCCCGAGCGGATCGAGCAGGACATCTGGTACATCGACCACTGGTCGCTCTGGCTCGACCTGAAGATCCTGGTGCGCACGTTCACCGAGGTCGGCCGCAGCGGCGAGCGACCGGTCGAGGACACGATGAACATCGAGCGCGCCCGGGCCCGCGCCGAGAAGCAGTGATCGAGGAGGTCGCGCCCGAGGACTGGGACGGGCTCGTCGCCGACCTCGGGTACGAAGACGCTTACCTGCGCCGCGAGTACGTCGAGACCTCAGCGGTGCTTGACTCGGGCCGGCCCGTGTTCCTGCGGGCGGAAAGCACGGTCTTCCCCTGCATCGTCCGCGAGCTGGACGGGACCCGCGACGTGACCGGGCCCTACGGCTTCGGAGGGCCAGTCGGCAATGCCCACTTCTACGACGCCTACGAGGCCTGGTGCCGCGAGAACGGGGTCGTCACGACCTTCACGTGGTTCCACCCGCGCTATGGCAACCACCGGTATTCGCGCTTCCACGTCGAGCCACGGGGCGGCACGGTCGCCTGGCGGCTCGACGAGGGTGACCTCTTCGAAGGGCTGCACCGGCACCACCGGCGCGCCGCGCGCAAGGCGGAGGCCGCCGGGACCGAGACGCGCATCACTGTCGCGCCGCCTGACCTGGGCCCCTTCGCGCGGCTCTACTCGCGGACAATGGCCGAGAAGGGCGCGACCGGCTTCTACTACTTCCCGGCCGAGTACTGGCAAGTGCTTGCGAACCGGCAGTGGCTCGTCCTCTTCGAGGCACTTGACCACACCGGGACCCGCGCCGCGATCCTCGGCCTCGCGAGCCCGCCTTGGCTTCACTACCACCTCGGCGCCTCCGAACGAACCGGCGGCGCCAACAACCTGCTCTTCCTCGAGGCCGCCCGCTGGGCGCAGGCGAACGGCTACGAGCGCTTCCACCTCGGCGGCGGTGTCGGCGGCGCCGACGACTCGCTGCTCGAGTTCAAGCTCCGCTTCGACCCGGGCGGGTGGATCGAGTCCGCGGTCGGGAAGGCAATCCACGACGAGCAGGCCTACCGCGAGCTGGGGGGCGAAGGCGTCGAAGGCTTCTTCCCCGCGTACCGAGATACCGTAGGCGCGTGATCCTGAAGGCGATCTTCTGGGGCAGCCTCGCCGGGCTCGCCTGGACCCACGTCGGCTATCCCGTTGCCGCCGCCGGCCTGCGGCGGCTGCGCGAGCGCGAGGTCGCCAAGGACGACATCACCCCGAGCGTGACCTTGATCGTCCCCGCGCACGACGAGGAGGACGTGATCGGGCGGCGCGTCGAGAACCTGCTCGAGCTCGACTACCCGGACGACAAGCTGCAGCTCGTCGTCGCCTCCGACGGCTCGACCGACCGCACGCACGAGATTGTCCAGAGCTTCGACGGCCGGATTCGCCTGCTCGCCTGCGAGCGGGCCGGGAAGCTGCCGACGATGAACAAAGCGGTCCGCGAGACCGAGAGCGAGATCCTCGCCTTCGGCGACGCGAATGCGACCTGGGCGCCCGACGCGCTCCGCAAGCTCGTCCGCAGCTTCGCCGACCCGGACGTCGCCTACGTGTGCGGCCAGGTGCGCTTCCAGCGCCAAGACGGGACGAACAGGGAGGGCGTCTACTGGCGCTACGAGCTCTGGCTGCGCGAGAGCGAGTCGGCGCTCGGCTCGATCACGGGTGGCAACGGCGCGATCTACGCGGTGCGCCGCTCCGACTACGTCGAGTGGCCGTTCGGGCACGACCTCGGCTTCCCCGCGCTGATGGTGCAACGCGGGCGGCGCGCGGTCTACGAGCCCGAGGCGCTCGCATTCGAGAAGCCGAGCCGCGACAACGAGGACGAGTTCCGGCGCAAGGTGCGGATGCTCCCGTGGTCGTGGCGGCACCTGTTCGAGGCCGGGAGCCTGCGCGGCCAGCCGCCGCTCTACCTCGCGGAGCTGATCTCGCACCGCGTCCTCCGCTACGGCAGCGGCTTCCTCCACATCACGCTGCTGGCGACGAGCATCGCGCTCGTCGACGAGGGCCTCCCGTACCAGGCCGCGCTCGCGGCGCAGGCTGCGTTCCTCGCGCTCGCGGCCGTCGGGAAGCTCCGCCTGCCGATCCCGGGTGCCGGCCTCGCTTACTACTACCTCCTCATGACCGGGGCCACCGTTGCGGCGCTCGGCCGCTACTTGCGTGAAGGCGCGCCGCTGATGTGGGAAAAGGCGGAAGGAACCCGGTAGCCTAGCCTCCGACTGGGTCGCTCTCTAGCCTTCTGAAATGCGCCTTTTCGGGGTCCTAGTCGTTCTGCTGCCACTGATCGCCGCCTGCGGGAGCTCGAAGCACGCCGAAGACAGGCCACCGAGAACGTCCGAGCCGATGACGCTCAGGCCGCCGAGCCAGCCGAAGCCGTCCTTCGTACATGTGATCGTCCAGGACGGAGACCTCAGCAAGCGCGTAGGTGGAGCGCTCGTGAAGGTTGACGGCCATCCGGGCCGCACCGACCGCAAGGGCATCGCGAGGATCAAGGTTCCGCACCGCGGCCGCCTGATCGTCACCGTCACCAGGCGCGGCTACGACCCGTACAGGCAGCACCTCCAGTTCACGAACCGACCGGTCCACGCTGTGCGCGTCTTCCAGACGAAGCTGCAGTGGCCGATGTACGGCGCCTCCCCGACTCGGACCCAGACGCAGCCCCACATCAACCTGCGCCCGCCCTTCCGCCTCGTCTGGAGCCGCGCGGTCGGTGCGCTGATCGAGTTCCCGGCGATCGTGGACGACGAGGTCGCGTTCGTCTCCAACTTCAAGGGCAGCATCCGCGCCTACTCGATGCGGAACGGCGCGACCGTGTGGCGCCGCGATACGAACGGGATGATGGCCGCCTCACCGACGACCTTCGAGAACGAGCTGGTCGTACACGGGATGGACGGGCACGTTTGGGTGCTGAACCGTTACAACGGGCGCGTGCTCTGGCGCTACGCGACGGGCTCCCCGATCGAGTCGTCGCCGGTCGTGATCGACGGGATCGACTATTTCGGCGACTGGGGCGGCACCGTCTACGCGCTCGACCTGCGCACGCACCGGGCGCGCTGGACCTACCACTCCGGATCCAAGATCACCTCGAGCGCCTCTGTCCTGAACGGGACGGTCTTCATGGGCGACTACGGCGGCAGGCTGCTCGCGCTGCGGGCGCGGACTGGCTCGCTCCGCTGGTCCGGCTCCGTCAACGGCCGGATCTACGGGACCCCGGCGGTCGCGAACGGCCGCGTGTTCGCGCCGTCCTCGGACGGCGGCTCGCTGACGGCCTTCTCGACCCGCGGAGCCCACCTATGGTCGATCCACACGGGCTCGTACGTCTACTCGTCGCCGGCGGTCTGGAACGGACGCGTCTACTTCGGCTCCTACAACGGCGTCTTCTACTGCCTCTCGGCGTCGAGCGGGAGGACGCTCTGGAGCTTTTCGACCGCCGGGTCGATCGGCGGTGCTCCCTCGCTCGTCGACGGGATCGTTTACTTCAGCAACCGGCAGCACAGGATCTACGGCGTGAACGCGCGCACCGGCAGGCAGGTATTCCGCTTCCCGGACGGGGCATTCGTGCCCGTCTCGGGGAACGGACGGCGTCTCCTCCTGCACGGTTTCTCGCGGCTCTACGCGGTCGAGCCGCGTAGGCGATGAAGAAGGCGCTGCTCGCGCTGGCGGCGGGTGTCGCGCTCGTCGTCGCCGGGCTGGTCGCCTACGGGCTCTATCGCAAACACCAGGGTCACGACGTCCGCGGTTCGTCGACCGAGGAGTTCAACACCACCGAGACGAAGCCGAAGGAGATTCCGAAGGTCGCGAAGATCCGCTGGCCGATGTACCGCTTCGACGCCGCGCGGCAAGGAGCTCCGGAAGGCGTTCTGAAGGCCGTCGTGCCGCCGTTCCGGCCGCTCTGGTTCTTCCGGGCCGGCTCGCTCGTCGAGTTCCCGCCGGCAGTCGCCTACGGGAAGCTGTACTTCGCCAACGCGAAAGGGACCCTGATCGCGATGGACATCAAGCACGTCCGCACGGCCTGGCACTTCAGCGCCCGGCGCTGCACGGCTGCAACGCCCGCGATCGCCGCGCACACCGTCTTCATGTCGTTCCTGAACCACCCGCCCTGCAACGCGACGCGCTCGGGGCTGGACGGCGAGGTGGTGGCGCTCAACGCGGACACGGGCAAGGTGCGGTGGCGCGTCAAGATGGGCCCGACCGAGTCGTCGCCGCTCGTCGCGGACGGGCTGGTCTACGTCGGCGACTGGAACGGGAAGGCCTACGCGCTCAGCGCCGAGACCGGGCGGACCGTGTGGAGCTATCAGACCGGCGACAAGGTCAAGGACGGCCTGGCGCTCGCCGGCAAGCACGTCTACTTCGGCTCTTACGACAACCACGTCTACGCGCTGAACGCGAAGACCGGAAAGCTCTTCTGGCGCGCGTCGGCGCAGCAGCGGCTGGGCTCGCGCGGGACCTTCTACTCCACGCCCGCCGTCGCCTACGACCGCGTCTACATCGGCGCCACCGACGGGAAGATGTACTCGTTCGGTGCGACGAGCGGGAAGCTCCGCTGGTCGAAGGGAACAGGCGACTACGTCTACGCCTCGCCGGCGGTCTGGGAACGGCGCGTCTTCGCCGGTTCCTACAACGGCACCTTCTACTGCTTCGACGCCGCGACCGGCGACTTCTGCTGGAAGTTCAGGTCCAACGGCCCGATCTCCGGCTCGGCCGTCGTGATCAACGGCATCGTCTACTTCTCGACGCTAAAGGGCTGGACGTACGGGCTCGACGCGAAGACCGGCAAGCCGCGCTGGGTCTTCCGCCGTGGCCGCTATGCGTCGGTCGTCACGGACCGGAGGCGGCTCTACCTCGCCGCCTACTCGAGAGTCTTCGGCCTCGCCCCTAAGCTGGGGCGATGAAACTGCTTTTCGCGGCCCTCGCGCTCGTCGCCACGGGGAGCGCGCAGGCCTATCCGTGGCCGGTGAAGCCGTTCCATCGCCAGCATCCGGTCGGCGGGAATTTCGGCGACCCACGCATGACGTTCCTCCTGACGCTCGGCCAGAACGGGCTCGAGGGGCCGGGCTCGTTCGGTTTCCACAACGGGATCGACATCCACGCTCGTCCGGGGACGCCGGTCTATCCGATCGCGTCGGGTCGCGTGCACTTGCTGAACGGCACCGCGGTCGCGGTTCGGTCGCGGCTAGGACCCGTCTTCCAGTACTTCCACCTCAAGCTCGCGGTACGGAACGGCCAGCATGTCAGGCGGCTCGAGACCGTGCTCGGCTTCATCACGACCTGGGCCAAGCACGTTCACCTCTCGGAGATCGCGCACGGCCGGGCGCTGAACCCGCTCGAGCGCGGAAGGATCGCGCCCTACGTCGATTCAACTCGCCCGCGGATCCGCGACCTCATCTTCCGGGACACGCGAGGACATGAGCTGAGCACGCTCGGCGTGCATGGGCGGATCGACATCTTCGCCGACGCCTACGACCTCCCCGAGCCGCTGCCGGGGTTCACGCTCCGCCTGCCGGTGTCTCCGGCCGAGGTCAGCTGGACGTTGCGGCGGCTCGGTAGACGAGTCGTGCGGCACGGCACGCCGGTCGACTTCCGTGGCTTCGATCCGCCGAACAGCCTCTTCTGGCGGATCTACGGCCGAGGCACGTACCCGAACGGGCCGGTCTTCGGCGGTCAGCTCTACAAGAAGATGCCCGGGCGCTACCTGTTCCGGCTCACGCCGCACGGCCTCGACACGCGCCTGCTTCAGGATGGGACGTATGTGCTCAAGGTCACCGCTCGCGACGTGCGCGGCAACAAGGGCACGCTCAGCCGGCGATTCGACATCGGCAATCACTAAGGTTGCGCGGGGCATGAGCACCTCGACCGAACCGCGGCCGCCGGCCCAGCGCGACCTCCCGGACCTCGACGCAGAGCGCGAGGTCGACCTGCGCCGCCACTGGAACGCCCTCGCACTGCGTTGGTGGCTGCCCGCGGCCGGGCTCGTCGGCGGGATCGTCGTCGGGCTGTTGATCTCGCTCGGCGGAGAGCAGGTGTACACGGCGAAAGCGACCATCTACGTCGGCCAGCCACTGTCGGCGAGCGGCGTCCAGGTACAGAGCCAGGCGACGAACCCGAGCACCGTCCATCAGATCGCAACTGCGGAGTCCACGATCGACGAGGCCGCACGCAGGGCGGGGCTGCGGCGCGACCAGCTGCGGGGCCACGTGTCCACACAGGCGATCTCGGGCTCGATCACGCGCCTGGGCCAGAACCCGCTCTACTCGGTCAAGGTCACCGGCCGTCTTCCCGGCAGAGTCGCCGCCGCGGCCAACGCCCTCGCGGGGGCGATCATCAATTCGCCGGCACTGGGCCACTACTCGGCGGTAACGATCGAGAATCTCCAGAGCCTCGTGAAGAACGAGAAAGCCGCGCTCGCCTCGATCGACGCGAACACGAAGACGCTTCAGGCCGCGCTGCAGAACGGTGGCGGGCTCTCGACCGCGGAACGCCTCATCCTGCTCGGCCAGCTCAACGGTCTCCTGCAGCAGCGGCTTTCGGTCGTCGACCAGCTCTCGTCGAACCAGCAGCTGCTCGCGCTCGCGCAGGACGTCGAGGCGCCGCAGCTCATAACACGCGCAGTCGCAACCAAGACCACCGCACGCAGCCGCCGCAACACGGTGATCGTGGCGGCGCTGATCGGCCTCCTGCTCGGGGTCATCACCGCGCTCCTGTGGGAGCCCGCGGGCAGGATCGCTCGCAGCTCCGCCTAACAAGGGGAAATGCTCGACAACAAGCGGGTTGCAGTCGTCGTGCCCGCGCATGACGAGGAAAAGCTGATCGCGGACACGATCCGCTCGATCCCGCCGTTCGTCGACCGGATCTACGTCGTGGACGACGGGTCGCGCGACGGTACCGTGGCGGCCGCCCGCGGCTCCGGCGATCCGCGCGTCGAGGTGATCGAGCACGAGCGCAATCTCGGCGTCGGCGCCGCGATCATCACCGGCTACAAGAAGGCGCTCGAGGAGCGGATCGACGTGACTGCCGTGATGGCCGCCGACGCGCAGATGGACCCGACCGACCTGGAGAAGCTCGCGCTCCCGGTCGCGCAGGGCGAGGTCGACTACGCGAAGGCGAACCGGCTCTTCACGGGGAAGGCGTGGGAGGTGATCCCGCGCTACCGCTACCTCGGCAACGCGACGCTCAGCCTGTTGACGAAGATCGCGTCCGGCTACTGGCACGTCGCCGACTCGCAATCCGGCTACACGGCGATCTCCCTCGAGTACCTCGAGCTCCTCGACCTCGACCGGATCTATCCGCGCTATGGGTTCCCGAACGACATGCTCGTCCACCTGAACATCTGGAACGCGCGGGTGCGCGACTATCCGTCGCGGCCCATATACGGCGTCGGCGAGCGCTCCGGGATCAAGCTGCGGAAGGTCGTGCCGAGCATCTCGTGGCTCCTGTTCAAGGGCTTCTGGTGGCGGATGCGCGAGAAGTACGTGATCCGGGACTTCCACCCGCTCGTGTTCTTCTACATCCTCGGCTTCCTGATGGGCCTGCTGGGCCTCGGGCTCGGGATCGCCGAGGTGGTGCTTCGGATCCTCGGGAACCACATCACGGCGGCGACCGTCGTCCTCGTCGCGCTGCTCCTCATCTTCGGCTCGCAATTCTCGCTCTTTGCGATGTGGTTCGACATGGAGTCGAACAAGGATCTCGGAGGCCGGAGCCGAAGGCGTACAGACCGCGTAAGGACTTCGTAAGCCCTCAGAAGGCGCCGATAACATCCGCCTCATGCCCACGGCAGTCGTCACCGGCGGAGCCGGGTTTCTCGGCTCGCACCTCTGCGAGTACCTGCTCGCGAAGGGCCAGCGCGTCATCTGCGTCGACAACCTCCAGACGAGCACGCTCGAGAACCTGGAGCATCTGCGCGACGACGAGTTCGTCTTCCTGAACCACGATGTCGTCGAGCCGATCGAGATCGACGAGCCGGTCGATTTCGTCTACCACCTCGCCGCGCTCGCGAGCCCGATCGACTACATGCGCGAGCCGCTGCTCTCGCTGAAGGTCGGCTCGTACGGCACGCACAACGCGCTCGGCCTCGCAAAGTGGAAGCGCGCGCGCTTCCTGCTCGCCTCGACGAGCGAGGTCTACGGCGACCCGCTGGTCCACCCGCAGCCGGAGAGCTACTGGGGGAACGTGAACCCGATCGGCCCCCGCGGTGTGTACGACGAGGCGAAGCGGTATTCCGAGTCGATGACGATGACGTACCACAACCGGCAGGGCCTGGACTCCGCGATCGTGCGGATCTTCAACACGTACGGCCCGCGGATGCGCGCGCATGACGGGCGGGCGATCCCGTCGTTCATGCGGCAGGCGCTCGAGAACGAGCCGCTCACCGTCTTCGGCGACGGCTCGCAAACTCGTAGCTTTTGTTACGTGGACGACCTTATCCGGGGCCTGAACCTGCTCGCCGAGAGCGACGAGCACCTTCCTGTCAACCTCGGCAACCCAAAGGAGTTTTCGATTCTTGAGCTTGCACAAACAGTCCTACGCGTGACTTCGTCTAAAAGCGAAATCGTGTTTGAAGCATTGCCAATCGACGATCCTCAGGTTCGCCAGCCGGATATCACCCGAGCCAGGCAGCTGCTCGGCTGGGAGCCGGAGGTCGAACTGGAGGAGGGTCTGCGGCGGATGCTGCCGACCCTCGGAAGGGAGCCCCTTGGGGTCTAAACGAATTTGCATCGCCCTGATCACCATCGCTCTGGCGGCCGTCGCCGCGACGGCGAAACCGGACAACGCACTCGCCTCGCGAGGGATGCTGGTCGGCATCTTCGACCCGGTCCAGCCGCTGATCGCTCCGGAGAAGACCTTCGACACGCTGGTCAGCCTGCACGTGAAGGTGATCCGGGTCAGCCTCGACTGGGGCGCGACCGTCGCCCGGAAGAAGCCCGCCATTCCGAGGAACCCGGCTGATCCGGCGTACAACTGGGACAACTACGACCGCGTCGTCCTGAACGCCAAGAAGCACAAGATCCAGGTGCTCCTCGGGATCTACGGGACGCCGAGGTGGGCCCAGACCGGAAAGAAGAGTCTGAACCGGGCTCCGGCAAAGGCGCGCTACCTGCGCGATTTCGCGTTTGCCGCAGCCAAGCGCTACAGCGGCAAGTTCAAGCGCAGCGACGGCACGGTGCTGCCGGCCGTCCGCAAGTGGCTGGCCTGGAACGAGCCGAACAACCCGTACTTCCTCCGGCCGCAGTGGTTGAAGGTCGGCAAGCGGAAGTACATCCCCGTTGCCGCACGCACCTACGCGTGGATGTGCACGGCGGTCTGGGCGGGCGTCCACTCCACCCATCTGAAGGGGGAGACGGTCGCTTGCGGCACGACCGATTCGTATGGCAACGACACGCCGCGGAGCCGCCGGCCGTCGATCTCGCCGACCCGCTTCCTGGGCGAGGTCAAGGGCTACGGCCTGCGTCACTTCGACGCGTGGGCGCACCATCCGTACTACCGGAGGCCGTCGCAGTCGCCGACGTCCGCGCCCGGACGGAACACCGTGACGCTCGCCAACATCGGCGTGCTCACGAAGCTGGTCGGCAAGCTCTACGGCAAGAAGCCGGTCTGGATCACGGAGTACGGCTACCAGACGAGGCCGCCCGACCCGCTGTTCGGGGTCAGCTGGGTGAAGCAAGCGAAGTACCTGAAGCAGGCGTACGCCATAGCGCGGCGCAACCCGCGGATCACGATGATGCTCTGGTTCCTGCTCCGGGACGAGTCCAGGCTCTCGGGCTGGCAGTCAGGGCTGATCACCGCCCGCGGCAAGCGCAAGCCGGCGTACTACGCCTTCCGGCGCATGCCACACTGAGTAGGTGAGCGTAGAGACACCGCAGCGGGGGCGGGGTCGCATCCCCACCCCCGCTGCGAGCACCGAAGGACTGCCGGAGCCGGCCGACATCCGCTCCGGAAAGCCGTTCTTTCTCACGCGCAGCCAGCTGGGCGCTGCCGGCCGGCGCCTCGCCAGCATCACGGCGCTCGTCTGCCTCGACCTCGCGGGCCTCGTGCTCGGCGTCTACGCGGCGCTCGTCCTGCGCGAGCTCTACTACGGCCAGGAGCCCCTCTGGGGCTTTCTCTGGCGGGTCGAGACGGACTGGCTCCCGTTCCTCACGCTCGTGACGGTGCTGGTCTTCTCGCAGGCCGAGCTCTACGCCGAGCGAGAGCGGCGCCCCGGCTTCGGGCGGGTCCTGTCGTGCCTGATCGTCGTCGCCCTGATCGTGCTGGCGTTCGGCCTCGGCACGGGGCACAAGTTCTCGACCTACGGCCTCACGCCCACGGCGGTGCTCTTCTGCTCGATTGCGATCGCGGCGCTGCGCGCGAGCTACGACGCCGTAACGCAGGAAGTCCTGCGCTTCCTGGGCGCCCGCCGGTACGCGCTGCTCGCCGGTTCCGGGACGCAACTGACGAACCTGCACCGGGCGCTCGGCGGGGCAAGAAGCGGGATCGAGTACGAGTTCGTCGGCGCCCTCGCCCCCTCGGCGGACGGGCTCGACCTCCCGGTTCTCGGCGACGTTCACTCGCTCCCGATGGTGCTCGACGAGACCCGGGTAGACGAGTTGATCGTCACCGACTCCGACTTCAGCGAGCGCGAGCTGCTCGAAATCGTCTCGGAGGCTCACCGCAAGGGCGTGCACGTGCGGATCGCCCCGAAGGCGACCGAGCTGCTGACGCAGCGCGCGCAGTTCGTGCCCGGCCAGGGTGTGCCGCTCTTCGAGCTGCGGCCGCCGGCGTTCATCGGGCTCGACTGGTTCGTCAAGCGCGGGTTCGACCTGGTCGTCTCGGCGCTCGTGCTGCTGATTGCTTTGCCCCTGTGGATCGCCATCGCGCTCGCGGTGAAGCTCACCTCCCGGGGGCCGATGCTCTACCGCGACACCCGCATCGGCCTCGGCGAGCGCAAGTTCGGGATGCTGAAGTTCCGCACGATGCACGCCGACGCGGCGGGCAAGCAGGCCGAGCTCGAGGCCTCCAACGAGGCGGACGGGCCGCTCTTCAAGATCCGCGAGGACCCGCGTGTGACCGCGGTCGGCGCGATCCTGCGCCGCTTCTCGCTGGACGAGGTGCCCCAGCTCTGGAACGTGCTCCGCGGCGAGATGAGCCTCGTCGGGCCGAGGCCCCTGCCGCTGCGTGACTACGAGCGCCTCGAGGGCTGGCACCGGAAGCGCTACCTCGTGCTCCCGGGCGTGACCGGGCTGTGGCAGATCTCGGGCCGGTCGAGCCTCGGCTTCGACGACCTTGTGCGGCTCGACTTCTACTACCTCGAGAACTGGTCGATCTGGCTCGACATCTCGATCCTCGTGAAGACGATCCCAGCCGTGATCCGCGGCACGGGCGCCTATTAGCTCGGAAGCCCCCGTGGAACTGTCGATCGTGCTCGTGAACCACAACGGCGCCGCGTGCCTGCCTCGTGCGCTCGGGGCGCTGGCCGAGAGCACGACCGAGGAGGATGTCGAGTGCCTGGTGGTCGATTCTGGCTCGAGCGACGGGAGCTGGCATGAGCTCGCGCGCGCCTGGGACAAGGCCCGTGCGCTGCGGTTCGAGGAGAACATCGGCTTCTGCGCCGGCTGCAACCGGGGCGCCGAGGCCGCGGCGGGGCGCCTGCTCGCCTTCGTGAACTTCGACGCGGCCGTCGAGCCGGGCTGGGACGAGCCGCTCCGCGAGTTGCTGGACGATCCCGGCGTATCCGTCGCGACCGGTCTCCTGCTCTCGGCGGACGGCTCGACGCTCGAGGCGGCGGGCCTCGAGATCGCGCCGAACATGGCCACGTTCGGGCGCCTCCAGGGCCTGCCTCGCGACCAGGCGCCCCGGAAGCCGGTCGACGTCACCGCCGCCTCGGGCGCGCTGATGATGGTGCGGCGAGCCGAGGTCCTCGAGGGGGGCGGCTTCTACGAGGGCTTCTGGATGTACGGCGAGGAGGCCGACTACTGCCTCAAGGTGCTCGGGCGCGTCGTCCTCCACCCGGACAGCGCCGCCCGCCACGAGCAGGGGACGGCCTCGGGCCCACTGCGCTCGCCGTTCCGCCTGTACTGGCACTCGCGCAACCGGCTCGTGAACGCCGCTCGCCAGTTGCCCTGGCC
>JBKPLR010000084.1:0-8134 GCA_046731695.1 Actinomycetota bacterium
GGCCCCAAAACGGGTGGTCACGATCGCCCGGCACCGCATCGAGCCGGGTAGCGTCGGCGGATCGGCAGCCCTGCTGAGACCCCTGGTCTGACCGCGGCCGAGGCCGAAAGGCGCCTGGAGGCACGCGGGCCGCTTCCGCGGGAACGGCCGAGCCGCTCCTACGCCAGCATCGTCCGTGCCAACACGCTGACGATCCCGAATGGGATCTTGCTCTTTTTCGGCGTGCTGACGCTCTCGTTCGGGCTCTGGCAGGACGCGCTCTTCCTTGGGATCCTGGTCTCGAACATCGCGATCGGCTCGTTCCAGGAGATTCGCTCGAAACGCGCCCTCGACCGCCTTGCCGCGCTCGTCGCGCCGGAGGCCGTGGTTGTCCGCGAAGGGGTCGATCGGACGCTCCCGGTCGACGAGGTGGTGGCCGGCGACCTCGTGCGCCTGACGGCCGGCGACCAGGTCGTCGCCGACGGGACGGTGGTGTCCGCGGACGGGCTCGCGCTGGACGAGTCCAACCTGACAGGGGAGTCCGAGCCCGTGGTGCGCGCCCCGGGCGACCCGGTGTGGTCCGGTTCGTTCGTCGCCGAGGGTGCCGCGCTCTTCGAGGCGACGGCGGTGGGTCCGGAGAGCCGGGCTGCGCGTCTCACCGCAACCGCACGGGCGTTTCGCCATCCGCGGTCTCCGCTCGAGCGGGCGAACGACCGGCTGCTCCTCTTCCTCGTCGGGGCCGCGATTCCGCTCACCGTCGCCCTGACCGCAACCGTCCTCACTCGCGTCGACGACGCTCACGAGCGAGTCCAGCTCGTTACCGCCGGCGTCGTGAACATGGTGCCGGAGGGCCTGATCCTCCTGATCAGCCTCACCGCGGCCGTCTCAGCCTTCAAGGTGGCCCAGCGCGGCGTGCTCGCCCAGCAGCTGAATGCGGTCGAATCGCTGGCATCGGTAGACGTCGTCTGCACCGACAAGACGGGGACGCTGACAGAACCGAGCTTGCGGGTCGTCGAACTGCTGCCTGCCGACGGCGTGGACAAGGAGGCGCTCGCGCAGGCTCTTGCGAGCTACGCCGCCAGCGTTCCGTCTCGCAACTCGACGCTGCAGGCGATCGCAGATGCCCGCCTGGCAGAGCAATCGCCCAGGCCGGTCGTCGGGCAGGTGCCGTTCTCCTCCCGGCGCCGCTGGAGCGCGCTCGACCTGGGCGACGCTCGCCTCGTCTTCGGCGCACCCGAGCGATTCGCGGCACTCGATCCAGCGCTGTTCGAGCAGGCACGCGAGGAGGCGAGCGGAGGGCGACGTGTGCTGGCGCTCGGACGAACGGAAGCCCCGCTGTCCCTTGGATCGGAGCCGCAGTTCCCGGGAGGCGTGCGGGCGCTCGGGCTAGTCGTCCTTGCCGAGCAGCTGCGACCGAACGCGGCCCAAACCGTCGCCTTCTTCGCCGAAGAGGGCGTTGATCTCAGGGTTCTCTCGGGCGACGCGCCGGCGACGGCAGGCGCAATCGCACGTGACGCCGGCGTGCCGGGGACGGCGCCGGCTCTCGACGGCGAGGCACTCCCGTCGGAGCCAGAGGCGCTCCGAGAGGCTGTCCTCGCCGCACCCGCCGTCGGACGGATCTCGCCCGACGGAAAGCGGGCAGTTGTCGACGCGCTCGCCCAGGCTGGGAGGTACGTGGCGATGGTCGGCGACGGCGTCAACGACGTGCCCGCGCTGAAGGAGGCTCGCCTGGCCATCGCGCAAGGCTCAGGCGTGCAGATGGCACGTTCCGTCGCCGACCTCGTGCTGGTGCGATCCGACTTCGCGGTCGTCCCCGTGATGGTGGCCGAGGGACGCCAGATCCTTCGAAACATCCAGCGGGTGGCGCAGCTGTTCGTGACGAAGTCCGTCTTCACCGCCGTCGTGGGGCTGGCGGTGGCAGTTCCGACCGCGACGTTTCCGCTTCTGCCGCGCCAGTTCACGATCGCCTCCACGGTCACGATCGGCATCCCCGCCTTCGTGCTCGCGCTGGCGCCGAGCTCGGGCCCGTGGCGGCCGGAGCGGTTCGTGCAGTCCGTGGCTCGGTTCGCGATTCCGGCCGGCGTCGCGGTCGGGATCGGGATCGTCGCCGGCTACCTGCTGGCGCGCTACGGCTTCGAGCTCGGCCTCAGCAGGTCGCGCACGGTCGCCACGGGGATCGTGGTCGTCTGCGGCCTTGCCATCGTGCTGAAGCTCGAGGGCGGACACGGACGCCGACGCGTCGCGGTCACCGCGTTGTGCGCGGCGATGGCTGCGTTGTTCGCGCTCGCGCTCGTCGTCCCGTTCCTGCGCGACTTCTACGAGCTCTCCACGCCCACGGCCGAGGCGGTGGTCGCCTGGGCGGTCGGCATTGCCGTCGGGCTCGGGGGAATGCTCGGCGTTCTGCGCTTCTTTGCGCATTAACCACACCCGGCGATCAGCGCCGCCCCCGATGTCTCTCTGCAGCAACTCGAGGAGGCTTCAGTTCGTGAACCGGAACGCGCGGCGTTGGATGCTTGCCTGGGCGGGCGCACCCGTGCTCGCGATCGTCAACGGTGCCCTACGCGAGCTCGCGTACAAGCAGCGAGTGGGGGAGTCGGCGGCCGATCAGATCTCGGTCGCTCCGCTGGTCGCACTGCTCGCCCTCTACTTCTGGGGCCTGCAGCGACGTTGGCCGCTTGCCACCACGCGAGACGTGGCGTCGATCGGCGCCGCTGGCTAGTCTTGACGGTCCTGTTCGAGTTCGGCTTCGGCCACTATGCCGAGGGTGATTCGTGGAGAGAACTGAGCCAGAGCTACGACCTGAGAAAGAGAAATCTCTGGATCCTCATTCCGCTTTGGGTGGGCATCGGCCCCGCGGTCGTCCGCGCCCTCACCTCGGAAACCGCTCGTCGCGGGAAGCCGTATTCCTAGGGGAAAGGAGTGTGATCAGATGAGCTTCTCGCGAAGGACACTCTGGATCGGAGCCGCTCTGGTCGCGATCGCTGTCGCAGTCGTGCTCGTGCTCGTCTACTCCGGCGGCGGCGGTGCCGGCGGCGGTTATTAAGCGCTGGCGCGGATTTTCCTGAGCCCGTCGAGGATCAGGTCCAGGCCGAACTCGAAGGCGCTCAAGTCGTGGTGGGGCCCCTCCGCGAAATGCTGTAAGGCGTGCTCGTGCAAGTGCGGGTACTCCTCGACCGGGATCAGCTGCTCGAACTTGGCCGTGAAGTTGGCCTCGTCCTGCTCGGTGTAGGAGTGGCTCGTCTCCCAGAGGGAGAAGCCGAAGATGTGCCCGTCGAGCACGTGGTAGGCGTGGTAGGTCGTGTCCGCCGAGAATCCCGCCTCTCGTAGCCGGCCGAGCAGCGAATCCATGTAGTGCAGGCGGGCGGGGCGGACATGCCCCGGCGACATCACGATCGTGCACGCCCAGGGGTGGCGCCGTAGCGCTGCGTGGACGGAGATCGCGCTCTCACGGATGGCGGCGTCCCACTCGCCCTCGGACGACGGGTTCTCGCCCTCGGCCAGGACGAGGTCGAGGATCCCGTTGATGACGTCGTCCTTGTTGGCGACGTGGTTGTAGAGCGACATCGCCTCGAAGCCGAGCTTCTGGCCGAGCTTGCGCATTGAGAGGGACTCGATCCCGCCTTCGTCGACGAGCTCGAGGGCCGCCTCGAGGATTCGCTCTCTGCTGAGGGGGATACGCGGTTCTGAGCGAGTTGCCATTGACAGATCTTACGCTGTACGTTATACCTTACAAAGTAAGTTTACAGTGTACGAAGGGAGAGGGCAATGCTGATGGCAACAGAGCCGGCGACGACGACCACGATGCGGGCGATGGCCCGGCGGGATTTCGGCGGGCCCGAGGTCCTGGAGCTTCGGGAAGTCGACAAGCCGGTCCCGGCGGACGACGAGGTGCTGGTGCGCGTCCACGCGGCGTCGGTCAACCCGTTCGACTGGCACATCCTCACCGGCCTGCCGTACCTGGCCCGGATCGATGCCGGATTCCGCAAGCCGAAGAACGAGCTCATCGGCGTCGACTTCGCAGGGGTCGTCGATTCGGTCGGGGCGAACGTCACGCAGTTCCAGCCGGGCGACGAGGTCTTCGGCGGGAGGAGCGGCGCGTTCGCGGAGTACGTCCAGGTTCGCGAGGACCGGGCGATTGCGCCCAAGCCGGCGGGGCTCAGCTTCGAGCAGGCGGCCACGATCGGCATCGCGGGCATCACGGCGCTGGAAGGCCTCCGCGACAAGGGCCGGCTGATACCCGGCCAGAGGGTGCTCGTCAACGGCGCGTCTGGAGGCGTGGGCACGTTCGCCGTCCAGCTCGCCAAGTGGATGGGTGCCGAAGTGACCGCGGTCTGCAGCACGCGCAACGTCGAACAGGCGGGCTCGCTCGGCGCCGACCGGGTCATCGACTACACGCAGGAAGACTTCACGAAGACCGGCGAGCGCTACGACCTGATCCTCGACATCGCCGGGAACCGGTCGTGGCGGGCGTACAGGCGCGTGCTTAAGGACGACGGGAGGCTCGTCATCATCGGCGGTCCGAAGAAGAACCGCCTCGTCGGCCCGCTCGCCTCCCGGCTCCCGATCGTCCTCCGGTCGAGGCTCGGGAGACAGCGCGCCGTGATGTTCATGGCGAGCATGAACAAGGAGGATCTGCTGACGATCGCCCGGCTCGTCGAGGACGGGACGGTCACGCCGGTCGTCGAGAGGCTGTATCGGCTCGAGGAGGTCCCGGAGGCGATGCGCTACATCGGCGCGGGGCACGCCCGGGGGAAGCTCGTCGTCACGATCTGAGCCCTCCGCTCAGCGAACGTCCCAGCGGGTCGGGTCGAAGCCGAACGTCTCGATGAGTCCCTTCTGCGGCTCGGCTTCGGCCCTGGGCTCGCTGTAGGTCCATACGGTCTCTCGCGTCAGCTCATCGACGCGCTGGATCTCGAGCGCGCCCGGCTCGTGGCCCTGGACGTACTCGTAGGCGAAGTCCGCGGCCTCGAGGAAGTTCGCGGTCTCGTGGAGCACCGGGCCGGCCTGATAGGCCGGCTCGAGCTCAGGCTCGTGGACGAGGTAGACCGGCACTCCGGGCAGCGAGGGCTTGACGCGGGTCTCGACCTCGAGCTCGCGCTCCAACACGACTCCGTGCTGGAGCGCGAGGGCCTGTGCCAGCGCGGGGCCCGTCAGGTAGCCGCGGTCGACCAGGATCTCGCCGAGCCGGCGCTCGGGGTGGCGCTCCTGCTCGGCCAGAGCGCTCTCGAGGTCGGCGGTGGTCACGAAGCCTCCCGCGACGAGCAGCTTGCCCAAGGGCTGCCAGCTCTCGGGCACGCCTGGATACGGTGCGCCGCGCGCGGGCTTCACTCGACCGGCCTCTCGGAGCTCGACGCCGTGCTGCGCGGTCAGCGCGCGGGCGAGCGCGAAGCTGGAGACGTAGCCGCGCTGGACGAGAATCTGGCCCAGCAGCCGACCGCTACGGCGCTGCTCGGCTAGAGCTTGCTCGAGCTCGCTGGAGGTGAGCAGCCCGTCGGCGACGAGGATCTCGCCGAGCTGTCGCCAGGGGAAGCTCGCGGCGGTCATGACCTCGTTATCGGCAGCTCAGAGGTGAGCCAGGAGTCCTTTGAGCGGGCGCGGAATCTCGCTCGGCTCAAGGGCGCGGACGAACAGCGGTGCATAGCGGGCCTTGCGGCGGCCCCCGCTGCCCATGAAGCGGCGGAGCTGGGCTTCGACGGGTCGTCCTCGCCAGGCGGGCTCGTTCTGGAGCGTGCGGAAGGCGCGGAGGTCTCCTTCGGACTCGACGATCCCCTCGACCCGCTCGGCGCCGAGGGCGCGAATGAGCTCGTCCTCGAGGTCGACGTTGCAGACGAAGACGCCGGGTTCCTCGATCCCAGCTCGCTCGAAGGCACGGCGGAATCCGCGCTCCTCACCGGCGTCGCAGAGGCCGGCGAGCCGGACGTCCAGGCCCTGAGGGCCATACTGCTCGAGGTGGCGCTCGATCGCCTGCGCGCCACCCATGGCGATGACCGAGATCCCCTCAGCGGCGAGGTCGCGGCCGTGCCGCTCGGCAAGGGCTTCCACCGCGACCTGGTCGCTTACGCCCTCGACGAGGACTACGGCTCCGCGCATGGGACGTTCACGTAGCCGGAGCGGAACGGGGCACGCTCGCCGGTTTCGGGATCGAACGTGTGTCGCCAGACACAGCCGGTGTCGTTGGTCAGCAGGTGGATCGAGACCGAGGTCTCCTCGGAGGTCGTGCGGACGCGGTGGATGTCGTCCCGCGGCGGGATCAGCTCGTAGAAGTCGCCGGGAAGGAGCGAACGCGACTCGAGCAGTTCGAGGCCGCCGTTGTGCTCGGCGTAGATCTCCTCGTCCTGCGTTCCCTGGTACAGGCCGACGAGGCCCCACGCTAGGTGGTCGTGCACGGGCGTCTCCGCGCCGGATGGCACGACCAGCGAGAAGAGCGACAGCGAGCGGTCGGCCGCGCGGAAGAGCAGCCACTGGCCGATGCCGCCGCCCATGCCGCTCTCCGGTGCGTTCTGCCGGAACTCGTCCGGAAGCCACTCCGGATCGCCGAGGAGCTCGGCGAAGCGCGGGCGGATCAGCGAGCACGCGTTCTCGGGCGAGGCGGCCGCGCCGATCGATGCCTGGACCTCCGCGACGAACGTTCGCACGACCTCCGTGTCGAGCACGTACTCGTCGCTCATCCGCGTGGAGTCCGGGTCCGGCTCAGGGCCGTCACGGTCAGGTGACCGTGATTGCAGACGGGTGCCTTGAAGGGAACGTGTCGGTGCGAGAACTCGTCCGGTGGGGTCACCGCCAGCCACGTCGGTTGGACGCAGCGCTCGTTCCTGACCTGCACGTCACTTCCGGATAGGTTCGCGAAGGCCGCGCGGCCGGGCCTGAGCAGGACACGATGCGGGCCTGGGTCCCGTCGGGCAACGGTGCTGCCCCACGTCACACGCGATCGGAGCGGGCGGTGATGGGCGTCCTCGAGGCCTAGGCCGGGGTGTCCGAACACGAAGCACGTGTGCCCGCTCCGATTCCGGAAGGCGAGGTCTCCCGCATAGGTTCCAGCGGCGGCGCCGACCCGGCCGAGATAGACGCGGAGGTCGGGCGTGTGGCAGCGCGGCGTGCCCGTCGTTCCACTCGCCCGCGCGAGCCCGGCGGTCAGCGCCAGGGCGACCGTCAGCGGCACAACGAGCTTCATCGCCACACGGTACCTCGCGTGTGGCAGGCTCCTCGGCGATGGCCGTTCCCGAGGCGTCACTCGAATCGAACGAGGGCTGGAAACGGCCGAAGGGTGACGGCTGGTTCGTGCTCAATGCGCGGGACGCGCGCTGGACCTACACGGAAGGGCGCGGAGCGCATTGCACCTTCGAGGGTGAGCCGATGTACCCGCATCTCGGCGTCCAGCTCGTTGCCCTCGCACCGGGCGAAGCGATGTCGATGTACCACTGGGAGGCCGACCAGGAGGACTTCCTCGTCCTCTCGGGAGAGGCATTGCTGATCTGCGAAGGCGAGGAGAATCCGCTGCGCCAGTGGGACTTCGTGCATTGCCCGGCCGATACGAAGCACACGATCGTCGGCGCCGGCGACTCGCGATGCCTCGTATTCGCAGTCGGCGCGCGCGACAAGTCGGTGGGGCCGGACTGGGGCGCATACACCGTCGACGAGGCGGCGCTACGACACGGCGCCGGCGTCGAGCAGGAGACCAAGGATCCGGAGGAGGCGTACTCCCGATTCCCAGCTCGAGAGGCGATGCCCTATCGCGAGGGTTGGCTGCCGTCGTAGCCGACCGGCAGCAGCGCAAGGCCGAGGCGTTCCGCGCGCTTCACGAGGGCGAGCCGTTCGTCATCCCGAACCCGTGGGACGCGGGCTCGGCGCGGGTGCTCGAGGCGCTCGGGTTCAAGGCGCTGGCGACGACCAGCTCAGGGTTCGCGTTCACGCTGGGAAAGCGGGACGGCGCGGCCACCTTGGACGAGGTCGCACAGCACGTCGCGGCTCTCGACGCCGCGACCGAGGTGCCCGTCTCGGTCGACCTCGAGAACGGATACGGGCCGGAGCCAGAGGACGCTGCTCGCGCGATCGTGCGGGTCGCCGAGGCCGGGGCCGCCGGCGGCTCGATCGAGGACTACGACCGCGACGGTTTCCTGTACGAGCCGAGCCATGCCGCCGAGCGCGTGGCCGCGGC
>JBKPLR010000085.1:0-5990 GCA_046731695.1 Actinomycetota bacterium
GTCTTCGCCGTCTCCGCCATGCGCGCACCCTACTGCCTGTTCTAAAAGCGTTACTCGGGCGTGACGCTGGGCAGCCTGGGCCCCAGGGAGGCCTGACGAAACATCGGCTGTACCGCCAAACCCGTCCTAGCGCGGCGTGAAGAACATCGCCTGAGGAAAGAGGCGGCAAGGGCGGTCGGTGTTGTCGACTCCGCCGGCGGGGAAGCAGTCCTTCGACGACGCGACGGAGCGGTGCCAGAAGACGAGGTCGTAGCCGTCGTTCACGCGCAACGGCTCGCCGTTGACCAGCGCCTCCGGCGAGTCCGATGACCCTTCGGCCGGGTTCCGGCGGACGAGGTAGACCGTCACGTTCTGGCCCCGGCTGTAGGCCTCGTTCGGGCCCGGCGTCGAGCCCGGCCAGCGCTCGTGCACGTGGATGCAGTCCGGGATGTCGCTCGCGTTCAGCGGGTGGTTGCAGCCCGGGAACGAGATCCCGTACGGCGCCGGGCTCTCGGACTTCACGTGGAGGTTGTCCCACTGGCCGCGCCCGCCGACCGTGGCGAGCAGCGCGCTGCGCTCATGCTCGATCGGCCGGATGCAGGTGAACACGTCTGTCCGCGACAGCAGCCCGAGCGCGCCGACCGCGGCGTGCCATGGGCGGCACGAAGTGTCGATCGAGCCGTCGGTGGCGGCGAGCCTCGTGTTGTTGTCGCTGTCCTGCGCGAGCGCGGTCCGCACGTGGGCGCCGGACGAGTCGACGGCCGTGTAGACGCTGAGCCGGAAGTCCGTGATCTGCGGTTGCGGGCCGTTGTCGAGCCCGCCGCCCGCCCATTCGAGGAGCAGACCCTGAGGCACGTCACAAAGCCCCTCGCCCTGGAGGCAGAGCCGCGCGACGTCGCTCGGCCGGAAGACCGCGGGCGGCTCGTAGCTCCAGTCGACCGACGGCCGGAAGCCGGGGCAGTCGCCGCCGACCCTGCCGCCGCTGCCGTAGACGAACTTCGAGAGCATCCCAAGCGCGATCGCGCCGAGCTCGCCGCTCGGGCCGCAGTAGGCGGTCTGGGCGCTGCCCTCGACGAAGAGCTCCAGGCGGCCGGGCAGGTTGTCCACGCCGACCGACGAGGAGACCCAAGAGCCCCTCCCGCCGGCCGCCGGTGCCGTGGCGCCGCCGGACTGCGCGTACGGCGACTTCGGCAGCACGCAGGCGTCGCCGGGCACGCTCAGCGGAACGCACTTGCGGCTCGCGAGGTGGTAATCCGTTCCCTGGTAGCGGACGACCACCGAGTAGCGGAACTGGTCGAAGTACGCGGAGTCGATGCGCGTCGTGCCGCCGGCTTCGACGCTCTTGAAGAGGAGCGGGTGCGCGCGGTCTTGCGAGGCGATGAACGAAACCGTCCCGTCGCCGAGCCGCACCGGCTGCTGCTGGGCCGTCGCCGGCACAGCCGAAGCGACCGGGCTCGGGCCGTGGACCCAAACCGGCATCGCGTACGTCATTCCCGCGCCGCTCGCGTCGCGGACGGTCAGTCGCAACTCGGTGTCGTCCGCTGCGAAGACGGACGTGAGCTTCTTGCCGGTTCCGAGGTACCCGCTTCGGTTCGCGTACCAGAGAAAGCGGTACGGACGCTTGCCGAGCGACGCAGTCGCGCGCAGCGAAACGTTGACTCCGGCCCGGATCGGGAAGCTTGGGTTCGGCGCACGAATGGTGGCACGCGGCGTGAAGGTGGTCGCCGGGACGCGGTCGAGCACGAAGCCGCGGGCAACGGCCTCGTAGATTGGCTCGAGGTACGTCTGTTTCAGGTAGGAGGGCTCCGCGACGTAGGCGAGGCGAAGGCGGATCCCGTTGGTCGTCCCGAGATCTCTCCGGACTTCGTCGAGCACGGCCTTCCGCGCACGGCCAAGAACGCGCACGGCCCCCGCCGAGAGCTGCCGGTGCTCGTCCCGGAGGCGCGTGACCGCCGCGTTGCCGCCGAGCCACAGGGTGACCGCGCCGTCGCGAACCGGCGCTCCGGCGGCGAGCGGAGTCACGGTCACGACGACCGACCGGCCTTCCCGCTGCACCCTGAGCTTGGCGTCCTGGCCCGGAAGGAGCGCACGGTGGCGGAGGAAGTCGATCGCTGCTGCCCGGGCCTGCGTGTTCGTCGGCAGCGGCGCGGCCGGGACCTTTCCGTAGGTCGCGCGGTCCACGTAGTCGAATCCTCCGGAGGCCTCGTAGAGCACGAGCTCTTTCGCTCCCGAGGTGACGGCGAACGCTGAGGACTCCGCTCGGGCCGAGGAGGAACCGAAGCCGAGCGAGCTCGCGAGCTTTAGTGCGCGCCCGGCGCTCACATGTGGCTTCGCAATGCGGAAGACGAGTACGAACTGCGGCGCCGCGCCGCTCCCGCCGGCGCACACCAGCGTGGCGACGACCGCCGCAGCAGCGCCCAGGACCCGTCCCCTCACTCCTTGAAGCTACTCCAGCGATCCGAAGTCGTCGAGGAGCGAGTGCACCTCGCCGACGCGCTCGAACCCCGCCCGCTCGAGGATCGGCCGCGACATCGAGCCGCCTTGGGTGATCAGCGCGGGCGTCCCGAGCGCGACGGCGTCGTCCCAGCGGGCGCGAAGGAGTGCCCGGTACGCGCCGCGCCCACGCGCCCGGGGGAGCGTCGCCCCGCCGTAGAGGAGGAGGCCGTGCTCGGTGGGAGCCGCCGTCCCGGCGCAGACGATCTCACCCTCGAGCCACACGGCGTGCATCAGATTCGGCGTGTCGCGGTAGAGCTGTTCCAGCAGCTCGCGGTTCTCGGCGACGTCCTCCTCTTTCATCTCGAAGGCCTCCCACTGCACCGCATTGGCGGCCGCGTACTCCTCGAAGGTCTCGACGCGGCGGGCGACGAGGCCCTCGGCCGGCGCGGGCGGCTCGCCGGTCAGCACGAGCGCGACGGCGTAGGGCTCCTTGTCGGGAACGATGCCCCGCTCGAGTAGCGCATCCACGAGCCCGGCCGGCGCCGAGCTCCCGACCTCCCACTGCGTCTGCGTCCGGCCCCGCTCGCGGAGGTTCGCGCGCACCTCGGCGATCACCGCGTCGACCTCTTCCAGCGGGAACCGCTGCCGCTGCACCGTGTTCCAGTTCTTGCCCGTGCCAAGGCAGAGCGTGTAGCGGCCGGTGTCGATGCGCTCGGCGTCGGGACCAAGCGGTCCGAAGGAGTTCGGATACTCGGCGACCTCGCGCAGCACGGTCCGAAGGTACCGCGGCGCCGAGCATGGACCGCTCGTTGCTCAACCGTTACAACAGCGTGACTGGCTTGTAGCGGAAGGGGCGAAGTATGGCCAGGAGCAGGTTCAGAAGAAGGAGCTGACCGTGACTCCTCCGTTCGCAGATTCGCCTCGCCGAGAGCTAAGGGCACATCGCATTGCTCGATGCATCGGCGCTCTCGTCGCCGGTCTCGGGTTGACCCTGGTGATCGGGCTCGTGGCGCTTTCGGCCTCTGCCTCCGCGCCGTCGTTTGCCCGGTCGCTCCTGGCCACAGACGACTCAGTAGCTCTCGCGATCGACGATCTGAACGGCGACGGGAGACCGGACATCGTCACCGCGAACTACAACCTCGGAGCATCTCCGTGTTCCTCAACAAGGGCGACCGGCGTCTAAACGGAAAAGAGTACGCGGTCGCAGGCCTGGCGCGGTCGGTCGCCATCGGCGACCTCAACGGGGACGACAAGCCCGACATCGCGACTGCGAGCCAAGATCCAGACGCGCTCACCGTGCTCCTCAACAGCGGCGACGGCGTTTTCGCGGGCAGGCGCGATTACGAAGTCGGAAGGGAGGCGAACGCAGTCGCAATCGCTGACCTGAGCGCCGACGGCAAGCCCGATCTCGCGATTGCAAGCGACGCCTCGAGCAGGGCCACGGTTTTCCTCAACCAGGGGAACGGCACCTTCTCGACCGGGACCGCGTACGCAACGGGGCGTCGCCCAGCCTCCCTGGCGGTCGGCGACATAAGCGGCGACGCGCGGCCGGATCTTGTCACTGCGAACTCCGGCGGGAACACCGTCTCTGTGCTCCTCAATCGCGGCGACGGTACCCTCGGGGCGAGACACGATTACCGGAGCGGGCGTTATCCGCGCTCGGTCGCCATCGGCGACTTGAACGGCGACGCCGCGCCAGACCTGGCGATCGCGAGCTTCAAAGACAGTTCTGTTTCCGTACTCATCAACCTGGGAGACGGCAGCTTCCAGCCCAAGCGTGATTACCTGACCGGAAGCGCTCCGTTCTCGATCCTGATCGGCGATCTGAACGGGGACGGCGTGCCCGACATCGTGACGGCAAACGCGGGACTGGGCTCCGCCGCGGTTCTCCTCAACCGGGGCGACGGCAGCCTGCGGCCGAAGCTCGATTACGTCCCGGGCCTCGAACTCTATGGCTGGGGCTCGATCGCGGGCGGCGACCTGAGCGGCGACGGCAGGCTCGATCTCGCGGTGCCGGTGATCAACTCCCGCAACACCTGGAGCTATCTCTCCTTGCTGATCAATACGCCGGGGCTCTGCAACGTCCAGAACGTCGTGGGGATGGTGTTTCCGGCGGCGAAGCGCGCGCTTTCGCGCGTTAACTGCCGCGTCGGGCGTGTGACACACGTCCACTCGAAGGGGGCCACGATAGGCCGCGTGATCAAGCAGACGCCTCCGTTCGGTAGCGTGCGTCCGAAGGGCGCTAAGGTCAAACTCGTCGTCAGCCTCGGGCCGAAGCGCTAGTCAGTTCGGATCGCCATGCTCGGTAAGGTCGGCGACGCCGCCGGAGGCGACGTGGATGACGTCCTCGACGCCGGCGCGCTCGGGCTGCCGGAAGAGCATCGCTGGGCATGTACCCGCTGAGCGGCTACTGAGCCGATCGCGCGGTTCGCCTCGGGCAGCGCCAGTACTCGACCGAGCCTGTGCGGACGACGCTTCGGCAGAAGTGGCCCGAGAGGTCCGGGCGTCCGTCGAGCATGCCCTTGTCGCAGGCCCGCCACGAGCCTTTCGCCCCGGCCGGTGCGTGCGTCACGGCGCAGTGGCTGAGCAACCCGGTTCGGTGCATGAGGTCGTGGCCCCTGACGACCGTCAAGGTCGCTGCCGCGAGCATCGCAATGAGCCAGAGTCGAAGCATTTCCTCACCTCGTCTGGCGCAGATAGTCGCTTTTGCCACGTTATCGACGCGGGCGCGTCCGGCGAGAATCACTCGAACTAGCGAAGCCCTCCACGTTCGTGGTGCGCTTTGAAGAACTCGGCCGAGCCCGCCGTGGCCATCGCTGCCGACGCTGAGATCTCGAGCGCGAGCGCTGCGGCCGCGACGATCTGCGCGAAGCGGTACACCTTGCCTGTGCCCGCGCAACCCATGACCTCGAGCCAGCGGCGCGCGTAGGGGAGGGTCGTGCCGCCGCCGACGGTCGCGACCTCGAGGCCGGGGAACCGGATGGAGACGTTGAGCCCGTCGTCGACCCGCCGGCCCACGCCGTGCGCCATCGAGCTCGTCCCGACCATGCCGAGGTCCTGTCCGGTCGCCGCGAAGATCGCGGCGATCGCGGATGCCGGCGTGAACGCGATCGACTGCATCCCGGATGCAACGGCTCCGTGCGTCCCTGCCCAGGCGAGATCGAGGAGGTCGTCGATGCTCGTCCGCAGCACGCGGCGCACGGCATCCTCGGTCAGCGTCGCCTCGGCGAGGACGGTCTTGCCGTGGCCGCTCTGGAAGTACTCGAAGGACGGCTTCTTGTCGCCGCCCATGTTCGCCTCGAGGATCGCGCGTTGAGGCTTCACGGGCGCCCGCTCCATCACGAAGCCCATGTTGAGGAGGTAGGAGTTGCGGGTCATCATGTTCGCTCCGACCGCGTCGCCGGTCGTCCAGCGCCAGAGGACGTGGCACATCGGACCGACGACGTGCGTCTTGGCCTCTCGTAGTCGCGCGAACTTCGACAGCGACGGGTCGTCCATCTCGGCAAGCCAGGCCCGCATCGCTCGGAGCTCGCCCTCGATCCAGCGCGCAAGCTGCACGGCTTCTTGCGTAGACG
>JBKPLR010000086.1:0-6196 GCA_046731695.1 Actinomycetota bacterium
GAGGTACACATCCATTGCGCTCGTCAGCAGGTCGCGGTAGCTGTCGATCAGGTCGCTGATCCGGATCAGGTGGTCGTAGAGGTCTCGGAAGTAGTGCTCGTCCTCCTCCGCCAGTCCTGGGAGCACGGCGATGCCCGGCAGCTCGCGAACGCGTCGCGCTGTGCGCTGACCGCCTCGCGCATGCCGACGAGCAGCCGCTTCATCCGGAAGATCTCCTGGAGCTGCTGCTCGCCAGCCCGAAGGAAGATCGCGTTCTCCAGCTCGTCGATGCGGTCGTCGAAGTCAGCCAGGATCGGGAAGAAGCTCCCCACGAGCCCCTCGATGATCCGATAGAGCGGCAGCGACGGACCGTCGATCGCCTCGCCGTGTTCCCTGTAGCGCCGGCGGATCTCTGCGAAGGCGGGGCAGTCGTCTTGGTGGATGGTGAGCAGGAAGCGCTCGGAGTAGAAGCAGTGCACCTCGACGAGCCGGTCTTCATCGGGGGAGGCGCCGTAGACGACGATGAAGACGAAGTCGCCGTAGTCCTCCAGCTTTGCACGCCTGGTCGAACTGTTCGGAGTCCTCGACAGCGAGCGGGTGAAACCCCAAGACCTCGCGTAGGGTGTCGAAGGCGTCGGTGTCCGGACGGTCGAGGTCGAGCCAGAAGAAACCGGCTCTCGCCAACAGCTCCGCCGCCGCCTCGCGGCTGAACTCCATCTCGGTGCTCCCGCGATCGTGGACGACGTGTCAAGTCGTCGGACCGCCGCGCCGCGCGGATCGAGCCTGTCCCTCGGCCTAAGGGCCGCTCTGCGGAGGTCGCGCGTCGGCGAGCCCTCAGCCAATGGCTGTGCCAGGAGATCGCCTGGCACCAGGGGGACCCGCGATCTGGCCGTGGGCGCGACCGAACCCGCGAGTACGATCCGCGTGATACGTCTGGTCGCGCGACTCTGCTCGACGCCTACCTACTTGGTTGCGCCGCCCTCGTCTTCCCATGCTTGCAGCGCTGCCCAGCCAGCCGCATCCCTGCGTGCCTTCTCCATCCGCTTCGCTTCCAGCTGCTTCGCCTTCACGATCGACCGCCGGTGCCCATTCGTGTGGGCGCCGGGCCCCCGAAAGCGTGGGTCAAATGGCCCGTGTCTTCGTGCTGCCTCCATCGCTCCATCCCTTCGGTAGTTAGTGCGGACTTCGCATCTGCCACGCGTCTGGCGGCTCGATCTGCGGCACTTACGCGCGCGCAACAGCCGTGTTCCCGTACTCGTCCACGGAGGCAATCTCCCGCTTCTCACGCTCCGCCAGCCACATCCCGAGCCAGACCAGCCCCCATAGTCCGACGGTGAGGATCGTCAGGCACAGATGAAGCCGGTGGGAGCTTCGCCTACCACGCACGAGCACGACCTCGTACTCGCTCTGTCCGGCGACGCGTCCGGCAACGCGCCGGCCCCCCTTGAGCAGGGTCCCTGCGAAGGCCTGGTCGAGAATTGCCTTCCGCTCCGTTGGCGACTTCTTCCCGCCCGTGTCGCTGCTTGGTGAGGCTCGTTCGTTCATTGCGGCTCCTCTTTCCGTTTCGGTACTTACATCTTACACGTTTTTCCGTGCTGCCGATTTTTTCGAGTTTCGTTAGCAATACCGGGCGGCATTGGTACATTAAGCCCCATGTCCTCAAAGAACAACGAATCGATAGGTAAAGCTAGCGTTGAGCGGGCGGTCGCCTACGTGCGACTGGGCCGCCACGCGCACGCCGACCGTCACCGCCTGGACAGCCAGCGTGAGCAGGTGGCGGGCTATGCGCACCGCGAGGGCATCTGGCTCATGGCCGTCTACGAGGACCGCGGCGTCTCCGGCTCGACGCCCCTCGCGGCGCGTCCGGGCTTGTCGCAGGCGCTCGCGGTCGTCCGCGGGCGTGCTGCCGACATCCTGCTCGTCGCACGCCCGGACCGGGTCGCACCCGACCCGCTCGTCGGCGCCCTGATCGAGCGCGAGTTCGAGCAGGCAGGCGGCCGTGTCGTCTACGCCGAGGGCGGGGCGGAGGACGGTTCGCAGAATCAGCTGACGCGCGAGGCCCTCGACTCGATCGCCGAGTACGAGCGCGCCAGCCTCGTCGCCCGACTGACCGCGGCCAGGGCGGCCAAGAAGGCACGCGGCGGCTACGCCGGGGGAAGACCACCGTTTGGCTACCGCGCGCACGGCAAGGCGCTCGTGCCGAACGAGGAGCAGGCGGCTGTCGTGCGCCGGGTGTTCGACCGGGTTGCTCGGGATGGCTGGTCGACGCGCTCGATCGCGGAGGAGCTCGACCAGGAGCGGGTGCTCGGCAGACGCTGGCGATCGCCGGACGTCTGGACGATCCTGCGACGCGAGGACTACAAGAAGGGTCCGCCGGCCGCGCGAATCGTCGATGCTCGGGTCTGGAACCGCGCCGACGCCATCCTCGCCGGTCGGCGACGTCGACGCGCGCCAGACCCTCAGTAGGCTGACGCGAGCGTCGCCGTCCTTTGTGCAGAGATTTACTATGCCATCGAGTTTTTGCCCTTCGAATTTTGACCCTCGATTTTCCCACCAGTTCGTAGCTTCATCTCTTCCCGCAAGCACGTTCTAGAACCTGTACCATGGGTTGCAGCAGCGAGTAGACGTTTTCGACGTCGCGAACGCAAGCGAGCGCCGCTCTCCTCTCCTCTTTGTTGCGAAGGCCTCTCCTGAGGACTTTCGGGATCTGACCCGCACGGCGGTCATTGCCGGCGCAGGGTCGAGCGCCGAGGAAAGGAGAAATATGTCCTCGGAACAGAAGAATAAGACCATCGTCCGCCGCTTCCTCGAAGAATCCTGGCAGGGAAATCTCGACGTCGTCGACGACCTGACCGCCCGCGACTATGTTGGACACGATCCGGCCAACCCGGAGCCAGTTCGCGGCCCGGAAGGCGTCAGGTCGTTTATCTCGACGTACCGAGCGGCCTTCCCCGACTTGCGGGTCATGGTCGAGAGTCAGCTCGCCCAGGATGACCTGGTGGCGACACGCTGGACCGCCCGCGGGACGCAGAAGGGTGAGCTGATGGGCATCGAGCCCACTGGCAAGGCGGTCACCGTCTCGGGCATGACGATCTCGCGCCTCGCCGACGGGAAGCTGGTCGAGGAGTTCCACAACTGGGATACGTACGGCCTCATGCAGCAGCTCGACGCCATCCCTGTGATGGCGCTGGTCTAGCGCCAAGCACTATCGCCCGGCGAGGGCCGCCTCGCCGGGCGGCTCCCGCCATTCGGCTCGACCGACATGCAGCGGACGAAAGTCTTCCCCGTCCGGCAGCCGTCGGCACCGCGGCAGAACGTAGCTGGAGTCTCTTGGCTTCGAGGTCGATTCCGATGTGCAGCCGAACATTCTGACGCCCCAACCTCCTCGTGACGGCCGCGTTGAGCGCTCGAGAGAAAGCCAACCAGCTCGGCTCAGCTCGACAGCCAGCACCCGGTCGAACGCGGGAACCGACCCCTCGAACAGCCTGTTAGGGGACACTTGCTCCCAACTAAGCCGCACAGATCAATTGGGCATAACAGAGTTGTCGCGAGACCGCACGAGCGCCTAGGCGTCGTCCTCCCTCAGGAAGAACGTGGCAACCGCGCCTGTCGTGCCGGCCACGATGAGCACGCCCCAGATCTCGAACAGGATGTTCAGGACGCGCCCGCCGGTGGTCAACGGGTTCTTCAGCGAAGAGGAGACGTGAGCAGCTGCACCGTCGTGAAGTAGAACGCGTCGAAGACCGTCTTGATCTCGGTGCCCGGAGCATGCCGCTCCAGGAAGTAGATCGCGACCGTACCGACCAAGGAGGTGAGAGCGGCCAGGAACGTGAAGCGGGCGACGAGCAGGCGATGTCGCTGCTTCCACGAGAACATGCGCCGCCACTCCTGGGGAAGGGAGAACACATCTCAGTCTCACCCCGGGTGCGGACGACTGTTCAGGGGCAAGCGTCTGAGTAGGGAGGACAAAGGGGCTGAACAGGGCAACGACTGACCGACCGCCGGAGCGGTGCGACGGGGTGTGGAGCACGCTCTCAAAGATTCGTCGTTACGCCGAGCTGACCATGCTCGCCCACCTTCTGGGTCGCGTTGGCGAGCGAGAGCGGTTCCGGTCGCGGCGTGGTGTTTAGTAGCGAGCGGCAGGGATATGACCAGGGGCGTGATCCTCGCCGCTTCTACCGTCGCGATCGTCGCCATCGTCGTCGCTATCGTCGTCATCGCGCTGGTCCTCATGTACGTCCTCCCCCGAGGACTACGCCGCCGCCGCCACCGTTACTGAACCTTCACCGCGAGCGCGAGTCCATCCCACCTATCCGGCGAGTGGCCAACGGGATCCGTACGGGGCACGGCCCGGCCTACCAACCTGGCGAGACCGCCATCACCTGAGTAGGAAGGTTTAAAGGGGCAGAACAGCTCAGCGGTGCCTCATGCGAGCGGGACGCTTGCGCAGGCACTCCTTGCCCTGCGAGTCGGGCGTATCGTCCGTACGGGCGATGGAGGAGCTGAGGATCCAGCTAGACGGGGCGACGCTGGTGGCGAGGTATTCACCAGCCGGCGACACCGCGATCGTCGCGCTTCACGGCGCAGGCGAAGGGACGGGCGACAGTCCGCTGTACAGCCACCTCCACACGCTGCTCCCGCCAGCTGGGATCGGGGTCGTCACCTTCGACCGCCGCGGCGAGGGCGAGTCGACTGGCGACTCGACGCGTGGCCGCTTCGCGGCCCAGGTCAAGGACGCGCTGGCGGTGATCGACGCCATCGGCGCGAAGCGGGTCGGCCTCTGGGGGATCAGCCAGGGCGGTTGGATCGGCCCGCTCGCCGCGGCGACGTCGGACGAGGTGACGTTTCTGGTCTTGATCGCCTCGACCGGCGTCACGCCGTCCGAGCAGATGATGTACGCGGTGGAGCGTCAGCTCCGGCTCGCCGGCTACGGCCGGGAGGTGGTCGCTCGCGCGCTCGAGCTGCGGCGACGATTCGAGGACTGGGTACACAAGGTTGCTCCCGAGCCCGACGAGCAGCTCGCCGCCGAACTCGGGGCCGGAATCGACGAGCCGTGGTGGTCGCACGTCTGGCTGCCGCCGACGCTCCTCGATGAGGAAGGCCGGCGCCTCTGGATCGAGGAGATGGATTTCGACCCGCGCCCGGTCTTCGCGCGCGTGCGGGTGCCGACGCTGCTCTTCTACGGCGAGGCCGATTCGTGGACGCCCGTGGAGCCGAGCGTGCGGGCATGGCGCGCGGCGCGTGGCGACGAAGTCGAGATCGTCGTCATCCACGAGGCCGAGCACGACCTGACCCTGCCGGACGGCAACCTGTCTCCCGAGTACCAGCGAACACTCGTCAACTGGCTCGTTGACCAGCGAGCGTGACCGGCTCGGCGTCATCAGGCGAGACCGCTACCACCTGAGTAGCGGTAGGGGCCACGAGTGCTCCCCCAATGCTGCGATTGCGGCGGCGAGCCGTGAAATCCGCCGCCGTTCGCGAGGTCAACGATGTTCGCTGACCTGACCCGTCCGCCTTACGTCGGTTCGAGTCCGGCTAGCTCCATCGAAGCCGCCGCAAATCGGCCATTTTCTTATGACTACTGAGCGCCTGTCACCCATCCAGGCGCTCCGTCCCGCAGATGCACTCAGAAACACCAGCTGACTGGTTGCGACGGATGATGAAGCGGTCGCACATTGTCCCCAGGCCACCGATCGCCCAGTGCAGCGCCGCGAGCGCTTTCGAAGCGCCCTCGGGCTTCCTGAACAGGAATGCAAGCCCGTGGAAGTACGCGATCCGGTCACGGTTGCCGTAGAACTCGGAACCCGCGCAAGGTTTCCGCCGAAGTGCTTCGCGATGCCCTACGACCCGGATCAGGGCTCTGGCAACGGGTCGCGCCGCGCGGTGACCGCGCCGACGCGCTAGGAAGGTCAGTCGGTCTCGGATGCTCCTAGCGTGGCGAGCAGCTCACGCCGGCTGCGAAAGCCGGTCTTCGCGAATACTGACTTCAGATGATCCTGAACGGTGTGGACCGAGATGTGGAGGCGGTCGCCGATCGCGCGCGTGTCCAGGCCGGCGAGGAGCAGGCGAACAAGTTCCCGCTCTCGCGTGGTCAGGCCGTAGATACGGCTCAGGAGCCGAAGGATCTCGACGGGAGTGGGCGCTCGCAGCGTCACCGCGATCTCGCCGTCGCGCTCACCTTCGAAGGGGGCGGCCTCGATCATCACCCAGTGGCCGT
>JBKPLR010000087.1:0-15907 GCA_046731695.1 Actinomycetota bacterium
GGTCGCGCCGCGCCGCAGCGGCGACGTTGCGGAACGCACGGAGGTTCACTCTGCGCGGTGTCGTGCGCCCGGGCTGCCAGATCGCCGACACGCCGACCGCGTCGAACCCGAGCCGGTGTGAGATGTCCACCTGAACCTGAGCCGAGGCGGGGATCTGCTGGGCGACGGCGTCGTCGACAACCCCGACGATGAACGAGTGGCGGCGCAGGCTCTTCGGGCCCGGCGGCGGCGGGAGCACCGCGGTCGTCTCGGGCACCGGTGTGGTCGAGATCGCCGTCGTTGTGTCCGTCAGCGTTCCACCCGTGGACACGACGGTCTGCGGGGGCGGCGGGCTGATCGTGGTCGACGGCAGGGACTCGCTCTTCGTCGTTCCGCCGCCCGAGGAGACCACCACGGCCACGATTACGCCTGCAAGTGCGGCTGCCGCCACCCCCGCGGCAACGAGGGCCTTCTTCACTAGGCCGGAGGCTACCCTTGCCCCCGAAATGCCGAACCTCGAGGACCAGCTGAAAGCGCTCCCGGCCAAGCCCGGCGTCTACCTGTTCCGGGATACCCAGGGCAGGGTGCTGTACATCGGCAAGGCGAAAACCCTTCGCCCTCGCGTGCGCAGCTACTTCCAGGCGAGCACGGACGCCCGCTCGACGATCGTGCAGCTGCCAGAACGAGTTGCCGACGTCGAGGTGATCGTCACCGACACCGAGGTCGAGGCGCTGCACCTGGAGCAGAACCTGGTCAAGCGCCACCGGCCGCCGTTCAACGTCCGCCTCCGCGACGACAAGTCGTTCCCGTACATCGCCGTCACCGTCGAGGACGACTACCCGCGCGTCATGTTCACGCGCGAGCGGCACCGGCGCGGCGTCGTGTACTTCGGGCCGTATGCGAACGCGAAGAAGGTGCGCGAGACGCTCGACGTTCTCAACCGCGTCTTTCCCTATCGGCCGTGCGAGGGGCCGCAGCCGGGCCGCCACTCGGGAATTCCCTGCCTCGACTACCACATCGAGCGCTGCCTGGCCCCGTGCGTGGGCTACGTCTCGAAGGAGGACTACCGCCAAATCATCGACGGGGTAATCGAGTTCCTCGGCGGCGAGACGCGGCCGATCCTCCGGGAGCTCGAGCGGAAGATGAAGGACGCGGCCGACAGCGAGCGCTTCGAGGAGGCGGCGCGCTACCGGAACCGGCTCTTCTCGGTTCGGCACCTCGCCGAGCGGCAGGCGGCGGACAAGCGCGCGGTCGGCACTATCGATGTGATCGGGATCGCTGCAGACGGGGATCGTGCGGCGGTGCAGGTCTTCCCTTTGCGCGACGGCCGGCTGATCGATCGCTACGGGTTCCACCTCGAGAACGCGGCCGGCCAGGACACCGCGGCGCTGCTGGAGACGTTCTGCGTCGAGTACTACGGCTCCGCGCCGAGCGTGCCGCCGCAGATCGTCGTGCCGCCGGATGCGGGGGACACCGACGCGCTCGCGGAGTTCCTCTCCGAGCAGCGGGGCTCGCGGGTGGAGGTACGCGCGCCCGCGCGCGGGGAGAAGCGGCGCCTGCAGCAGCTGGCGACCGAGAACGCGCGGGTCGCTCTTGAGTCGGACGCCCTCCAGTCGGAGCGGAGGCGGCTGCGGCGGGTCGAGGCGCTCGAGGAGCTGCGGGAGGCGCTCAACCTCGAGAGCCTCCCGATCCGGATCGAGTGCTACGACGTCTCGAACATCCAGGGCGAGGCGATCGTTGGCTCGATGGTGGTCTTCCAGGACGCGATGCCGAAGAAGGCGCACTACCGGAAGTTCGGCGTGCGGGGGCTGAACGGACAGGACGACTACGCGGCGCTGGCCGAGGTGATCTCGCGGCGGTTTGCCCGGCTGCGCGACGCGACCTCGGAGGAGTACGACGAGTCGTTTGCTGCGACGCCGAACCTCGTCGTGATCGACGGCGGGAAGGGGCAGCTCGCGGCCGCGCTCCAGGCGATGCAGGCCTACGACCTGCCGCGGGTTGCCGTGATTTCGCTGGCGAAGCGGATCGAGGAGGTCTTCGTGCCGGGGCGGGCGGACCCGATCTTGCTCGCGCGCGACTCGGCGGGCCTGCAGCTCCTCCAGCGCGTGCGAGACGAGGCGCACCGCTTCGCGGTCGGCTTCCACCGGCAGCGGCGCGACGCGAAGGCGAAAGAGTCGATCTTCGACACGCTCCCGGGTGTGGGCCCGGCGCGGCGCCGGGCGCTCCTACGGCACTTCGGGTCGGCCGAGCGCTTCCTGGAAGCGACGCAGGAGGAGCTCGAAGGCGTGCCCGGGATGCCCGCGAAAACGGCGCGCGCGATCTACGCGCAGCTTCACAAGGCCGGCAGGGCCTGAGCCTCGCTCAGCTCGCGGCCGAGGAGGCCGAGCTCGTCGATCGGCTCCTCGGCGAGCACTCGGATCGCCGCGATCGCGCCGGAGACGCGGACGCGGGTCTCCAGGGCGACGCGCTCGAGCTTCCGTTCGGGCGGCACAAGGACGACGGCCCGTTCGACGCCCTCGGGCGGGAGCCCTCCCCGGCCTGCCGAGCGAACAGCCATCTCCCAGGGCGGGTTCATGGCGACACGGTCTGTCGGCTGGAGATCGGCCGCGTCGCGAACCGCGAGCTCGATGCCCAGCCCCCCGGCGTTGCGGCGGGCTGCTTCAACGGCCTCCGGGTCGAGGTCGGAGCCGCTCGCATGGAGCTCCGGACACGCGAGCTTGGCCTCGATCGGGATCGTGCCGGTGCCGCAGAACGGGTCGGCGAACCTCAGTCCGGCGCGGAGCCCGGCCAGCAGCGCCAGCGCGCGGGCCAACGGAGGGTGGAGGGCGCCCGGCCGCGAAGCGACCCGGTACGCGCGGCGATGCAGCGGCATCGGACCGATCCGGACGGCGATCGTCGCCTCGGAGTCGACGACGTGCGCGCGCACCGAGAGCTCGCCGCGGGCCGACTGGCCGCCGGAGCGGGAGAGGTACGTCCAGCCGCTCGAGGCCGTGAGCGCCGCGCCGAGGGCGTCCTCGATCTCGAACCGGCTGTAGTTCCGCTTACCGACGAAGCTTCCGACGACGTCGAAGGTTTTGGGCTGCTCCCGGCCGAGCAGCGAGGCGTATGCGCTCAGGTCGAGCTGCACGGTTGCCAGTCGTTGAAGGCTCTCGCGCGCGCGGCCGACGCCGTCGCTTGTCGCCGCCACCACGAAGACGTCGTCGACCGTCCCCAGCGCCGTCAGCTCGTGCGTCAGCTCGGGAACGGAGAACCGCAGCTCCCGGTGGCCGTGCTCGATCCGTGGCGGGCCAAGCCGCGCTTGCACCTCGGCCGCCGCGATCCACTCGAGCCCGCGCAGCGTTCGGGCCAGGATCGGCAGGTTTGGCACGGTACGAGCGTACGTGAGCTCGTCTGTCGGTCCAGCCGCGGTTCTCTCGCTTGCCCGGCAACGGAACTTCGGGCCCTACTTCTTCGGCAACGCGCTCTCGGCGAGCGGGGGCTGGTTCCAGAACCTCGCGGCGTCGCTCCTCGTCTACCGCTTGACGCACTCGGCCTTCCTGCTCGGCGTCCTGAACTTCTGCCAGTTCGCGCCGATCCTCCTGCTCGCCCCGTGGGCCGGGAGTGCTGCCGATCGCTTCAACCGGCGGCGGCTCCTCCTCGTCGGGCAGTCGACCGCGGCCGGCCTCGCGGCGGGGATGGCGGTGCTCGCCTGGTCGGGCCTGGCGGAGGCCTGGGTCGTGATCGTGTTTGCGCTGGGACTGGGCGTGACGAGCGCGATCTCGCTTCCGTCGCAGCAGGCGCTGCTGGCCTCGCTCGTGGATCCCCGGGAGCTCCCGACCGCGGTCGCGCTCAACTCGATGACCTACAACATCGCGCGCGCGGCTGGTCCGGTCGCCGGCGCCGCCTCGGTCGAGTACCTCGGAATCCCTGCGTCGTTCCTGCTCAACTCGGCCTCGTACCTGATCTTCGTGCTAGCGCTCCTCGCGATCCGCCCGCGGCCGCAAGAGACGACGAAGAGCACGCGGCTGAGAGAGTCGCTCGAGGTACTGCGAGCCGACCCACGGCTGCTCGCGTTTCTGATCGTCGTCGCGGCGGTTGGGTTCGCCTCCGATCCGGTGAACACGCTGGCGCCCGCGTTCGCGCACGAGTTCGGGAAGCCCGACACCGTCGCCGGTTTCATCATCGGAGCATTCGGTGCCGGGGCCGTGACCGCCGCGATGGTCGTCGCCGGGCGCGTCGCAGGCTCGCGGCGGCGGCTCGCGCTGACGCTCCTGCTGCTCAGCGGCGGCGTGATCGCCTTCTCGCTTTCGCCGTGGCTCCCGCTCGCGTTCGTCTTCCTGTTCGTCGGCGGGTTCGGCTACCTGGCCTCGAACACCTCCGCGACGACGCGGCTCCAGCTCGGGGTGACCGAAGCCCAGCGCGGGAGGATCATGGCGCTCTGGGGAGTCGCCTTTCTCGGCCTTCGTCCGATCGCGAGCCTGGCCGACGGCGCGATCGCGGCCGTCGCGGGGGTCCGGGTCGCCGGTGTCGTCCTCGCGCTGCCGGCGCTGGCCGGCGGGGTCATCCTGCTGCTAGCCGGGCGTCGCGAGCGAGCTGGAGAACATCGCCTCGCGCAGGCCTCCCCGCGGGTGCAGAGCCAGAGCGAAGACGGGCACGGCCCGGCCGCGGGCGAACGAGGTCGAGATGTAGTCGCCGACCATCGAGCCCTGCGCGGTCGAGGCGATCCAGGCGATGTCGACCGAGCGTGAGTTGAGCCGCTGCGGCTTCGTCCAGCTCGCCCCGCGGTTGCGCGAGGCGACGAAGCTCACGTCGAGCTTCGAGCCGCGCCGGGTGTAGTAGGCGACCGCGATCCGGCCGGACGCGGTGAAGTCGGCGGCGATGCCCGGGAGCTCGGCATCGGGCGCGCGCGTCGAGACGGTCACCGGCGCGTCCCAGGTAATGCCGTTAGCCGAGCGCGCCATGCGGATGTCGTTGGTGCGGCAACCCGGCCGGCTCGAGCAATCGGCCCAGGCGAGGTACACCGTCCCGCTCGCGTCGACCTCCGCCGACGGCATCGGGCTCACACGGAGCCCCGGCTGGCCTCGGTAGTTGACCGGTGCGATCGGGGTCGCCGGCAGCCACGTCGTACCCCCGTCGAGCGAGCGGATCTCGGCCATCTGGTCCTCGTCGAAATACGGGATGACGACCATCCCATCCGGCCGCACGACCGGTTGCACGCCCGGCGCGGCGGCGGATCCCTGGATCGACGCCCGTCCCGGAAAGCCCGGCGCGTGCGCCGGCCCCGACCACGCGGCGCCGCCGTCAGCTGAGACCTGGGTCTCGATCTGGACGCTTCCGAGATCGGAGTAGCTCAGGTAGCAGTGGCCCCGGAACGGGCTAGACGCGCCGTTGTCGCACGCGACCCATTGCTTGTCGAGCACGAAGCCGTTGCGGAGGTTCGTCGTAACCGGGCTCTGCCAGTGGAGCCCGTCCGCGGACCTGCTCACGAGAAAGGCGGACGCGCTGTCGCTGAACGCGAGCGAGACAGCGAGCCAGACTCCGCGGACGGAGTCGTAGGCAACCGTCGGGTCACTCACGCGCGGCCAGGTCCCCTTCGGCTTCGCAGAGACCGTCGTGCCGGGGAGGAAGCCGTGCTTCCATGTGCGGCCCGCGTTGTTCGAGACGGCGAAGCCGATGTTGGCGGCACCGCCGTCGTAGACGCGGTCGGTCTGGAAGACGGCCACGATCTTGGAGCCCCATGAGGCCGAGTCGGGCTCGACCTGCGTACCGTGCTGGCCGAACGTCGTCCGGTAGGGGTCGCTCGAGATCTGGCGGGTGACGATCTCGCAGTCCCGCGCGACGCGGTCCCGGCCGTCCACGGTCGCCAGGTCGCGGCCCCGGCCGCACGACACGACGTCGCGCTTGCCATTGACCGTATGGATGCGGTCGGCGTGCCTGGTGCCGTGGACACGGGCTGCGCTCGCCGCAGCCGCAAGGAGCAGCGCGACGCCGACGACCCCGAAGAACGCGGCCTTCAGCTTCCGTCCAGGAACGGGTACCGGTAGTCGCGCGGCGGGACGAACGTTTCCTTGATCGTCCGCGGGCTGACCCACCGGATGAGATTCCACATCGACCCCGCCTTGTCGTTCGTCCCAGAGGCGCGCGAGCCGCCGAACGGCTGCTGGCCCACGACCGCACCCGTCGGCTTGTCGTTCACATACAGGTTGCCGGCTGCGTACCGTAGTGCCTCCTCTGCCTCGTCGATCGCCCCGCGGTCCTGCGAGAAGATCGCGCCGGTGAGCCCGTACGGTGCCGTCTCGTCGACGAGCTCCAGCGTCTGCTCCCACTCGTTCTCGGGGTAGACGTAGGTCGTCACGATCGGCCCGAAGAACTCTTCTTGCATTAGACGGTCGCGGGGGTCCTGAGTTTGGATCACGGTCGGCTCGACGAAGAAGCCCTCACTGTCGTCGGTGCCTCCGCCGACGAGCACCTCGGCCTTGTTGGTCTTCGCGTGCTCGATCGCCTCACGCTGGCGCGCGAACGAGCCGCCGTCGATCACCGCGCCCATGAAGTTCGAGAAGTCGGATACGTCGCCCATCTTGATCGTCCCGACCTCCTCGACGAGCCGCTCTTTCAGCTGCGGCCAGAGGTTCGACGGCGCGTAGACGCGCGAGGCCGCGGAGCACTTCTGGCCCTGGTACTCGAAGGAGCCGCGCAGGATCGCCGTCGCCACCGCGTCGACGTCGGCGCTCGGGTGGGCCACGATGAAGTCCTTGCCGCCGGTCTCCCCGACGATCCGCGGATAGTTGCGGTAGCGGTCGATGTTCTGGCCGACGGTCTTCCAGATCGAGTGGAAGACCTCGGTCGAGCCAGTGAAATGGACGCCGGCCAGGTGCTCGCTGTCGATGACGGCGTCGCCGATCTCGGCGCCGCTCCCGTACACGAGGTTGATCACCCCCGGCGGGAGGCCGGCCTCCTCGAGCAGCTTCATCGTCCAGTAGGCCGAGTAGGCCGCCGCGGACGCGGGCTTCCAGATCACGACGTCGCCCATCAGCGCCGGGCTCGTCGAGAGGTTCGCGCCGATCGCGGTGAAGTTGAACGGCGAGATCGCAAAGACGAAGCCCTCGAGCGGCCTGTACTCCATCCGGTTCCAGACGCCAGGCGAGGAGACGGGCTGCTCTTCGTAGATCCGGATCATGAACTGGACGTTGAAGCGCCAGAAGTCGATCACCTCGCACGCGGCGTCGATCTCGGCCTGGTGCGCGGTCTTCGACTGGTTGAGCATCGTCGCCGCTACGAGCGTCGAGCGCCAGGGGCCGGCAAGCAGCTCCGCGGCGCGGAGGAAGACCGCGGCTCGCTCCTCCCAGGGAAGGCGGTGCCAGTCCTCCCATGCCCTCGCCGAGGCGTCGACCGCGCGCTCGATCTCGGCGGCGCCGACCTTATGCACCTTGCCGAGGACGTGATCCTTGTCGTGCGGCATGACCGCGTCGAAGGTCGTACCGTTTCGGATCTCCTCGCCGCCGATGATCGACGGGATCTCGAGCTCCTCGCTCTTCATCTCGGCAAGCCGTTTCTCGAGTTCGGCGCGCTCAGGCGATCCGGGCGTGTAGTCCTTGACGGGTTCGTTCTGCGGCGGCGGCGGCTTGAAGATCGCGGGTCGGCTCATGGCGTGATTCTACGATTCGTGCCGTGTTCTCCGAAGACGTGCGGAACGAGCTCGCCGGAATCGCGCCCGAACGGGAGTGCGACCGGCTGGCGGAGCTCTCGGCGCTATTCCACTTCGCGGGCCGCCTGCACCTGCTCGGCCGAGGGGAGATCTCCGTGCATCTCGACCTCGCGAGCGCGGCGGTGGCTCGGCGTGCATTCGGGTTGCTGCGGTCGTTCGGCGTCGCCTCGGAGATCCGCACCTACCGGCGGCGGGCCTTCGGGCAGGAGACGCGGTACCAGTTGCACGTGGACGGTGGGCTCGAGGTTCTGCGGCAGGCCGGAGTGGTGGACGCGAAGGGCCGGCCCTTGGAGCGGCCGCCGCGCCGGGTGCTCGGGCGGGGTTGCTGCCGCGCGGCTTATCTGAGAGGCGCGCTGCTCGCGGCTGGCTCGGTGAGCCCGCCGCCGTCACCGCACCTGGAAGTGCGGAGCGAGAGCAAGGCCGGCGCAGAGGCGGTCGCCGCGGCGGCGGCGGCCGAGGGTGCGGAGCTCCGAGTGGGGGAGCGGGGCGAGCAGGCGCTCGCGTACGCGAAGGGGATCGACCGGATCGCGGGCGTTCTCGCAGCGGCAGGCGCGAGCGACGCGGCATTGGCGCTGCAGGAGCGCGCGGTCGTCGGCTCGACTAGGGCGCGCGCGAACCGGCTCGCGAATGCGGATCACGCCAACCTGGTGCGGTCAGGCCGGGCGGCCCACGCCCAGCTGCAGGCCGCGCGACGGCTGCAGCGAGGACGGCGGCTGGAAGAGCTCGACCCGCGACTGCGCGAGATCGCGGAGCTCCGTTTGAAGCACCCGGCGCTGTCCCTCCGAGAGCTCGGGGCGAAGTGCGATCCCCCGGTGACGAAGGCCGCAGCGCACCGCCGCTTGCAGTCCCTGCTCCGCTTGGCTCGGCGCTAGACCGCCTGTTTCCACAAACAAGAACTAGGAACGATGTTTCCGACTTTCAAGAGACGTAGCTTTTGCCTTCGGCGTTCCGTAATACTCCGCCCGGCGGGTTCGCGCTCGTCCGGCGATGGATTCAGACCCCGTCCGTCGCCAAGGTCCGGAGCGCGACAATGCGGAGGGGGAGGTCGTCCTCGGAGCTTCCCCTCCGGCCCGCCTCTGGCCGGAGGCCAGAGGCGGGCCGGTCGGGACTTAAGATGCATGCGCCGGCAAAGCCGGCACCTGCTCTAAACGGCGTCGCAAGCGACGCCTTAGCGGCCCGCCTCTGCTAGGCACATGCTCTAAACGGCATCGCAAGCGACGCCTTAGCGGCCCGCCGGTCGTCGTTAGACTCGCCGGTAGAAACGAAAGGGGAGGCTCAGTGGCTATTCGGGTTGGGATCAACGGCTTCGGCCGGATTGGGCGCAACTTCTTCCGCGCACACCTGCAGCGCGGCGGCGACTTCGAGGTGGTCGCGGCGAACGATCTCGGCGACGCCGAGACCATGGCGTACCTCCTCCGCTACGACTCCGTGCTCGGTCCGCTGGGCAAGCAGGTCACGGCCGGCGACGGGAAGATCACGGTCGAAGGCCAGGACATCCAGCTCCTCGCCGAGAAAGATCCCGCGAGCCTGCCCTGGGGCGACCTGGGCGTCGACCTCGTGCTCGAGTCGACGGGTTTCTTCACCAAGCGCGAGGGCGCCGAGAAGCACCTCGAGGCCGGCGCGAAGAAGGTGATCATCTCCGCGCCTGCGACCGACCCCGACGTGACGATCGTGATCGGCGTCAATGACGACTCCTACGAACCGGAGTCGCACCATGTCATCTCGAACGCCTCCTGCACGACGAACTGCGTCGCGCCGCTCGCGAAGGTGCTCCACGACGAGCTCACGATCGAGCAGGGATTCATGACGACGATCCACGCGTACACGAACGACCAGCGCGTGCTCGATCTCCCGCACGAGGACCTGCGCCGCGCGCGTGCTGCCGCGATCAACCTGATCCCGACGTCGACCGGAGCCGCCCGTGCGATCGGGATCGTGATGCCCGACCTCAAGGGCAAGGTCGACGGCATGTCGATGCGGGCGCCGGTCCCGACGGGCTCGGTTGTCGACCTGGTCTGTCTGGTCGGCAGCGACACGACGACCGAAGCCGTGAAGGAGCTCTTCCGCTCGAAAGCCGACACCGGCAACCTCGACGGGATCCTGCAGTACTCGGACGACCCGCTCGTCTCGACCGACATCCAGCACTCGCCGTACTCGTGCATCTTCGACAGCGAGCTGACGATGGCGAACGGCTCGCTCGTCAAGGTCTTCGGCTGGTACGACAACGAGTGGGGGTACTCGTGCCGGCTCGTCGATCTCGTGGAGAAAGTCGGCGCGACGCTGCCCGCTGCGGTCTCCGCCTAAGGCGCCGACTTGGCGGCGCCGACCAGAGAGGCCGCGGCGGCTTTGCCGACGCGGCCGGCTTAACTTGCAGAAGCAAAAGCCGCGGTCCGTACGCGACGCCGAGGTCGGCGGCAGGCTCGTGCTCGTGCGCTCCGACCTGAACGTGCCGCTCGAGAATGGCCGCGTCGCCGACGACACGCGCATCCGCGCCGCGGTGCCGACGCTGCAGTACCTGGTCGAGCACGACGCGCGTGACGTCACGGTCTGCTCGCATCTCGGCCGGCCGAAGGGGCAAGATCCGGCGTTTGCGATGAAACCCGTCGAGGAGGAGCTGCGGTCGCTCGTGCCCGAGGTGCGCGTGCTCGAGAACACCAGGTTCGACCCGGGCGAGACCAAGAACGACCCTTCGTTTGCCCGCGAGCTGGCAGCTGGCCGGGACCTGTTCGTGGAGGACGCTTTCGGCTCGGTGCACCGCGCGCACGCGTCGACCGTGGGCGTCGCCGAGCTGCTGCCCGCCTACGCCGGCCTGCTGCTCGAGCGCGAGCTCGAGGCGCTCGGCAAGCTCGTGGGCGACGTCGAGCGGCCGTTCGTCCTCGTCTCCGGCGGGGCGAAGGTGGAGGACAAGCTCGGCGTCCTGCGCAACCTCGGCGGCAAAGCGGACACCGTCCTCGTCGGCGGCAAGATGGCCGAGGAGCTGCGTGAGAACAATCCACTCGGCTTCGATGTCGTGCTCCCGACCGACGTCGTCGCTGCGGCGATCTTCGAGGAGGACGCGGAGGCAAAGGTCGTCCCGTACGACGCGCTCCCCGATGGCTGGCTCGGGCTCGACGTCGGCCCGGAGACGCGCGAGCGGTTCGCGGGCGAGATTGCAAACGCGCGGACGATCTTCTGGAACGGGCCGATGGGCGTCTTCGAGTGGCCGCGCTTCGCTGAAGGGACGAAGGCCGTCGCGGAGGCCGTCGCCCGCTCAGACGCGTACTCTGTCGTCGGCGGCGCCGACTCGGCCCGCGCGCTCCACGAGCTCGGCCTCCAGGACGAGGTGGGCTGGCTCTCCACCGGTGGCGGCGCCGCGCTCGAGCTCCTCGAGGGAAAAGATCTCCCCGGCGTGGCGGTGATCCCATCCTCCTGATCGCGGGCAACTGGAAGATGTACAAGGGGCCGGGGGAGACCCGCGAGTTCTGCGCGGCCTTCCGGCCGCCCGACGGCGACGGTGTCGAGGCGGTGCTCTGCCCGCCGTTCGTCTCGCTCGCGGCGGCCGTCGAGAGCGGTCACACCATCTTTGCGCAGAACGTCCACTGGGAGGACGAGGGCGCCTTCACGGGCGAGATCTCGGCGCCGATGTTGCGCGAGCTTGGCGTCATTGGCGCGATCGTTGGCCATTCCGAGCGGCGGCAGTACTTCGGCGAGACCGACGACACCGTCCGGCTCCGCACCGAGCACGCGCTCGAAGCCGGCCTGCGCGTGATCGCATGCGTCGGCGAGCTCGAGGAGGAGCGGGAGCAGAACCAAACCGAGGACGTCCTCCGCCGGCAGGTCTCGGTGCTCTCGAAGCACGATGCTCTCGTCGTCGCCTACGAGCCGGTCTGGGCGATCGGCACCGGCAAGACCGCGACACCCGATCAGGCGCAGGACGCGCATGCGTTCATCAAGACGCTGCTCGACGTACCCGTGTTGTACGGAGGCTCGGTCAAGCCCGACAACGCCGCCGAGCTGCTCTCGCAGCCTGACGTCGACGGCGCGCTCGTCGGCGGGGCGTCGCTGGACGTGGGATCGTTCACCGCGATTTGCCAAGCGCCCGCAAACTCGTAGCACTGGTCATCCTGGACGGCTGGGGCTGCGCGCCGCCCGGGCCGGGAAATGCCGTCGAGCTCGCCAAGACGCCCGTCTTCGACCGGCTCTGGGCCGAGTACCCGCACACGACGCTCAAAGCCTCCGGCGAGGCGGTCGGCCTCCCCTCGGGCCAGATGGGCAACTCGGAGGTCGGTCACCTGACGATCGGCTCGGGCCGAGTCCTCGATCAGGACCTGCAACGCATCAACCGCGCGATCGCGGACGGCTCGTTCATGGAAAACCCGGTGCTGAAGGCCGCCTTCTCGAAAGGCGGCGACGTCCACCTGCTCGGCCTCGTCTCCCACGGCGGCGTGCACTCGCACATCGACCACCTGAAGGCACTGCTCGAATTCGCGCCGCAGAGAACCTGGATCCACGCTTTCACGGACGGCCGCGATGTCTCACCACACGCAGCCGTCGACGACCTCGCCGAGCTTCCCGCGGAGCGGATCGCAACCGTCACCGGCCGCTACTACGCGATGGACCGCGACAAGCGCTGGGATCGGACGCAGCGCGGCTACGACGCGATCGTCGAGGGCAAGGGCGAGCACGCCGAGGACCCGGTCGCGGCCGTCCGCGCGAGCTACGAGAACGGCGTCACCGACGAGTTCATCGAGCCGGTCGTGCTCGAAGGGCGCCCTGGCCTCACCAAGGACGACGCCGCGATCTTCTTCAACTTCCGTCCCGACCGGGCCCGCCAGCTCTCCCAGAAGCTTCTCGAAGCCGGCTTCGACCTCACGACGATGACGCGGTACAGCGACGACCTCGACTGCCCGGTCGCATTCGGGGAGCAGGAGGTCGACGAGACCCTTGCGGAGGTCCTCGCCGAGCACACGATCCGCCAGCTCCACGCTGCGGAGACGGAGAAGTACGCGCACGTGACGTACTTCCTGAACGGCGGGCGCGAGGACGAGTGGGCGGGAGAGACGCGCATCCTCGTCCCGAGCCCGCGTGACGTCGGCACCTACGACAAGAAGCCGGAGATGTCGGCCCCGGAGGTCACCGAACGCTTTTGTAAAGAGCTCGAGGACGACGGCTACGGCTTCGCGATCGTCAATTTCGCCAATCCGGACATGGTCGGGCACAGCGGCGTGATCCCGGCGGTGGTCAAGGCGGTCGAGACCGCGGATACCTGCCTCGAGAAGGTCGTCGAAACCGTCGAGCGGCTCGGCGGCGTCTTGCTGATCACTGCTGACCATGGGAACGCCGAACAGATGCTCGAAGCAGACGGCACGAGCCCGCATACCGCCCACACTTCGAACCCGGTGCCGCTGATCGTCACCGACCCGTACGCGAAGCTGCGTGCCGACGGTGAGCTCGCGGATCTGGCCCCAACGGCTCTCGCTTACCTGGAGATTACGAAACCCTTACGAATGAGCGGAAAAAACCTCTGCAATTAGCCCATATTGGGTGTCCACGAAGACCGCTATTCCCGTCTATACTCCGCAGGCTTTGTCATTGGCCCAGCCCGACCCTGGCGTCCTGCGGAAGGCGCAACGCGGCGACGAACGCGCCTTTTCCCTCATCGTCCGAGCCTACGAGACGCCCGTCTACAACTACGTGCTGCGGCTGGTGAACGGCGACCGGGCGCTTGCTGAGGACCTCACGCAGGAGGTCTTCCTGCGTGTCTTCCAGGGCCTGTCGAAGTTCTCGCTCCGCTCGAAGTTCACGACCTGGCTCTTCCAGGTGACGAAGAACCGCGTGCTCGACGAGCTGCGCGCCTTCGAGCGCCGCCCGCGCGCTCTCGTCGCCCTCGACGACATCGCTCCGCTCGAGGTGCTGGACGCGCCGGTCGAGCGGCTCGAGGAGATCGACGCGCTCTGGCGCGCGGTCGAGGACCTCAACGTCGAGCTGAAGATGGCGCTGCTGCTGCGCGACGTCGTCGGCCTCTCGTACACGGAGATCGCCGACTCGCTCGAGATCACGCTCGCGACGGTGAAGTGGCGCATCTACAAGGCGCGGGAGGAAGTCCAGCTTGCGCTCGCGCGCGAGGGCATCACGTTCGGCGCGCCCGCCGTCGCCGCCGACCGCTCCTAGCGCGAATACCTTCTGAGCCAGTCCGCGATGTTGCGGGCCTGCTCCTGCGGCGTCGAGCCGCGCGAGATCGACGGCACCGCCGGGGCGCGGCGGGGCTTGGGCTTCCCTGAGTCGCTCGTGGTGCTGAGCGCGATCGCCGCCAGGAGGATCGCGGCGACGACGAGGAGGCCGGCAATCCCGAGCCAGAGCCTGCGGCGCGGTGCTCGCGGTCGCGGCATCCGCTCGGTCGGGGGCTCCGGTGCGCTTGGCTCGAGCTCCTGCACGAGCTCGGCCGCGCTCGGCCGGTACGACGGGTTCCGGGCGAGGCAGCGCATGACGAGGTCCTCGAGGTCGCTTGGCGTCTCCGGCGCCAGCTCCCGGACCGGTGCGATTGCCATCGCCTGCTGCTTCTCCGCGAGGTCGGCGAGCGAGTCGAACTCGAAGGGCGGCCGCCCCGTCAGCAGCTCGTAGAGCACGGCGCCCAGCGAGTAGACGTCAGCCGCGGAGGTGACGTCCTCGCCGAGTGCCTGCTCCGGAGCGAGATAGGCAGCCGTCCCGAGCACGGTTCCGGCCTGCGTGAGCCTCGTCGTCTCCGCGGCACGCGCGATCCCGAAGTCCGCGATCTTCAGCGTACCGTCGCGCCGCAGCAGCAGGTTCGCCGGCTTGACGTCACGATGGACGAGCCCAGCCTCATGCGCGTGCGCGAGTGCGCGTGCCGCCTGCAAGGCCAGGCCGCGCGCCTCCTCCGGCGACACGCGGCCGCGCTCGGCAAGCGTCGCGCCCTCGACGAGCTCCATCACGATGTACGGCCGCCCGTCCTCCTCTTCGCCCACGTCGTAGACGCTGGCGACGTTCGGATGCGAGAGCCTCGCCGCGAGGCGCGCCTCCCTGAGAAAACGCTTCCGCAGCTCCTCGTCGCCGGTGAGGTTCTCGGCGAGAGCCTTCAGGGCCACCTCTCGGCCGAGCTCGGTGTCGCGAGCCCTGTAGACCGAGGCCATCCCGCCGTGGCCGAGCGGCTCCTCCAGCTGGTAACGGCCACTCATGCGGGAGATTTCTAGCTGAGGCTGCAAGTTTTTCGGGCGGATCGGCTCCAGCGGGGTGAACCGTTCGAGCCCCACTCCCGAAAGGACTCTTCAGATGAAGCGATTGCTTCTCTTCGCCGCCGCCGCTTCGGCAGTGCTCGCGCTGCCGGCGACGGCCGCGGCGTGCAGTGGCGTCGTCGTGGCCAAGGATCAGGCGCGGCATGCGCTCGTGATCGCTTCGCGCGGCGGCGTCGTCCGCACCGTCCGTGCGCCGGGGCAGGTGAGAGCCGCGCGCGCCGGCGAGCGGCTCGTTTTCTCCGCACGGCGGCTCTCCGACGGCACGTTCAAGGCCGGCTCCTTCCGCCCGGCCGGTCGGGCCCGCCACGCGGTGCTCCGCGGGACCGTCGTCCGGCACCGCGCGTCGCGCATCCTGCTCTCCACCGGCGGCAGCGTGATCGGCGTGCGCGGCGTCAACCGCCACCATCGCGCCGGCGACCGCGTCCAGGTGCGGGTCCGAATTGGACGGAACGGCCTGACCGCGACCTCGTTCAAGGACCTTGGGCACGCGAACAGCCTCGAGCTCGAGGGCATCTTCCTCGACGTCAAGGGCGGCCAGCTCCGTCTCGCCGTCGAGCACCGCGGCGAGGTGTTCGTCACCGTGCCGCCCGGTTTCCAGTTGCCTCCGCTTAGGCCCGGTGACGAGATCGAGCTCGACGTCTCGGTGGATGCGACCACCGGCGCGTTCACGCTCCTCTCGATCCGGACCGACGAGGAGGAGGAGGGCGAGCAGGGCAAGGTCGAGGTCCGCGGCACGATCACGAACATGAGCGACACGAGCATCACGGTCTCGCCCGGACGAGAAGGACACGACGCGGCCGACGACGCCGACGGAAACGGCACGCCGGTCACCTGCGCGGTCACCGACAAGTCGCTCCTCGCCGGTTTCCGGATGAACGACAAGGTCGAGATGCGGTGCGCCATGGTCAAGGGCACGCTCACGCTCGTCCGGCTCAAGAAGGAGGACGACGACTAGGTGAATCCCGGCCTCACGGTCTCGCTCTCCGGCCGCCGGCGCCAGCGGGCGGCCGGAGAG